>NZ_CP084550.1:3504268-3822838 GCF_021800405.1 Arthrobacter sp. FW306-07-I | reverse complement strand
GGCGGGCTGCAGGTGGCCTCCGGGGCGATGCAGCTGGGAGATGTGCAGGCGTTCATCCAGTACTCGCGGCAGTTCACGCAGCCGCTGGCGCAGCTGGGGTCGATGGCCAACCTACTGCAGTCCGGGGTGGCGTCTGCAGAGCGGGTGTTTGAGCTGCTGGATACGGAGGAGCAGTCGGCGGACCCTGCCGGGGCTTCGTTGCAGAGCCCGGACGGTGCTTCGCGGGGGCGCCTGGTTTTTGAGGACGTGTCCTTCTCGTATTCGCAGGACAAGCCGCTGATTACTGGGCTTTCCTTGGTGGCGGAGCCCGGGCAGACGGTAGCCATTGTGGGGCCCACTGGGGCGGGCAAGACCACGCTGGTGAACCTGATGATGCGGTTCTACGAGCTCGATGGCGGCCGGATCACTCTGGACGGCGTCGACATCACCACCATGACCCGCCACGACCTGCGCTCGCGGATGGGGATGGTGCTGCAGGATACGTGGCTGTTCGGCGGGACCATCCGGGACAACATCGCGTACGGCCGGCCTACGGCTTCTTCCTCCGAGGTTCTGGAGGCAGCGCGGGCGACGTACGTGGACCGGTTCGTGAAGTCCCTGCCCGACGGGTACGACACCGTGCTGGACGACGAAGGTTCCAACGTGTCCGCCGGTGAGAAGCAGCTGCTGACGATTGCGCGGGCGTTCCTGGCACAGCCTTCGGTGCTGATTCTTGACGAGGCGACGTCCTCCGTGGATACCCGGACCGAGGTGCTGGTGCAGAAGGCCATGAGTGCTTTGAGGTCTGACCGGACGTCATTTGTGATCGCGCACCGCCTGTCCACGATCCGCGACGCCGACCTCATCCTGGTGATGGAGGCTGGCCAGATCGTGGAGCAGGGGACGCACGCTTCACTGCTCGCCGCCGGCGGGGCTTACGCGCGGCTCTACGAGGCCCAGTTCGCGGCGCCGGTGGCGGAGGTTTAGATCTTGGCCAGCCTACTCATCGTTATGAAAGTATTGGGCTCCGCTCTACTGGTGCTGGCATAACGACTGGGAGTCGGTAAACGTCAACTCGGGCCTGGTCACAGGTAGCTCTTCACAGTCGCTCGAAGTGCTTCGGTATGCTCGTAGATCTCCTCCAGCGAGTTGATGGGCACCCGAGTCTCTTCTTTGCTGTCATTGAATATGCCCAAGTACTTCTGCATCCGGTTGAAGTGGAGGCGGGCAATGGGCTTGCGGTTGTTGTCATCGAGCAGCACCGCAAAATACGACTTCGCGTCGCGTTGCGCCACCCGTGCCGGCTTTACCTCGCTGCAGACGATGGCCCGCACAATTTGGTAGCCCTCGATTTCCTCAAGTGTTGTCTCCAAGGCGTCGGCCTCAGCGAGATCGGCTTCGGCAACGGGGGTGCTGGTGACCGCGGCCGGAACCATGGTGTCGTCAGTTTGCGGGAACCCAGGGTTGCCCAAGGCCTTCTTCAGTCGCTCATTCACCTGGTCATTAAGGAATTGCTTGGTGGCCTTCCCAACCAGCGTTGTGAACTGCTCCCGAACCTTCTGCGTGTAAGGTCCGGAGTAGACCCTCGCTGTGAGGAACTTGACCCATTCATCTTCAGGTTCCTTGAACTGTGCAGCCAGTGTTCGTTTCAGCTCGCCGATGTATTTCAATTCACCGGCTGCGCTGATGATCGAGTCCAAGTCGAAGACATCCTTGGACAGTTTCTGCAGTTCGGGGATCAGGGACTGGTCGATGTCGTTCAAATCCAGCACGAGGAATGGTTTCGCATCCATTCGGTTAGGTGCGTCCAGATCCGTGAAGAACTGGTAGACCTCGCCGTTGGTGAGAATGGCGATTCGCGCATTTGTGACAGCAAAGTACCGGAAAAGCTGCGATGCGTGCTCGATCTTGACCGGCTCAGTAGACTTCTTGCACTCGATCAGGATCTGGACTTCGCCATCTTTTACGATGGCATAGTCGATCTTCTCACCCTTCTTGAGGCCCACGTCCGCGACGAATTCCGGGACGACTTCGAGTGGATTGAAGACGTCATAGCCAAGAATCGTCGAAATGAAAGGCATCACGAAGGCATTCTTCGTTGCCTCTTCCGTTTGGATAACACCCCGCTGCTGGCGTACCTTTGCGGCCAACGCTGAAAGTTTTTCTGCAAATTCCATGTCTTACCCCCATTGAGGCCCTACGCGGACACAGCTTCGTGTCCGGCGGCAGCTTGAAGTTGATTAAGCAAAACCTACATCTGATCGGCGACATATACACGTAACCGCTCGATGGCTTCGTCATGCTGCAAGTGTCCCCAACGGGAATTATCCGAGCAGACGGAGAAATTAGATCGCCTTCCGCTCGTTGCAAGCCGCCCAACAGGGAGCTGTAATTCACGCAGTGCCAGAAACCCCGGCGCGAACTTTGCGATCACGGTGGACAGCAGGAACGATGCCCTGATGGCAAGCCCTCCTGGCCACAGTGTCTACCCAAATGGGACGGCAGCCCTCCAGCTCCCGATCCACATCTAGAGCGAGGGTGGGGCCACCCGCGCCGCAATCAACAAGGGGAGAGCGGGGTATTAGCCTCCTCCGGTATAACGAAAGCGGGCGACGGCGGGAATCTTCCGCCGTCGCCCGCTTCGTCGACTTAGAACGCGTCGGCCTCCGAATTGAGGTCCCGGCCCCTGGTTTCGGGGGCGAAGAACCCTGCTGCAATACCGATCGCGGCATAAGCCATGAGGATTCCGGCTACCGGGATCCACCCCGGCCCGGTCGCAGCAACGACGCTGGCTGCGATGATGGGGCCGAGACCGCCGGACAGGACGGCGCCGATTTCCTTGACAGTTGTCATGAAAGAGAAGCGGCGCTTGGACCCGAACATTTCAACCAGCCAGGTCGACTCCACGCCGTACAGGTTCGGCAGCGGACCGCCAACGAAGATAACAAAGACCAAGGCCACCAATATGGGGTTACGCGTTTCGATCATCAGCATCGCGGGAATGGTGAAGGCGAACTGGAACCCCGAGAGCCAGAGCCAAACTTTGCGCCGGCCAAACCGGTCTGTGAGCTTCCCGGTCAGCAAGACTGTTACGACGCCCAGCACGGAGCCGAGTGTTACACCGGTAGTGACCAGGTTTGCATCCATCTTCACTACCGAAACCGTCCAGCCGATAAGGAAGCCCTTGACGAGGTAGACCGAACCGTTTTCGCCGAGCTTGATGCCCAGTGAGACGAGGAAGGCCTTCTTTGAATCTGCAGCGTCACGCCAAATGCTTTGCTGCCGGGCCTCAAGACGGGCCGCCGCACGCCGCGCCTTGACGGCCTCGAAGACCGGTGACTCGCTCACGCTCCGCCGCAAATACAGCGCCACAAGAGTGGTACCGACGCTCAGCAGGAAGGGGATACGCCATCCCCAAGCGAGGAAGTCGTCCTTGGGCATCTGCGAGAGCAGCAGCCACAGTCCGCTGGCCAACAGCACTCCGGTCGCCGTTCCGAGTGCCACCACTGCGCCATAAAAGCCGCGCTTACTGGAAGGAGCGGATTCCACCAGCAGCAGCGAGGCCCCCGAGAGCTCCGCGCCCGCGCCGAATCCCTGGATAAGCCGCAGGAGCACCAGGAGGATCGGGGCCATGATGCCGATCTGGGCGAATGTGGGCAGCAGGCCCATTCCCAGGGTGGCGATACCCATCATCCCTACGGTGATGACCAGGACGGATTTCCGCCCATACTTGTCGCCAAGGTAGCCGAAGTAGATTCCGCCCAGGGGCCGGACGAGAAACCCGGAACCGAACGCGGCAAAGCTCGCCATCAATGCCATCGCCGGGTCCGTATTGGGGAAGAAGAGCGGCCCGAAGACCAGCGCTGCTGCGAGGGTGTAGAGCGTAAAGTCCATGTATTCCAGGGCGGAACCAAGGAAGGACGAGATAGAGGTGCGGCGCAGTTCAGCCGGCGTCACCTGCAGCTCCGACGCCAAGCCCTGCGGGTCAGCGTCGGCATATGTGAGATTGGGGTTTTCTGTGCTCATTGAGTTTCTCCCTCGGGAAGAGCCTGTAGGCAGGCCGGGACGCAAACGTCGTTGTTCGGATGGTGGTGCAAGGTCTTCAAGGGCAGTTCAGTTAGGGAGCAGGGAGACAGTCTCCGCTATGCAGGCAGGCTTCTGCGAGCCTTCCAGTTCGATCAGGTGATGGAACTGCAGCTGGCGACCACTGGCTGTCTCGCTCACCGAGGCCAGCGTCAGCCGGTCCCTGATGCGCGAGTTGACCCTGGCCGGCGCCGGGAACCTTACCTTGTTCAGTCCGTAGTTGATGATCATCGCGGCCCCATCGACCCGGTACACCTGGCCCGCCAGGTATGGCAGCAGCGACAAGCTGAGGTAGCCGTGGGCAACCGTGGCGCCGAAGGGCCCGTGTGCTGCCCGCTCCGGGTCGGTGTGTATCCACTGTTGGTCCAGGGTGGCGTCGGCGAAAGCCTGGATCTGGGATTGGTCCAGGGTGTGCCATCCACTCACTCCGATTTCCTGGCCGGCCATGCCGGCAAGCTCGGCGGCGTCCTTGAACAGTCTCATTTAGACCCTCTCCAGCAGCATGGCGACGCCCTGGCCCAGGCCCACGCACATCGTTGCAAGGCCGCGGTTGGCGTTTTCGCGTTCCATGCGGCCCAGCAGCGTGACGACGATCCGTGATCCGGAGGAGCCCAAAGGATGGCCCAGGGCGATCGCACCGCCGTCGTTGTTGACGGTTCCCGCATCCATTCCAAGCAGCCGCATGCAGGCCAGCGCCTGCGCTGCGAACGCTTCGTTGAGTTCGACGGCGCCCACCTCAGCGAGTTCCCAGCCCGCCTTGGCCAGTGCCTTTTGTGTCGCCGGCACCGGACCGACGCCCATCACTTCCGGCGCGACACCGGCCGCTTGGCTGCTGACGATGCGGGCCCGGGGGGTAAGCCCGTAGCGCTCCACGGCATCGCCGCTGGCGACCAATACAGCGGATGCGCCGTCGTTGAGGGAGCTGGAGTTGCCGGCGGTAACCACTCCACCGGGCGCCACGATCGGTCGGAGGGCGGCCAGGGCATCGGCGGTTGAACCGCGCCTGGGTCCTTCATCGGTGTCCACCAGCGAGACTTCCCCCCGTCTGCCACTGACCGGAACAGGGACTATCTCGTCGCTGAAGCGGCCGGCGTCAATCGCCGCCACAGCCAGATTGTGCGAGCGCAGTGCAAAGCTATCCGCGTCGGCGCGGGAAATGTTCTCCCGCCTGGCTACCTCTTCTGCCGTTTCGGGCATCGAAAACCGCGCCCCCGACTCCATCCGCGGGTTAACAAACCGCGCACCGATTGAGGTGTCCGCGAGTTCGCCCGGTTTGGAGTAGGGCTTCTCAGGCTTGGCCATCACCCACGGCGCGCGGGTCATTGACTCTACGCCGCCAGCCACTACAAGGTCTGCGTCACCGTTGCGAACCGATTGCGCCGCCATGCTGATCGCGGTTAGCCCGGAGGCGCAGAGCCTGTTGACGGTCACGGCCGGTACGGCGTGCGGGAACCCGGCCAGCAGTGCGGCCATCCGGGCAACGTTACGGTTGTCCTCACCTGCCTGGTTAACACAGCCAAAGATGACCTCGTCGACGGTGGCAGGATCGACGCCGGCCCTGTCCACTGCGGCCTGCAGCACAAGCGTGGCCAGGTCGTCGGGGCGCACGGTGGCAAGCACCCCACCATGACGGCCTACCGGGGTGCGGACGCCCCCAACGAGGAATGCCTCGGGCATCAGCGGGCCCCGCCGTTGATGTAGAGGGTTTGACCGGAGATGTACGAGGAGTCATCACCGGCGAAGAACGCCACGGCCGCGGCCACTTCCTCTGGCTGGCCAACCCGCCCCAGCGGGGTACGTTCCGCCACCGCCCGCTGGTGTTCAGCCGGGCTTGCGCCCACCCGCTCTGCCGTTGCGGCAGTCATCGAGGTGGCGATGTAACCCGGTGCCACGGCGTTGACCGTGATGTTGAACGGACCCAGCTCGATGGCGAGCGTCGCGGTCAGGCCCTGGATACCGGCCTTTGCAGCCGCGTAGTTGGCCTGGCCACGGTTGCCCAGTGCGCTGCGGCTGCTGAGCGAGACGATCTTGCCGTACTTGGCCGGAACCATGTAGCGCTGGGCGGCGCGCGTGCAGAGGTAGGCGCTGGTGAGGTTGGTGGCCAGGACGGAGTCCCAGTCCGGCCGCTCCATCTTGAAGAACATGTTGTCGCGGGTGATGCCGGCGTTGTTTACCAGGATGTCGAGGCGGCTGAACTCACGGTGAATGTCATCGAATACCCGGTCCACGGCTGCCTCATCCGTGACGTCGCAGCAGGCGGCCACGGCCTTTCCGGCTGCCGCCAGGACGTCCGGGTGGTCCGAGATCCGCTGTGCTGTGTCCTTGGCGCCATCCTCATTGAGGTCCAGGACGACGACGGTGGCGCCCCCGGCGGCCAGTTTCAGCGCGGTGGCCGCGCCGATTCCTTGCGCCCCGCCGGTGACCACGGCCACCCGGTTGGTGAAATTGCTCATGACTTTTCCTTTGCATGGATGGTTCTGGTTGGTGTTGTGCCTGTGGAAGCCGGGGCAGCCCGGCGGGGCGCTAACTGAAAGCGGAGAGGCCGGTGATCTCCCGGCCAACGAGAAGCGACTGGATGGAGTCTGTGCCCTCGTAGGTGGAGACGACCTCCATATCGGTCATGTGCCTCGCCACATGGTTCTCCAGCAGCACGCCGTTGCCGCCGAGCATGTCCCGCGCTTCTGAACAGATCCAGCGGGCTTTCCGGGCGGTCTGCATCTTGGCCAGCGAAGCCATGGGACCGGTCATCCGGCCATCCTCGGCGAGCACGGCCAGCCGGAAGCACATGAGTTGCATGGCCGTCAGTTCGGCAAGCATATTGGCCAGCTTGTTCTGCACCAGTTGGAAACTGCCGATCGGTTTGCCGAACTGCTGGCGGGTCTTGGCGTAGTCCACGGCGATCTCGTATGCGGCCAATGCGTGGCCGTAAGACTCCCAGGATGCGCCGCTTCGCGTGGAGGTCAGCACCCGGCTGACATCCTTGAACGAGTGGCATTCAGTGAGCCGGTTGGCCGCCGGGACCCGGAGGTTGTCGAACGTGATGTCCGGCTGGAGGATCGCCCGCTTGCCGATCTTGCCGGTAATGACTTCGGTGGAATACCCGTCCGGAAAGCTGCCGTCCTCGTTACGCTCCATCACGAACGCCTTGACCTTCGCATCCGCTTCGTCGCGGGCAAAGATGATGACGACGTCGGCCATGCTGGCATTGCCGATCCAGCGCTTGCGCCCGTTGATGATGTAGCTGTCCCCATCCCGGCGCGCGCTGGTTTCGAGTGCCACCGAATCAGAGCCGTGCTCGGGTTCGGTCAGGGCGAAGGCGCCGATCTTGGCGAGGGTGGCCATTTCAGGGAGCCAGCGTTGCTTTTGCTCCTCGCTGCCGAGCATGTTGATGGTTCCCATCGCCAGTCCGGACTGGACGCCGAGGAAAGTGTTGACGGAACCATCGCCGCGGGAGATCTCTGCAGCAACAATCCCGGCGGCAAGCCGGCTTAGCCCGGGACATCCGTAGCCCTGAATGGTTGTTCCGGCGATGCCGAGCCCGGCAAGTTTGGGAACAAGTTCGAAGGGAAACTCGGCACGTTCCCAATAGCCATTGATAACGGGCAGCAGGTCTTTATCGACAAAGGCGCGGACTTTGAGCCGGAGCGCCCGGTCCTCAGCGCTGAGGAAATCGTCCATAAGGTAAAAATCGGTGCCGTTCGCGGCGGTATCCGGTGTCATCGAGTGTGCTCCAGTGGTGTGTGATTGCGGACCCGCTTACGCTGCGGGTCGGTGTCTCCCTGCGAAGGCTGGAAAAGAGCGAGCCAGCGGCGCTCGTTTTCCACCAAGGGCCGGGACGTGCCGGTGTCCGGATGGACTGAAACCAGCACCGTCCGGCCGTCTACGGCGACTGCCCCGTGTTGGCTGCCCCTGAATTCCAGGCTGAATGAACTCGTGCCGATCCTGGTCACGGTCAGTTCAACCTCCAGGTCTTCGCCGTGGTGGACTGGCCGCCGATAGTTCACTTCGAGGCTGGCTACCACCGTGGGGGTCGCCTCGGCTTGACGTATGCCCGGCATCGAAGACCGCCACTTGATTCTTGACTCCTCCAGAAGCGTGACGACGGCGGCGTGGTTGACGTGCCCGTTGAGGTCCTGATCGGACCACCGTGGGCAGACGCGGGTCCGGTAGGTTTCAGGCATCGACCAGGGCTTTCCGGTGCAGCAGCCAGTCCCGCACCAGCCCGGAGCTTTCGTTCAAGCCAGGCGGCGCAAGTGAGTAGTCCACCGGGGTAAGGGAATAGTCGACCGGATGGCGGACGGTGGGTATCTTCCGGGACCCTTCACCCGCCATCACTACCGGGTTCAGCCCCAGCTGTTCGGCCAACTCAACACCACCGCGGACATCCTGGATCGGAGCGCAGGGCAGGCCTGCCGAGGACAGCTCGTGGAACCACTCGTCGGCTGATTGAGCAGCCAACTGGGCGTGGAGGATGTCCCGCAGCTCGTTGCGGTTGGCATTGCGCTGCAGCGTCGTGGTGAACTTCGGGTCCCGGGCGACGGCGGGAATCCCCAGTGCCCCGCAGAGCCGGACGAACTGCGCGTCATTTCCCGTCGCGATGATGATAGTGCCGTCCCCGGTCTGCATCGGAGCGTATGGATACATGCTGGGGTGTTCGTTGCCCATCCTGGTGGGTACTACACCGCCCGTTACGTAGGCCGCAGACTGGTTCACCATGCCGGACAGGGCCGAGGTCAGCAGGTTCAGTTCCACCAGCTGGCCCTCGCCGGTCCGGTCCTTGTGGTGTAGCGCCCCCAGGATTCCAATGGCAGCGTGCAGGCCTGTGATGACATCGAAGAGCGCGATGCCTGCCCGGTACGGTTGGGTGTCCTGGTCCCCGGTCAGGCTCATCATTCCCGAGGCGGCCTGCACCAACAGGTCATATCCCGGAATGTGTGCGCCGGCTCCGGTACCGAATCCGGTGATGGAAGCATAGATAATGTCCGGGTTCAATTCGGCCGCGGACGCATAATCCAAGCCCAGCCGCGCCATGTTGCCGGGCTTGAAATTCTCGATCATGACGTCCGCGGTGCTGATCAGGGAACGCGCTACGTCGAGGTCCTCCGGATCCTTCAGATCCAAGGCAATGGAATGTTTGTTTCGGTTGACCGCGAGGAAGAACGTGGCTTCGCCGTCCCGGACGGGGGGCATGTATGTGCGGGTGTCGTCACCCTCAGGTCCCTCAACCTTGATCACTGTGGCGCCCATGTCAGCCAGGAGCATGGTGGCGTACGGGCCGGCCAGCACTCTGCTGAAATCTGCGACCACAATGCCTGCGAGGGGCCCGGCGCTTGCCCGGCCCAAGGCATCAAGGCCGTGGTTGTCGTTGCCTCCAGTGGCATGGTCCTGCTTTCTGGAGACCGATTCGTCGATCGGTTGTGTCATCTGAATCCTCCGCAATGTGTTCTGCATCACCAACCCTTGCAAGCGGACTGATTCACGTCCAATACGTATTTGGTGCTGGACTGATACCTGCCTGTTATCAGTGTCGGCGCATTCCTTTGGGTATCTTGGGCGTATGGACAATGACGTTTACCCGGGCAGAAGCTGAGCGCGGGAGTGGAAATACATCAGATCAGGGCCTTCCTTGCCGTGGCCGAGGAACTACATTTCGGCAGGGCCGCGCGCCGGCTCCATATGGCCCAGCCGCCGCTGAGCCGTTCCATCCAGCGGCTCGAGCATGAACTGAAGGCGCCCCTGTTTATCCGCAGCACGCGGACTGTGCAGTTGACTGCCGAGGGCCAGGCACTTGTCGGCCCAGCGCGGGACATACTCGAAGGTTGCCGGCGGGGCCGCCTGGCAGTCGCTTCGGTGGGCCGGGGCGAAACCGGGCGCGTACGGGTCGCCTTTGCCGGGGTTTCCTCGCATGTGATGGTCGGCAGGCTCGCCAAGCGTGTCCGGGAAGTGCACCCTGGTATCGACTTCGAGCTGTCCAGCTCCAATTTCGCCCTTCCGGCTATGGACAAGGTCATGGGCGGGGCCATGGAAGTCGGCCTCGGCCGCTGGAATTTCATCCCGGCTGTCCTCGATTCGCGGATCGTGGCCAACGAGCGGCTCGTCGTGGCCCTGTATGAGAGTCACCCCCTGAGCGGTCAGGCTTCGCTGCGCATGGCAGACCTTGCCGGACAGCCCTTCGTCACGTTGCCGGAGCACCCGGGCGCCATCCTCCATGACCACCTTCGAAGGCTCTCAAGTGCCGCGGGATATGTCGTGGAGATCGCCCAGGTTGCGCCGGATTCCCAGACGCTCATGGCACTGGTGGCGGCAGAAATTGGTGTCGCGCTGACAGTGTCGTCTGTGCCGGAAAACTTCAGCCATCCGGGTGTCGTGTTCCTTCCCCTTGACGACCCGGCCGACCCCATCCAGCTGCGGCTGGTTTGGCGGAAGGACAATGCCAGCCCGGCTCTGCGCGAGGTTCTTCGGCTCTCGGAAGAGGTCCTCCCGTCGCCGGATTGAACGGTTATTGATGCACGTGGGGCATAAGCGGGATCCTTATTAGGTATTGGCTTTGACCGCAATCGGACTGGCACAGTGGTTCAGGTCACCGGGTGGTGCAAATCACGCCCGTGCCGACACCGACCCACCCTTGACCTGCCAGGAGAACCCCGTGACCGTAACCGCACCCGCACCCGCCCTGGTCTTCGACGACGTGCTCAACCTCGACAGCCTCCTGACCCCCGCGGAGCTGGAGCTGCGCAGCACGGTCCGTAACTTTGTGGATGAACGGATCCGGCCCAACATTGCTGGCTGGTACGAGGACGCCCGTTTCCCGCTCGAGCTTGTTCCCGAGCTTGGGAAGTTGGGGGTCCTTGGGATGCACCTGAAGGGCTACGGATGCCCGGGCCGCAGCGCGGTCGAGTACGGAATCGCCGCCATGGAGTTGGAAGCCGGCGACTCAGGACTTCGGACCTTCGTCAGCGTCCAGGGTTCCCTGGCCATGAGTGCCATCCACAAGTGGGGGTCCGAGGAGCAACGGAACGAAAACCTGCCGGCGATGGCGCGGGGCGAGAAGATCGGCTGCTTCGGGCTCACCGAGCCGACGGCCGGCTCCGACCCATCCAGCATGGCGACTTTTGCGGCACCCGATGGAGACGGTGGGTGGGTCATTAACGGGGCCAAACGCTGGATCGGCCTTGCCTCCGTGGCCCAGATTGCGATCATCTGGGCGAATACCGCCGAAGGTATCCGCGGGTTCATCGTCCCGACGGACACCCCCGGCTTCACTGCGACGCCCATCAGCTCGAAGCTGTCCATGCGGGCGTCAATCCAATGTGACATCAGCCTCGATGACGTACGGCTGCCGTCCACTGCGCTGCTGCCCGGTGCCCGTGGACTCAGCGGCCCGTTCTCGTGCCTGAATGAAGCCCGCTACGGGATCATCTGGGGCGCAATGGGTGCTGCCCGGGACTCCTATGAAGCCGCGCTCGCCTACGCCGGAGACCGGCTCCAGTTCGGCAAGCCCCTGGCCGGGTACCAGCTCACACAGGAAAAGCTGGTGAATATGCTGCTGGAAATTCAGAAGGGAACGCTGCTGGCGCTCCACACCGGCCGCCTGAAGGACGCCGGGACGCTGGAGCCGGTCCAGATCTCCGTAGGAAAGCTCAACAACGTCAGGGAGGCCATTGCCATCTGCCGCGAAGCGCGCACCATCCTTGGGGGAAACGGAATTACCTTGGACTACTCGCCACTGCGGCACGCCAACAACCTTGAATCAGTGCGGACGTATGAGGGTACGGACGAGGTCCATACCCTGATTCTGGGCCAGCGAATTACGGGTATTTCGGCGTTCCGCCAGGAGTGACGTCATGACTGGGCGCTCGTGCCCTGGTGTCACATACCGGTAGAACCAGTCCGCCCGCTGAGCTGACTGACCGGGCCACGGGAACCAAACCTGGAATGTCGGACCCCGGTGGCAGGCTTTGGATATGGAAACCAAAGCGGTTCTGGACAGTGGAGGCAAGGCCCGGCTGGCCGACGCCGCCACGTTCCTGGGCGGGCTGGCGGACGAGTTGGCCGGAGTCCTGGGCGAATCTCCGGAGACTGCGGATCGCGCTCATGACACCGACGGTTATGATCCGCTTCGCGAACTTGCAGATTCCTACCTGGACGGCTTAGGCATTGTGGCCCGGATCGAAGCGGCCACTGCGGCCGTCAAAGTGCGCTTGCTGACGGAATATGCAGAAGCAACCTCTGCCATGGAAGGACCGGCGGAAAGCGCATATGAGTCATCAGCTCGCGAAATGAGCCTGGTGGCGGAGGTCGCCTGCGTTCTTACCATCGGTGAGCCTGCAGCGTCGGGGCTGCTGGGTGAGGCGCACGCGTTGACCACAACGTTGCCTGCGGCCTTGGATGCCTTGGCGGCGGGGAAAATCTCGTGGCAGCACGCGCGGATCATGGTCGACGAAACCACTGGGCTGAACGATGCCGCTGCTGCTGCACTTGAGGCGCACTTCCTGGACCCGGAAGCGCCCAACGCAGCAAGGGGTGCCGCGGTGGGGGAACTGGCGCCGGCGCGCTTCCGGCGCAAGGTACGTGCTTGGCGGGAACGCCACCATCCGGAGTCCCTTGAGGCCAGGCACGCGAAGTCGGTTGAGGACCGGCGGATGGAGTACTCCCCGGACCGCAACGGGATGGCTTGGGTTTCGTTGTACATGGCCGCGGATAAGGCCTGTGCCATCTGGAACAAGGCGTCCGCCGCGGCGCGTGGACTGCAGGGCCCGAATGAACCGCGGACCCTCACCCAGCTCAAGGTGGACGTAGCGGCAGGGCGGCTGTTAGGGGATTCCGGCCACTCCTCCGGGTCCGGGCCGTCCATCAAGGCGGACGTGTTGGTCACGGTCCCGGTCTTTTCCGTCCTCGGCACAACCGACGAACCCGCCGAGCTTGACGGATACGGGCCCATCCCGGCATCCATGGCACGCAAACTTGTCGCGGAGGGTGCAGGTTCGTTCTACCGGGTCTTGGTGGACCCTCGTGATGGAGCGCCGCTGGAAATTGGCCGGACTAGCTACCGCCTCCCGGAGTCATTGAAGCGGTGGTTGAAGATGCGCGATGGAACATGCACTTTTCCTGGCTGCAGCAACCACAGCCAGGACAACGACGCGGACCACCTCACAGCCTGGGAGCACGGAGGCCCCACCGGAATCAGCAATCTGGGACAGTTGTGTCCCAAGCACCACCGGCTCAAGCATCGAACCGGCTGGAGTCCGGGTCCGGCTGCCAGGAACGAGCCACCGGGCTGGGTCTCGCCCACCGGCCGCAAGTACAACGCTGAACAAGCGGACCGGGAACCGACGGTCTGGCCCCCGGGGTGCCTGCGCGAAGAATCGAGCCCACTGGAAGCAATGATCGTTGATTACCTCATTGCCTCTTAGGGTGCCGCCCGCGGCTGGCCGATGGCCACGACAGGTCGACATCACTTAGCTCCCCGTTCTGTTGTTGCCTCTCGTTCACCACCCAGCAACCAAGGGGCCTCACCCCGTTTCAGCAGTTCAACCAGTCTTTTCACGCACCCTTCGCCCGGCGCGCTAACCGCTGGGCAAAAAATCCCCGAGGTACCAGGAGTACTGCGTGTTCGTGAAAACCACCCTCGCCGCCGTCGCCCTTCTCGCCACCCTGGCCGGGGCGGCACCAGCTCCTGCCCACGTCCGGGCCGAGGCACCCGAGCCCGCGCCCGTCGTCGTCGGCCAACCGCTTGCCGGGACGCATGCGCATAACGACTATGAGCATGGCCGTCCCTTGTTCGACGCACTGGAGCACGGCTTCACCAGCGTCGAGGCGGACGTCTGGCTGGTGGACGGCGAACTGCGCGTGGCCCACGACCTCGCCGACGCCAAGCAGGGCGTCACCCTCGAGAGCCTCTACCTCGACCCGCTCCAGGCACTGGTCCGCAGCCAGCCCGGCCACAATGTCTACCCCAAGTGGGACGGCAGCCTGCAGCTCCTGATCGACATCAAGAGCGAGGGTGAGGCCACCTACGCCGCCGTTGAGAAGGAACTGGCCGGGCACCGCGACATCATGAGCCGCTACACCAATGGCAACGTCAAGACCGGTCCCGTCACCGCAGTCATCAGCGGCAATCGCCCGCTGGCCACCATGCAGGCGCAGACCCAGCGCTTCAGCTTCTACGACGGCCGCGCAGCCGACCTCACCTCCGGCCTGCCAGCCACCCTGATGCCGCTGGTCAGCGACAACTGGACCAAGCTCTTCACCTGGCAGGGCGTCGGCCCCATGCCCGAAGCCGAACGCACCAAACTACGCGCCTTCGTGGCCAGCGCGCATGCCACCGGCTACCGCGTCCGCTTCTGGGCCACCCCGGACCAGCCCGGCGCAGCCCGCGACGCCGTCTGGACCGAACTGGCCGGCGCCGGCGTGGACCACATTAACACCGACGACCTCGCCGGCCTCCAGCAGTTCCTCGCCGCCCGCGGCGCGTAAGCCCGTCCAGACACCACAAAAGGACCATCCCCATGCCTTCAAAGACAGTCAAAATCACGACGGCGGCACTGACCCTGACGTTCGGCCTCCTTGCGTCGCAGCCCGCCTTCGCCGAAAGCAGCCAAGACAACAACAGCGACAGCAACCAGGCCTTCACCTTCGCCGCGATCGGCGACATCCCCTACGGCGCCGCCGAGATCGCAAAATTCCCCTCCCGCATCCAGGACCTCAATGCGGACAAGGGCCTGAAGTTTGTAGCACATGTGGGCGATATAAAAAATGGCTCCTCCGTCTGCTCGGACGAGTACTTCTCCTACATCCGCGCCCAGTTCGACACCTTCACCCACCCGCTGGTCTACACACCCGGTGACAACGAGTGGGTGGACTGCCACCGCACCAACAACGGCGCATACAACCCGCTGGAGCGCTTGGACAAGATCCGGGAGGTTTTCTTCAACCAGCCCGGCAAGACGCTGGGCGCCACCATGCCGCTGAAGTCGCAGGAAAACCTGGGGCTCCCCGAGGACGTCCGCTTCGACAAGGACCGGGTGGCCTTCTCTGTGCTGAACGTCCAGGGCAGCAATAATTCCCTCCTGCCGTGGACTGGCCTGGGCAAGACCGAGCCCACCCCGCAGCAGCTGGCCGAGGTGGATCACCGCACGAGTGCCGTGATCGCGCAGATCCACCAGACCTTCACCGACGCCAGGCGCAGTAACGACCGGGCCGTGGTGCTCATGCAGCAGGCCGACATGTTCGACCCGTCGCTCCTGGCCGACGCCACCGTCAACGCGGACACCGTGTCCGGCTTCCGCGACATCGTGCAGGCCATCGCCCAGGAGACCAACAACTTCGACGCCCCGGTCTACCTGGTCAACGGCGACAGCCACGTCTTCGCCGAAAACCAGCCCCTCGCCGCCGGTTCGCCCTGGCTGGGCATTTACGGCTCGCCGGCCGCCGACGATCTGCAGCACATCACCGTTGACGGCGCCAACAACGCCGTGGACTACGTCCGTTTCACGGTGTCCGGTAACAGCGCCAAGGGCGCAGATGTCCTGAGCTGGGAAAAGGTCCCCTTCAGCCGCTAGGCGCTTAATGGAAAGTGGATGACGGCGGGGCCACCCGCCGTTGTCCACTTCGGCATTAAGGCTCTGGACACGGGTAGGCGCCGGATCTATCGTGCAGGGGTGGCGGCTGCCTGGCTGGCAGGAAGGCCGAATCTGCCGGTCCGCCGTTGCGGCCGTCCGTCATGAGGAGGAAGCAGATGGAACACTTTCAAGAGGTTGAAGAGGCCGTCGAGGTCGCGGTTCCGGTGCGGACCGCGTACAACCAGTGGACCCAATTCGAATCCTTTCCGCAGTTCATGTCCGGAGTGGAATCGGTGACGCAGCTGACCGACAGAACCAACCACTGGGTCACCAAGGTGGGCGGTGTCCAGCGGGAGTTCGACACCGAAATAGTCGACCAGGAGCCAGATGACCGGATCGCCTGGCGCAGCACCGATGGCAAGTCTCATGCCGGCATCGTTCGGTTCACGCCGCTGGATGCCAACCACACCAAGGTCAAAGTTCATTTCGAGTGGGCACCGGAAACCGTCACGGAAAAGGCTGGCGCGGCGCTGAAGATCGACGAGGTGCAGGTCAAAGCTGACATGCGGAAGTTCAAGGACTTCATTGAATCGCGCGGCACTGAAACCGGCGGCTGGCGCGGTGACGTCAAGGACAGCGGCCCGGGCGGGCAACTCTAGCAAGCCGGGACACAGGAAAGCGGACGACGGCGGGTGGCCCACCCGCCGTCGTTCGCATTCTTATATGCCGAGGTGAGGTGCTAGAGACGAAGCTCCATGAAGACACTGTTGGGATCCAGCTCGTAGTCCGCAAAGGGCGGGCATTCCGTGAAATCGTGCTTGGCGTAGAGTCGCCGCGCGGGGGCAAAGTAGTCCTCGGTGCCGGTCTCCAGGTAGACCCGCTCAATGTTCCGGGTCCGGGCGTCCTCGAGGATGTGCCCGAGCATGAGCGTGGCCACGCCCCGGCCCCGGGCGGATGCCGTGGTGCGCATGGACTTGATCTCGCCCTGCCTTACGGGACCCGTGGGGGAGCCCAGCAGTTTGAGTGCGCCGCACCCCAGCAGGTTGCCGTCCTCGCGGGCGGTCCAGAACGTGATGGAGGGGGCGGCCAGCGCGGAGTGGTCCAGGGCGTGAACGCTTTCGGCGGGCGAGGTGGCGTACATATCGGCCAAGTGTTCGCTCAGGAGCAGGTGGACGTCGTGGCGCGTGGGGCTGTCCCGGTCAATCGAAATCATCGCCTCAAATTTACCCGTTGCGGGTGGCACTGCTGGTGTGCCCAGATTCCCCTGATCGTGACGCGACCTCAGGAGGTGAGACCCATGAAAGCTGTATCCGCAATGGGTGCTCCCTCCCAGCCCACGATCCACGGCTGACCTGGCCGCGCCACAGGGAGCGCCGAACAGGCACTTCGCGAAAGGCGACTCCCATGAACACAACACCTTCTTTCATGCCGGGTGCCAGTGGCGCTGCGGCATCCGGCCGCGCACTGGTCCTCGGCGGCGGGGGATCCACCGGCAATGCCTGGCTGATCGGCGTCCTCGCCGGCCTGGCCGACGCAGGCCTGGACGTGACCAACGCCGACAGGGTCATCGGAACATCGGCAGGAGCCACAGCCGCTGCCCAGATCGCCGGCGCCATTCCCGCAGAACTCTATGCCGCCGTCCTGGCCGCTCCGCTCCCGCAGCGGCCGCGCCCGGGAGGACCTCCGGCTTTGGGCGGGTCTGTACCCGACCACCTGGAGCGGACCGGCCGGATCATCGCCGCCGCCGGGAACGCCGCGGAGATGCGGTGCCGAATGGGGGCGGCTGCACTCGACCTGGCTTCGGACTACGACGGCTCCGTGCGGTGGCGGGCCATTGTGGCGGGGCGGCTGCCCCGGCAGGAGTGGCCGGACCATGAGCTGCTGATCACTGGAGTCGACGCGAGGACCGGGGACCCCGCAGTGTTCCACAGAGACAGCGGTGTCAGCTTGGTGGACGCCGTGGCGGCCAGCTGTTCCAGCGCCTCCGCGTACCGGATCGGGGATAGCAACTATATCGACGGCGGCTACCGGCGCAACGAGAACGCCGACCTGGCCGCCGGATGCAGACGCGTCGTGGTTCTCTCGCCCTTTGGCGGCAGGACCCGCATGCCGCTGGAGTGGGGCATGCAACTTGGGGCGCAGGTCGAGGAGCTGCGGGCGGGCGGCAGCCTGGTCGAAACGATCTTTCCGGACAGCGACGCCGAGCACATGTTCGGCCCCAACGCGATGGACCTGTCACTCCGCCCGGGAGCCGCGCTAGCCGGGTACAACCAAGGCAAGTCCCTTGTGAGGAGGCTCGGTGAATTTTGGCGGTAAGCAGCATCCGGCCCGCGATTGGCGATGACCTGGGATGGGTGGTTTGTGCGGCTCTGGGCTGCGGGAAAACGGGGGCTGGCTAAACAGACAAAAGTGGGTATGGTAGCGGTTATCACGGGAAAGGAAGGCGTGATTCCGATGTCAGGAAAATCCTCCAAGGGTGGTGCCGCCAAGAAGGTCGGTAAGTCCATTCTCGAAAAGCGGGCCGAAAAACGGGCGAAAACCGAAGCCAGCGAACTACATGTCGTAAAGCACCGCAAGAACCACCGCTGAACGCCGTCGGCGTACCGCTAAAGCTAAGCGGACGACGCCGGGGTTCCCACCCGCCGTCGTCCGCTTCTTCTGTCCGCTAATCCTCGATGGTGACGCCGCGCCAGAAAGCGATCCGGTCCTCAATGTGCTTGGCGCGCGGCTTGGCCTCGGGGTAGTACCAGGCCGCGGCCTCGTTCAGTTCGCCGTCCACTTCAAGCGTGTGGTAACTGGCCGTGCCCTTCCACGGGCAAAATGTGTTCTTGCTGCTGTCCCGCAGAAAGGCGGGATTGACGGCGTCGCGCGGGAAGTAATGGTTGCCCTCCACCACCACCGTGTCCGCGGATTCGGCGATGACTTTTCCGTTCCAGATAGCCCTGACCATGAGTTCCCTTCCGTCGCTGCCGCCCCTTAAAAGGTGACGGTTGTACGGATGCCAACGGGCTGGGCGGCGGGCTTGTTCCCGGGCTTCGCTAGCGCGGGCTCTTGTCGATGACGCAGAACCTGTTCCCGTCCGGATCCTCCAGGACCACGAAGTCGGGATCGTCCGGGTACGAGTCCCAATCCACGCGCTGGGCGCCGAGCGACACCAGCCGCTCCACCTCCGCGGACTGGTCGTCCGCATACAGGTCCAGGTGGATCCGCGGGTGGTGCTGGACGGGGGTTTCGCTGAGCATGAGGGACAATTCCGCGCCCGGGCCCGACGACGGCACCAGGGTCACCCAGGTTTCGTCACCCGGTTCCCGGGGGACATAGCCCAGGGCGTCATGCCAGAACTTTGTGGCGGCTGCGACGTCGTTGACGCCGAGGACGATAGTGCCGATGGTCAACATCCGCCCAGCCTAGACCCGTCTTGTGCGTCCGGCTAGGGATGACGGACAGGGAAGGCCCGGCTCCATTGAACTGCTCCCCGAAAGTTGGACTGAGAAATCAGTTCTGACTTTCGGGGAGCAGTTTTATGCATGGGAGAAGTTCGTTGTCCGTGGAGCAGCGCGAGGCCGCGGTAGCGTTGTTTGAAACGGGTTGGGGTGCTTGGGCGGTAGCGACCCGACTCGGGGTAGGTAGGGGTGCTATCAAACGTTTGTATGGTCGATGGCGGACGCGCGGAGGTACGACGCTGGTGGCGAAGCCGACACGACCGGTGTTCTCGTTTGAGTTCAAACTCGATGCTGTGCAGCGATACCGCGCGGGTGAGCCCAAAGTCGCCCTGGCGAAAGAGCTTGGGCTGTCCTCTCCACTGTTGCTCGAGAAGTGGGCGCGTCAGTACCGGACCGAAGGCGAGGACGGGCTGCGGCCCAAGCCGAAGGGCCGTCCGAAGACGAATCCTGGGACGGCAAGGAAACCTGAGTCTGAGGTAGAGCGGCTGCGCCGTGAGAACGAACGCCTGCGGGCAGAGGTTGCCTTTCTGGGAAAAGTAAACGCCTTGAGGGACGGGGAACAGCGCTAAAGGTCCGCGCTGTCATCGCTCTCAGGGCTGAACACCGCTTGGAAGTTCTCCTGGACGTAGCCGGGTTAGCCCGGTCCACGTTCTTCTACCACCAGTCCCGCCTCCAAGGCCCAGATCCACGGGCTTCTCTGAAGACCGCTGTCACGGAGATTTTCGAGAAGAACCATGGCCGGTACGGACACCGCCGGATCCATATTGAACTGCTCAAGCAAGGGTGGACGGTCGCTAAGAAGACCGTATTGAAGCTGATGCGTTCCCTGCGGCTGGTCTGCAAGGTCCGGAGCAGGAAGCGGTACAACTCGTACCAGGGCGAGCAGGGCGCTGTGGCCCCGAACCTGCTGAATCGCCAGTTCGAAGCGGATGCCCCAAACCAGAAGTGGGTGACCGATGTGACCGAGTTCAGCGTGGGTGACCGGAAGCTCTACCTCTCACCGATCATGGACCTATTTGACCGGCAGATCATCTCCTATGCCATCGGGAGGTCCCCCAATTTGGAGCTGACCAACGCCTCGCTGCGCAGCGCCTTGGCCACGCTAGCGGACGGGCGGAAACCCCTCGTTCACTCCGACCAGGGATTCCAGTATCAGCACAACTCTTGGCGCACGCTCTTGGCGGAGGCCGGTGCGGTGCAGTCGATGTCCCGCAAAGCCAACTGCTTCGACAACGCCGTGATGGAAAACTTCTTTGGGCACCTCAAGGAAGAACTCTTCCATCACGTCCGCTTCCTCAACACCGAGGCCCTAACAGCGGCCTTGCACGAGTACATCCACTGGTACAACACCGAAAGAATCTCCACCAAGCTCAAGGGTTTGAGCCCGCTACAGTATCGTGCTCAGACGCTTGCGGCATAGGTCCCTCATAGCGAACCTTCACCGGGACTTTGGGGGCTGAAACTCAATCCCATTTACAGGCACCCTCGCGTGGTTCATAGTCGGGGTATGAGAGGGGCTGGAATTCTCCCCGCAGACGCTCCCGACCCGCGGGCTGGATGGGCCGAGCGCCTGAAACTCATGCCCATTCCCGTGATGGGGCTCATCCCCCAACCGTCATTGGAGGACACCGACAGCGTTGGTGTGACCTATGGCCAAGATGATCGTGGGTACAACGAGATGACGGCGAGCATCACCTATACGCTCTGGCGAAACCCGGATGACCGCTCAGACCCGGTAAACCTCGCAGACCTCAACGAGAAGACACGCAGATCGATCGAGGAAGTTCCGCCATGGCCGCGGCCCCCTTGGCTGATCGAGTACGTGGAGCGCCTGCGTTACCCGCAAGTTGAGGAGGCCGTGCGAACCACCTGGCACCGCGATCCATCCGAGCGCTCTTCGGTTCGAAGCCTGTTGGCTGACCATGTCAACCACATCCTCATGAACCAATACCGGCAAGAGCTCTGGCCGGGCAGCAACCCGTGGGACCAGCACGCACCCTCAGTAACCGCCCGGATGGTCAACAGCCAGGCCAGGACCGTTATCAACGGAGTCGACATGCCCGGCGCAGAGATTGATACAGACCCGTTCGTCTACGGTATCGGAGCCCAGCTGTCCGGCGGCGGCGTGGTGACCGCTGTGCTTCCGCGCACGGAGCTCAAGCACGTCCAAGTCCAATTCACCACCCGGAGCTAATACATCTACACACAGCGACAACGCGAGGGGTCTACAAATGGCAGAAAATTTGGGTACTCGCCTCTGAAGCAGCCAGTCTGGAACTTCGGCCACCGAAGCATGGGACGGAAAAGGCTCCGACCAGGAAGGGACGGAGCCTTTAGCAAAGGGCCAACCGCTTACCGCTAGAGTTGGACTCGCACATTTGCGAGTCCAACTTTCGGGGTCCGGTTCACATAGTGAACCGGACCTTCCCTGCAGTTACGCTGCCGTTTCCTCCGCCGGCACCACACTGCAGTCCGCCGTCGAACCTGCCAGTTGCGGGGCCCAGCCATCGGTTCCCTGCAGGTAGTTCCGGACCGTGTAGTTGCCCGCCTCCGGCCCGGGCAACTGCGGACGGTCAGGCGTTACCTGGGACCCTGGGCCGCGGTTGTTGTACTCGACGAACCGCGCCTCCTGCCAGGAGAAGCCGCTCATGTCCGTCCACGGCGTCCCAGAAATGTGCGGGCCCAGCCAGGAATCCCTGACCAGCACCTGCGCAACCGCCTTCGGATCACCGCTCGGGTGCCACGGCCTGCCAAGGTGGACGGAGCCCGGGGCCGCGTCCGAGACAAGGCGGCACCGGTCGAAGAGGTACCCGTATTTGATGGACAG
Organism: Arthrobacter sp. FW306-07-I; assembly: GCF_021800405.1. Lineage (NCBI taxonomy): Bacteria > Bacillati > Actinomycetota > Actinomycetes > Micrococcales > Micrococcaceae > Arthrobacter > Arthrobacter sp. FW306-07-I. Next base: position 3,800,945 of record NZ_CP084550.1, on the reverse strand, counting down.
GTCCTGGCTGCCGGCGGTGACGTACCCGTTGTTCGTCGTCGAGCCGCGGTCCAGGCTCTTGATGTCACAACCGCTGAATACAGCGGTGCCGCGGCCGAAGATGAAGTCCACGTCCCCTTCCACATAACAGTTGTCAAAGTAGAAGCGGGCTTGGACACCTGCGCCCGGGGAGTTGACCAGCAACGTGTCCTGGTTGCCCAGCAACCTGACGTTGGACAGTACCGACCGGTCTCCGGTGATGTGCAGGGCGACTGCCTGGCGGTCCTTCATGCCCGGGTTGGCGGCCTCATCGAAATCGTTGCTGATGGTCAGGTTCCGTGCCACGAAGTCCGGTCCGTCGACGCGGACCGATGCGCTTCCCGAAGTGCCATAGTTCCCGCTTCCGTCCGGCTTGGGAGTGCCGGACGCGTTGTTGTAGACCAGCACCACGTCCTCTGGCCGGCCGCCCTGTCCAATGAACGAAATTCGGGGCTTGGTGGCCGGGATCCGTATAGCTTCGCGGTAGATGCCGGGCCGGATCCTGATGACCGTCCGCTGGAGGCTGCCCTCAGGGACGGAATCCACTGCCGACTGCACGGTCGTGAACGTCGTGCCGGGGCCGGCGTCGAGCGTTACCGGCAGGTCCACCGGACGCTCACTCGGCCAGTACATCTCAAGCAGGGGTTCGGTGCCGGCGTCGATGTTCAGGAAGTACCCGGGCGGGACGATCTGCTTGGATTGCAGCTCGCGGGCCACCAGGCGGGCCACCTCCACTGCACCGAGGGCCTGGAAGTGCGTGTTGTCCTCGGATCCTTGGGGATACTGCGGGTACTGGCCCGGGGCGAGGAACAGGAAGCGGGACTTGGTTCCTTCCGGCCCCAGGTCCTGCCACAACTGCTTCGAGGACGCCGTCAGGTCCACCAGCGGAGTGCCGGACGACGCAGCAAGTTCCCGGACAGCCTGCGGATACTCGCCATGGGAATCCTTGGCGTTGCCGAAGGAATCGAAGCGGCGGCGTTCCACTGGAGTGACCAGCACAGGCGTGCCACCCCGTGCTCGGGCGCCGTCAAGGTAGCGGCCCAGATATTCCTTGAAGGTGGAGCCTGGAAGCGTGCCGCGGGCCGGGTCTGCAACCTTCTCGTCGTTGTGGCCGAAGCTGATGAGCAGGTAGTCGCCCGGCTGCATCAGGGCCAGCACCCGGTCGAGCAGGCCGGCGTCGGCAAAGCTCTTGGAGGAGGCGCCTGACCAGGCATAATCAAAGACCGTTGCCTGCGGCCCCAGCAGGAGGGGCAGTGCCTGCCCCCACCCGGCGCGCGGCCTTTCCGACTGCTGGTAGGCCGACGACGTCGAGTCCCCGACGACAAAAATGACGGGCTTGGTGCGGGGTTTCGTGGGGTCGGGGTGGGCTCGCGTGAAGGCGTTTGCCGCGTTCGTCCCCGAGAATGCCGCCGTGCCGGCAGCAAGGGCCAAAGTGGCCAGGATGGAGCGGCGGCTGGGGAGAATGGCCGGCATCAGGAGTTTCCTCCGGCGGTGAAGATGGGTCCGGTGGAGTCCTTCAGCAGGGCCGGTACGGCCTGGGCCGGGTGGACCTGGGTACGGAAGGTGGGCGTCCAGGAGGTGTCCTCGGCCAACTGGTCGGCAGGCGCAGCAGCGGCGTTGTACTCGGCGCGTATATCCGTAATTTTGCCGTTGACGGCGTTGCCGACGGTGGTGATCTGCGTTCCCTTATAGCGCCCGATGATGTCCGCGGCCGTTATTCCATCCGGCAGCGTGAAGGCGTTGGCCTCCGCGTACAGGTGGGAGCTGAAGCCGGCCCCCAGGCTGTACTCATAGGGGATGGGGCTGTCCGCCGCCACCTTGTAGTGGTTGTTGTACACGTCCACCTGGCCGAATCGTACCCGTGGGGCGCGCTGGCCAACGTTCTCGAACACGTTGTGGTGGATGGTGACGCGGAGCTTGCCGGGGTCGCCACGGGTGGCAGAGTCTGTGGAGCCGATCAGGAGCAGCTTGTCATGGTCGGAGAAACGGTTGTAGGACATGGTCACCAGGTCCGAGCCGTTCGTGACGTCCACTGCGCCGTCGTGCACCTGGTAGGGGCGGTTGAAGTAGAGCGGCTGCGAGCTGTCCAGGTTGGGGGCGTCCGTGAAGGCGGCGTGGTCGATCCACACGTGGGTTGCCTTGTTGATGACCTGCAGCAGGTCGTATTCGCTGTTCCAGTTGCCCTCGGCCCCGTCAGTCGGATCCCATGCGGGGAAGCAGTCGGCCGAATCCTGCAGCGTCAGGTTGCGGACGATCACGTTGGTGGCGCCGTTGATGCGCATTGCCGCGCCCGTGATGCTGCTGTCCGGGGTCGCTCCGACGATGGTGGTGTTGCTGGGGATGTCCCAGCGGATGGTCTTTGCCTGCTTTGCCGCGGCCAGGCGGCGGGCGTCCTCCTGCGGGCCGGCCGGCTCCTGGCTGCGGCCGTAGGTAGCGGGATCGAAGTCCTGGAGGTACTGCTCCAAGCTGTAGCCCGTTCCTGCGGCATAGTCTGTGCAGGTCAGCGGGGTTTCGTCCGGGGCCGTGTTCGCGTTGATGGTTCCGTAAACCCGGACGATCTTCGGCTGCGTGCCGGCATCCGCGAAGGCCGCCAGCATTTCGGCCTTGCTGTGGACGTCGTAGACGTGGGCATCGGTTGCTGCCGAGCCGCCGGTGGTTCCCGTCCCTTCGGACGCCCAGCCGTTGTTTTCACCGAGTACCTGGCGCTCCAGCGGTGTCTGGACGGTTTGCGCGATTGGGCCGGCGGCAGGGTTTGGTGCTGCCTCTGCCTGGGTTGGAATGATGAGCGCTCCGGCTACTGCCAGTGCTGCGGATAAAGACATGTAGGCACTGCGTTTTCGCATGTTTTCTCTTCCGTCATTGGAATGAACTGCGCCCCCGGTCCGCGGTCCACAATGACGCCGATCACTGGAGGGCGCTGACAAGGACCCTATCGAGAAAGCGGTTTCTCAGCAATAGGAGAGGCGAATGTTTTTGGAGTGGCTGAAGTGCTGCACGACCGGCGTTTGCGCACAGGAGAGCGCCCGCGGCTACACTCGCGTGCATGGGGGAGAACAACACGCCTGACGAACGCCCGCCGTCCAGACGCGACAGGGTTCCTGTCGCCGTCGTGCCTTTATTGGGCGTTTCCGCCGTATTGGTTGGCTGCCTGGTCGCGTACCTGAACCGGGACTTCACCGGCTGGTTCGCCTACGCGCCGCTGAGCAACAAACCGTTCAGCGTGCCCGGCGCAGCCTTCATCACCCAAGGCGCACAGATTGGCTTGGCCATCATGGTGGCCGGGCTGCTGGTGCTCGCCTTCTGGGCTGGTTACGCGATGGGCCGGCGGGTCAGTTCCGGCCGCCAGTAAAAGCCTGGAGGGTCGGGCCCCCCCGGACGTGGAGTGGGCGGACCTCAGCTCCCAGGTTTATTGATGGGCTTGTCCAGCGCCACGCTGATGGTCTGGCCCGGCACCAGTTCGCCGGTGGGTAGGTCGGTGAAGTCATACCAAGCCCCGGCCGTGCCCGTGCTGGGACGGTTGGCCGAGCGCAGGTCAGTGACGCCGAAGCGGAACGAAACTTGCCGCTCGGTGTCCCCGGGAGCCGTGGTGTACGTCAGCGGAATCCCTTGGTCGTCGGCGGTGAACGTTCCCTGCGCGCCCTCGATCTTCAGTTCACCGGGTATCAGTCGAACCTTAGTGCCTCCAGGGATGGGTTGATCCGCCGACAGTGCAGGGTTGTACAGCAGGATCTGTGCCGTGGTGGACCGGAACTTGTAGCCAAAACTGTCGAACGAGTCGCCGTCCACGGTCGTGTAGAAGACGGTCTGGCCGAATGAGTTGTTGATCGAGGGGCCTGAGCCGGACCTGCTGTCCACCGGCTTCTTCTGAAGCTGGATGACCGCGCCGGCCTGGATGAAGTAGGCGTTCCCCTTTTCGTAGGTGAACGGGACTTTGTTCGCTTCAGCCAACTGCTTCTCGGTCAGGTTGAGCCGGTAGGTGATGCCGGCCAGGCTGTCGTCGGGTTCTATTGTGTAACCCGTTGGAATGCCGTTTGCGTCAACCGTCACTGCGCCCTTCGCGCCTGGCATGGGGTCGGCCGGAATCAGCCGGAGCTTCGTGCCCGGAGCGAGGGGAGTTCCGGGCTGGAGTCCCTTGAACCCGGCGACCTTCGCCTCGGATAGCTTGTATGCCGCCGCCACTGCCGGAAGCGTGTCGCCGGCAACTGTGGTGTAGAAGTCCACGTTGCCAAACGAGTCCCGCACGGTTTCTCCACTCACGGGAGGCCTCGCGGCGACGGGCGAAGGGGGTGACGTTGGCACGGCTGCGGCGGCGTGTTCCGCCTGGGGTGGGGCGCCCGAGTAAGCGCATCCCGCCAGTCCCAGGGACAGCAGGACGGCGAACCCGGCTATCGATCGAACCAGGGGTGGACGCATGCCGATTGTTGAAGTGCCGCCAGTTCCCACAATGATTTAGCCCCCAAAGGTTCGGCGTCGCCGAGTAAAGGTCCAAATTGGACCAAAAGTGAGCCTAGTGGATGAGTCTCTTCCCGCTGATACAGGAGCGCAGATAGTTTACGTCGGAAATTCCCGACATATACTGTTGCTGTGCTTCCCGATGTCTTCGCCGCAGTGTCCAACCCGGGACGGCGCGTCATCCTGGACGAGCTGAGGCAGGGTCCCCGGACAGCCGGCGAGCTTACCGGCCTGCTGGACCTCAGCCGCCCGGCCGCGTCCGAACACCTTGCCGTGCTCCGCGAGGCGGGGCTGGTCCGGGAGGAGCGGCAGGGCAGGAACAGGGTGTACCACCTGCAGCCCGCCGGGCTCGCCGAGATCGGCGGCTGGGTGCAGCACTTCGAGCATTACTGGAACGGGCGGCTGGATGCCCTGGCCGACCTTTTGGACGAGGAGGAACCGTCATGACCGAGAGCGCCATCCGGCTGGAACGCCGCTACCCGCACCAGGCTGCCGTAGTTTGGGCCGCGCTGACCACCCCTGAACTGCTGGCCCGCTGGTGGGCTCCGGGCAACATCGCGCCAGTGGTGGGCCACCGCTTCACCATGGACATGGACGCGTGGGGCCAGCAGCAGTGCGAAGTCCTTACCGTGGACCCCGGCAGATCCATCAGCTTCCTCTTCTCTGAGGGCCAGCTGGACACCACCATCACCTGGCGCCTGGAACCCGTCGACGGTGGCACCATCCTCCACTTCGAGCACGCCGGCTTCCAGCTCGACACCCCCATGGGCCGCCACGCCATCGAAGGCATGGGCAACGGCTGGCCCGGGCTGCTGACCCGGATCGACGGGGTTCTTGCGGGGGTGTCCTGACCTCTCTGCGTGCTGCTACGCTCCACGTAGTTGGCCCGTCGTTGCGCCTTCGGGTTGACCATCAGCTTCGGTTGTAAGCGAAGGAACCACAGATGACGGTTGCCCAGATCCAAGTGGACCAGCGCGTGATCGGGATTGATTCCCGGCGCTTCGCCTCGGTTGAGAAGGCTCTGGTGGAGCTCATCACCAACAGCGATGACAGTTACTCGCGGCTGGAAAGAGCCGGCGGCACCTTGACGGGTCCCATCGTCGTCGGTTATCAGCGGCACCACTCTGGGGCGGTGCTGATGGTCACCGACCAGGCGGAGGGCATGTCCTTCGAGCAGGCGGGCAGGATCCTCAGCTACGGCGGCGCCCACAGTCCGCTGGCCCGCGGGGAGGGAGCAGGCCGGGGCTACTTTGGGCGCGGGCTCAAACAGGCCATCTTCGGGCTGGGGCACGGCTGGATCGAGACCATTCAAAGTGGCCGGTTCACCCGGATCGACATCTTCCGGGGTGAGAACGGCGGCTACCTTTATGACGACGACGGCGCGGACCGCCGGGCGTTCCCCGAGGACTACATCCGGCTCGGGATTCCCGACGGCGGCAACGGCACCAGGGTCACCATCGTGGTAGACAACCCGCACGCCACCATCACCCAGCAGGCAACACTGCTGCAACTCCTTGCGGACAACATCTACCTGCGGGACGTACTGCACAGGCGAAGGGTGGAACTGGTCCACGGACACCCCGGTGACGGGGATCTCGGCAGTGACCGCATCCGTTTCCGGGAACCTCCTGCCATCACGCTGGTGGGCCCTGAAGAACCGGGCAGCTTCAGCGTCGACGGTACGGAGTACGCGTTCACCGTCACGCTTAAACGTGCCCAGGGCGTTGAACTGACACTGAAGGGTGACGAACGAACCGCCGGCCTGGTGGTGGAGTCCGGCAGGGCTGTGCTCGACTGCCAGATGTTCGAATACGAGAACCAGGTGGGCACCGAGTATCTTTTCGGGACGGTGCGTTGCCCCGCGCTGACCGAAATGCTCGGCAAAGGTAGGGCCATCATCAGCGACGAGCGTGAAGGCCTGAACCCCAAGGACCCGTTCGTTGCGGCGTTCTCGCGGGCCGTGAGCCGGATGATCGCCGCCCCTGTCCAGGCCGAGAAAGAAAAACTCACCCACCTGGAACGGGCCACCACATCCGGGCGAACCGCCGAGATGATCGAGCACCTGCTTCAGCACATGAGCGAGGCCGCCATCCTGGACCTGGGCCTGGAGACGGCACCTGGTGTCCGGAACGGGGACGGCGGGCAGGCGCCGGAGTCACCGTTGCCTGCGGCACTGCGGTTCACAACGCCCTTCTACTACCGGCCGCCGGTGCATCCGTTCCACGTTGCCCTGCTGCTGGATCCATCCCAGCTGCCCGTTGGCGAAACCCTGGCGTTCGAACTGGACCTTCCGCCCTCGATCCGCCTTGACCCGCTGCCAGCACCGGTCCCGGTCAGCACCCTGGCGGAAACCCTTCGGCTCGAATGGACGGCAACTGGGGACAAGGCTGGAGACCGCGGGGAAATCACTGCCCGAGCCGGGGACTACTGGGCGCTGTGCGAAGTGGTCATCGCCGAGCACGCCTCACACCGCAGCGCAAACCAACCGCCGCACCAGGCCGTCGCCGCCCCCGGACAGCTGCCGGGCCCTCACCGCCAGGTCCACCACCCGAGCAGGGACCACGGCGTCGACCTCTTCACCGGCTACGACTTCCGCAGCCTGCACAACAGCACGGACCGTGCCATGTACAGCGAAGTGGAGCGAAAAGTCATCATCAACACCGCAGCCCCCACCGTCCAGCTCTATGTCGACGGACGGGGCCGATTCCGCGACTCCGCCCGGCTGCTCCTCGCAGAACTCTTTCTTGACGTGATTTCGGACGAGCTGGCAAGGCGCCGCGTTGAGCAGCATGGCCATGCCGGGGACCTCGAAGCCTTCAGGAACGCCAAACGCGCAATCATTGGCCGCTACGGCAGCGATATACACCGCACCTTCCTGGGTTGAAGCCGGCTGGATCGGCGCAACGGGGACGCGGCGTTTACTGCCGGGCGGCAAAGGGTAACGATGGAGTATGACTGATAGCGGAGACGGCGGCGCCAACGACCCCTTTGACGGCAACGATGAGCTCGTGGCGGGCACCGATCCCGACGCCACGCCCGAAGCCATCGCGGAGGATGTCCGCCACGACATCCAGCTGGGCCATGTCCAGGACGATGTTAGCCACGTCCTTGAAGAGCGCTTCGAGGAAGCCGGGATCAAAGCCCGTCCCGAAGAAGTGGATGACCTGGCCGAGGAAATCGAGCGGGAAGCCTCCAGCTGACCTTCCGTCACTGATAGCGGCGTTAAGAGCCGGGCGGGCCTGAAACGGCGGGTAACGACCTGGACCAGTGCGCTGGCCGTGTTGGGCGCATGGCTCCATGAGTCATACCGGTGGTCCAGGTGGCCCGCCCCTTCGCCTATCCGGGCAACAACCGGCCGACCTGCAGTGGGGAGAATAACCGTATGTGCGGCAGATATGTCATGTCCAAGGCCACCGGCGACCTCCTGAGCCACTTTGACGCCAAAGAGGTTGAAGGCAGCCTGCCCCCACCAAGCTGGAACGTGGCCCCCACTGAGCCGGTGCCGATCGTGGCCGAGCGGTTGGATGAGGGCAGCATTGAGCGGCACCTGCTGGTGGCGCACTGGGGCCTGGTTCCGTCCTGGGCCAAGGACATCAAGATCGGAAACAAGCTGATCAATGCCCGCAGCGAGAGCATCCTGGAGAAGCCGTCATTCCGCAAGGCAGCGGTGAAACGACGCGCGATTCTTCCTGCCGACGGCTACTACGAGTGGCAGAAGACGGAAGACGGCAAAAAGATCCCCAACTACCTGTACTCCGAGAAGGAACCGATACTCGGCTTTGCCGGCCTGTACGAGTGGTGGGCCGACCCTTCAGTGCCGGAGGATGACCCGGGGCGGTGGCTCCTGAGCTGCACGGTCCTGACCACCACAGCCCAGGACGCCTTGGGCCACGTCCACGACAGGTCCCCGGTGATCATTCCCCGCGACCGCTTCGCCGAGTGGCTGGACCCGGACCTGACCGATAAGAACGATATCCGGCACTTTCTGGACACTCTTCCCGAGCCCGTCCTGACCCCACGGATAGTGTCCATAAGGGTGAACAGCGTGCGGAACGACGGACCGGAACTGATCGAGCCGGCTGATTGACGAGGCTGTCCCGGAGCCGGTGCCGGAAGTTCGAGCGGCCTAGGGCCAGTCGGCCCGGGTGAAGCGGATTGGGCTGCGCATGGTGAGCAGGCAGTCGGATGTCCACTCCGCCAGCTTGTGCTGTACGTCCAGTGAATCCGTAACGGCAGCCTGCTGCCCGTCCTGGTTTGCGGCGTCTGTAAGACTCTCAGCTGTGCTTTTCATTTGTCCCCCTTGGCAAAGCGTGTGTGCCAACACTAGGCAGCGCAGAATGCCAGGGGAAGAGGGTTAATCCACCAGCGGGATAAACTGAGCAAATCTTGAGGAACGCCGCATTCCCGGGGCAGATGGTCCTACTTTCCCGCTCGTGAGAAAACGGCGTTGAAGAAGGACGCAAGCGCGTCCGCCTTGGCCTGTGTCTCGGATTGCGACCCAGTCCGGGTGCTCGCCTCAATCGACAGCGTCCCCCTGCGCGCTCCGCACCGGACGTGCCATTCGCCGGTCCCGTCGGAGAGTTGATAGGCGACGGCGTAGGTCGCGTCGGCGGTGATTGTCGTGGTGAGTGCGGCGACAGGGGACCAGGGCCGGCTGCTGCCTCCGAAGGACTTCTCCTGGATGCTTGTGCAGCCCCGGAGATGCTCTGCCCGGGTGTCGAACGGATAGGGCGGAGCCATTGATGACGGCATGTTGACCACGCTGAAGTCGGTGTAGTCGATCTTGGTGGCACCCTGGATCTGGCCCTGGCCATGGACCGCGCCGGCCAAGGCCGAGGCGTAGGACTCATCGTCAAAGGTGCACGGGGAATCGGACGGCGGAGCTGACGCGCCTGGGGAAGAGCCGGGAGGCGGGCCGATTATTGCCGCCTGCGGCAGGCTCACCGGTTCCCCGCCGGGGCCGGTCATGCCCTTGAACAGCGCCACCATCTGGTCAGGCGGCATTGCGTTTGGCGCCGGCGGAGGCGCGGACGTGGAGCCTTTTGCGGCCTGGTCAATGAGCTCCCTGGCAAGGACTGCCATGGCGTCCAGTGCAGGCTTGGCGTCGGCCTCCGAGTTGAGGTTTTCCACTGCGAGGCTGAGCGTGATGGACAAGGTGCCCTTGAGGACACGCAATCCCACGGAACCGAAGTCCCCGGGACCCTTCGGCTTGGTCACCTGCATGAAGGCGTGCTGCTTTTCCCCAAGCGGGGGAGCGGTGAGCAGCTGGACGCCGTAAGTGGAGGTGCGGCCGGATTCGGTGTAGGCCAAATCGAACTGGCCGCAGCGGGACACCAGATCGTCCGTGTAGCCGAAGTCGGCCTTGGCGATGGCTTCCCTTTCCGCGCTTCTTAGAACGACCATGACTGTGGTCGCGGGTCCGGACTGGCCGCCCACTGGGGGCATGGCACCTTCGGCGAAGTTGATGTCCTTGTCTGCCCAGCGGGCGAAGGGGTCCTGGGGCACGAAGGCAACGCACTCCCCGGGCGTGGTTTCGGTTTTGGTTGAGGGGAAGGACCCTCCGGCCGCCCCGCTGCGCAGGCGGTGGAATCGTGGGCTGCAGGAAACGGCAGGTTCCGGCTCGTGCCTACCCCATTGATGATCGCCGCCAGTTCCGCATCCGTGAGTGGCTTGGCGGGCATGCCCGCAGTCTGGGTGCTGGGCGGCGCTGACGATTGGGGCGCAGTTGCCTGGTTGGATGAAGGGCTGGCCGCCGGCGCGTTGTCCCCGGATGAGCATCCTGCCAAGACGAGCAGGACAAGGGCCATGCAGCCCAGCCAGCTCCTGCTGTTCATTCCCTTTGCAGCACCGGGAAGTTTTGCGGCTCGATGAGCAGCCATGGCCGGCCTCCTTTGCCAGCACCAACGCTAGGCTTCAGCTTCCCGAACAAGCTAGGGCCGTAGGGCCCGGCCGGTCGCAGGACCGCCAGCGACGGCAGCGCCCCCGGCAGCAGCCACCGGGATGACCTCCAGCCGGGCTCCCGGCCCGGCGATCACCAGCACCTGCTGCGCGGCAGTGACCTCCAGCGCCGCCGCGATCTGCCGCATGACGTCCGCAACCACGGGCGAAGGAACGGACGACGACGGAAGTCCCGCGCCGCCGTCGTCCGCCCTCAGCAAAGTGGTCACCTTCGCCCCGGTGGCGTCAGCGATTCCCCGCGCCACAGCCTCGGCATCAACGACAGCCGGTGGATAACCGCTGACCAGGGTGACCCGCTCGATTACCCGCCGCCGGGCAGGGGCCGCCGCGGCGAGTAGTGCACGGTCGTGCCGCCACAGCGCAAAGTGGTAGCCCGCCACGAGCCCGGCAGCCACCAGGAGTCCCAGGGGCGCCCGGATCCGGTCAAGGACGCTGCCGCCGGTGACTTCGCCCAGCAGGAATTCGAAGAGCCGGTATCCGATCACCAGCAGCGTAATGAGCGCCACCACCGCACTGACGCCGAAAAATGCAACCAGGTACAGGCGCCGGCCGGGCGGAATGTCGTCCGCACTGCGTGGTTGGTGCAGGGGCTTCCACGCGAGCCACCACACCGGTGCTCCCACCACCAGGGAACTGATGCCGCCCAGAAGCAGGGTACGGGTTGTCCCGCCCGCCAAAGGAGATACGGCTGCAGCCAGCAGTGCATTCACCACCACGCCGATGCCGGAGGCCGCCGCGGCAAGCGCCACCGCGGACGTCACCAGGAGGCTGGCCCGGCGGGTCCGGGTGGAACGGTGCACGGACGCACTGCGGTGGTACCGCCACACCAGCGCCCCGATGGCGGCAGAGGCGATGGCCGGGGCCAGCGGCTCAAGCAGATCGTTCAGGGGATCGCTCCGGTCGAAGGCCAGCCGCAGGAGGACGAACAGGATGACGCCCAGCCCGCCCACGGCAGCGATGCCGGCCATGAAGATGCCCACGCCGATGATGGTGACGTCCACCAGCCCTGTTTGGAAGCGCTGCCCGCCCTCCCGGAACCAGTGCCACCACCACACCACCGCCCCGCCCGCGGCCCAGATCAGGGACCGGAGGACCTCAAACCACCAGGGCTCGAAGACGGTGGTTGCCGTGAAACCGCGGATCGCGACATCCAGCAGCACACTGAGCGCGGCGATCAAGCCGCCGGCACCCAGCAGCAGCCCAAAGACGGAGCCGACGACGGCGCGCACGTCCTCAAGGTGGCGCGACGCTTTGCGGGGGTGCTTCCACATCCACCGGTGCCACCACCAGATAGCCGCCCACACAATGGCGTTCGCCAGGGGGGACGGCCACTGGCTGACCTGTCCGCCGATGAAGGACGTGGCCAGATCCAGCAGCGACGTGGTGGCGATGATCAGCGAGACGGCGTAGATCCCGGTGAGGTAGAGGCCCCACCCGGGGGCCCTCCGCTCGGCTTCATCGTCGAGCCGCCGCCACACGAACCACCACAGCAGCAGCGCCAGCGGGCCGCCGATCAGGGTGAAGGCCAGGGACAGGGCCAACCCGGTGACGTCGCCGGAAACCAAGGTGGTTGCCGTACGGAAGAGGCGCTCAAGCAACCCGCTTACACCTGACGCGGCGATGACCACCAGCGCGAACAGCAGGACGTACAGGATCAGCCGGCGGAGGGTGGCCAGGCCACCTGTGGGCGCGGGAGACGTTGGGGCCGCGGGGGAGCTCATGGCTTTACCGGCATCCCGGTGCAGGCCATCAGCGGGTAAGGCGGCTGGTCAATCATCCATTTCCCATTCACTTTGAGGAGCGAGAAGGCGTCCTCCGTCTCGTACTCGGACGGCCCAAAGGGGCCGCCCTGGGCCGACCGCACAATCGAAACCTTCACGGTGGCTGAGTCGGTGCGCTCCGTCGTCGAGATGAGGACAACGCGGGCGGGCGACGGCTCGCCGGTGTACGTGCCGCGGCACCTGCTCCTGGCACCCTCCGTGAGATAGGACTGGGCGGTGGGAACGTCGCCGTCGATCACTGCCTTGCTGTACCGCTGGACCACCCCGGCGGGACTGCCTTCATCCAGCGGCGCCGGCTCGCCGCGGGTGAAGACCACGGCCAGCGCCACCACCACCAGCAGTACCACCACGCCCACCAGCGCGAGCAGGACCCGGTCCGGTTTTCGCGCGTTCTGATGTTCCTGCACAGTCCGGTCCCCGGCGGCGGTGTCGTCCATGGCGCAAGTATGGGGCAGGAGAAGCGGTTCCGCTCGTGTCTTTGGGCCCGTTTTTCCTGCACGAGAGCAGAATCTTCAAGATAATTAGGAAAAGGGATTGTTTGAGTAAAAATCTTCACTATAGTTGTGTGAGTAAGCTCACCCAGTGAAAGACAGCCGATGACCACCGAGAGTAGCACCACCGCACCGCCGGCCACCAGCGAACTGCTGGCCACGGTTGGCAACAAAGTGCGGGCCATGCGCAAGGAAAAGGGCATGACCCTGGCCAAGCTCTCGGACGTCACAGGGCTCAGCCAGGCGATCGTCAGCCAGATCGAACGCGGAATGGCCAACCCGTCCTTCACGACCCTCGCCCAACTGGCCCATGGACTGGACATCCCCGTGGGAAGGTTCTTCATTGGCCAGGACCAAACCAAGTCACCCGTCGTCCGCAGATCCGCACGGCGGAACCTGAAAAACGTCACCCGCGAATCCGTGGGGGAGGCAGTTCACGAACTGCTCACCCCGGACCGTGACGGCACCATCGAAGCGCAATGGATCATGACGCCCCCAGGGCATGACACCAGCGCAACACCCTTTACCCACAGCGGGGAAGAGTTCTGCTACATCATCTCGGGCCGGAAGGACGTCTACTTGGACGGCGTCTGCTACAGCCTGGAAGAGGGCGACTCGATCACCTACCCGGCAGAAACCCCGCACTGGTACAAGAACAGCTACGAAGAGGTATGCGTAGCCATCTGGGTAAACGCACCACACAAGTGGTAGGCCTGCCGGTCCCCGCCGGCGCCTGCGTTTCCCCATAACTGTCCGGACCCAATCTGTGGCCCCGGGCAATCCTTGCCACCTTCGCATCCTGCGCCTCCTCCAACAGGCGTCGCTGCGTCATACCCTCCTGCGCCCTTCCCGGCGCCAGCGTAAGGACACTCCCATGCTCGACATCCAAGCGACGGACAATGCCGTACCGTCACCACGTGCCACCACCTCATCCCCCCGCAACCGCGATAAATTCACCCCAGAAGTCCGCAAGGGCCTCCTCGGCCTTGGCCTGGGCAACGCCCTGGAATGGTACGACTGGATGGTCTTCGGCCTCCTGTCCGCCTTCATCGGCCCCAACTTCTTCCCCAGCACCGAGCCCCTCTCCGCCACCCTGAACGCGCTGGCCGTGTTCGCCGTCGGATTCGCCTTCCGTCCCCTCGGCGGCATCCTGCTGGGCACTCTGGCCGACCGCATCGGCCGCCGCCGCGTGATGCTGCTGTCAATCATGCTGATGGCAGGCACCACCCTGCTCATCGCCGTCACCCCCAGCTACGCCACCATCGGCGCCTGGTCCGGCATCATCCTGGTGGCCTGCCGTATCCTGCAGGGCATCTCCACCGGCATCGAAGCCCCGCTCTCCACCTCCCACGCCGTTGAACTGGCGCCGGAAGGCCGCGAAGGCTACGTGGCCGGCATCATGTCCTTCTACGTCAACATCGGCATCCTGCTCGCCTCCCTTGTCAGCTTCGTCTGCAGCCTGGTGATCGGCGGCGCGGCCATGGGGGAGTGGGGCTGGCGCGTTCCGTTCATCATCGGCGCCCTGTTCGGCTTCGTGGTGCTCTACCTGCGCCGCTCACTGCCCGAAACCCTCAAGGAAGAAGAGCGCGCCACCAACACCGCCAAGACCGTATGGTCCGGCGTGGGCAAGCATTGGCTCTCCGTCCTGGCGATCATCTTCGTGGTGGGGGCCGCCCAGGCCTACAACTACGCCTGGAACGTGGGCCTGCCCAGCGCCGCCCGCAGCGGCTTCAAGGAAGACCCCACCGCAGTCTTCGCCCTCACCACCGTCCTGGGCGTCGTCCTGGTGATCGGCAGCTGGATCATCGGCAAGCTGGCCGACGGCCGGTCCATGTCCCGCTGGTTCCTGGTGACCCGCGTCCTGGCCATCCCCTCCGTGTTCCTCATGCTCCTGTACGTCCAGCCCGGCATCGGCGGTTTCGCAGCAGTCCTGCTGGGTGGCTCGATCGTCCTGGTCCTGAACATGACCCTCTACAACGTGGTCAGCTCCTCCCTGATGCCCAAGAACATCCGCGGAACCGGTGTGGCCCTTGGCTACGGCATCGGCGTGGCCCTCTTCGGCGGCACCGCCTCCTACCTCCTGGTCTGGCTGCAGTCCCTGAACCTCACGTGGGTCTTCCCGGTCTACGTCGCAGTCCTCTCCATCCTCAGCATCGTTTTCTACCTCGCCGCACGCCGCTCCAACGGCATCTTCGTCGGAAAGTAAGGACTTCCCCATGAACACGCTCGAACTCAGCACCACCACTGCGGACCTCACCGCCCCGGTGATCTCCCGGTCCAACGTCCTGGTGGTTGGCGGTGGTCCCGCAGGTGTGGCCGCCGCCGTCACCGCCGCCCGTTCCGGCGCCAAGGTGACCCTCCTGGAACGCTACTCCTCCCTGGGCGGCCTGGCCTCCGGCGGCATGGTGCTGGTCCTGGACGACATGATCAACGGCCAGGACATCACCGTCACCGGCATCGTCTCCGAATACGTCGAACGCCTGCAGAAACTGGGCCTGGCCATCGTCCCGCCGGCCGAGGACCGCCGTACCTCCGAGGAACTCTGGAACAAGTGGGGCCGCTACGGCACCTTCGACTTCCACTCCCACACCAACCCCAAGCCCATCTGCTACGCCGCCGCTTTCGACCCGGACGGCTGGAAGCGAATCTCCAACGACCTGGTCCGCGAGGCCGGCGTGGACCTGCGGCTGCACTCCTGGTTCTCCCGCCCCATCGTGGACAACGGCGTGATCAAGGGCGTCATCTGCGAAACCAAGCTGGGCCCGCAGGCCTTCATGGCGGACGTGGTCATCGACACCACCGGCGACATCGACGTGGCCTCCCGCGCCGGCGCCAGCTACGCCAAGGACAACTACCTCACCACCCTCGTCTTCCGGCTGGGCAACGTGGACACCGCTGCCGCCGAAGCCTTCGAACAGGCCAACCCCAAGGAAGCCCGCGCCATCAACCGCAAGATCAAGCGCCTGCTCGGCGGGGCCTGGGAACTGTGGTGGCTCAAGACCCCCATCGAGGGCGTGGTGTGGTGCAACGCCCCGCACATGACCGGCTTCGACGGCGTGGATCCGGCAGACATGACCGCCGCAGAGTTCGCCGCCCGGGACAAGATCTCCGAGGCCGTGGACTACGTCCGGGCCAACCTCCCCGGCTTCGAAAAGTGCTACATGCTCGATGTCGCCTCCCAAATGGGCGTCCGCCAGACCCGCCTTCTGCAGGGCGAGTACGTCATGACCAAGGAAGACGTCACCTCCCGCCGCCACTTCCAGGACAGCGTGGCCCGCGGCCGCGACTACTACTACCCCTACCGCTCGCTGCTGCCCAAGGAAGTGGACCAGCTCCTGGTGGCCGGCCGCCACTACTCCGCCACCCCCGAGGCGCAGAAGATGTCCCGCGAAATCCCGCCCTGCATGGCCATGGGACAGGCCGTCGGCGTCGCCGCAGCGCTCGCCGTCGAGTCCGGCGTGCTGGTCCGCGATGTGGCGGCAGCGGACATCCAGCAGGGCATGCGCCGGCACGGCGCGGACCCGGGCGACGTCCCGTCGTCGAACGCCACCCTGGACGCCGAAGCAGCGGTGCCGGCGTGAGCGCGGCAACGGTAGAGCGGGTGGAACGCCCGACGGCGGCGGGCGCCAATGCGGCTGCCTCACCCGTGCCCCTTCCGCTGGAAGGCATCCGGATCGTGGACTTCACCCAGGTGTTCATGGGCCCGTCCTGCACCCAGCTGCTGGGCGACTACGGTGCGGACATCATCAAGGTGGAGCGCCCGGGCGCGGGTGACATCTCCCGCAACTCGTTCCCGGACCAGGACGGCCAGGACAACCCGATCTTCCTGTCCATCAACCGCAACAAGCGCAGCGTCTCGGTGGACACCCGCACGGAGGAAGGCCGCGAGGTGCTGCACCGGATTCTGGCCGACGCGGACGTGGTGGTCAGCAACTTCCGCTCCGGCGTCATGGAGCGGATGGGCTTCGGCTATGAGCACCTGAAGGCGAAGAACCCGGGCATCATCTGGGCCTCCGGCACCGGGTTCGGCCCGGTGGGACCGTACTCGCACAAGGGCGGGCAGGACGCGATCGCCCAGGCCTACTCGGGCGTGATGTGGCGCCGCGAATCGGATGACCAGAAGCCGGCCATCTACCCCACCACCCTCTGCGACTACATCACCGGCATGCACCTCATGCAGGGCATCCTGCTGGCGCTGCGCACCCGGCAGGCATCGGGCGTGGGGCAGAAGGTGGAGGTGACCATGTACGACTCCATGCTGCACCTGCAGATGCAGGAGGCGTGCATGCAGCTCAACCGCGGCTACGAGGTCAACTGGGGCGCCATGCCGCTGAGCGGCGTCTTCGAAACCACCGACGGCGCCGTGTGCATGGTGGGCGGCTTCACCCCCGACCCGCTGGCGCGGATCTCCGACGCCCTGGGCCTGGACGAGGACCTGACCGAGCGGCCCGGGTTCGCCACCCTGGAGCAGCAGTTCAAGAACAAGCCCGCCCTCCAGGCCATCTTCCGGGAGCACTTCGCCACCAACACCACCGAATACTGGACCGGGAAATTGGAGGAACAGGGGCTCCTCAACGCCCCCGTCCACACCCTGGAACAGGCGCTCGCCGACGCCCAGACCGAGGCCAACGGCATGATCGTGGAGGCCGAACACCCGCGGGTGGGCACCGTGAAAATGCTCAATGCGCCCATCCGGCTCTCCGCCACCCCGCCCACGGTCCGCCGCGTGGCGCCCCGCCTCGGCGAACACAACGTGGAGGTCCTGCTGGAAAACGGCTTCGACGCCGAAACGATTGAACGCCTGCAGCAGTTGGGGGTCCTGCGGTGACGGCCCTGGCGGAGCGGGTAGACGAAGTCACTCTCAGCATCAACGACGGCGTCGCAACCGTCACCATCGACCGCCAGCACGTCCTCAACGCTGTTGACGGCACCGCGCAGGCCCGGCTCAACGACATCTGGGACCAGCTGGAGCAGGATCCGTCCGTGCGGGCTGTGGTCGTCACCGGGGCAGGGTCACGCGCGTTCTGCGTGGGCGCGGACATGTCCGCCTCCGCCGTGGACAAGACCGGCCTGGAGTACTGGGCCGGCCTGGACCCCAACGGGTTCGGCGGCCTGAGCCTGCGCACCACCCTGGACATCCCCGTGATCGCCAAGGTCAACGGCTACGCATTGGGCGGCGGCATGGAGATCGTGCTGGGCGCGGACATCGTGGTGGCGGCGGACAGCGCCAAGTTCGGATTGACGGAGCCCCGGGTTGGGCGGTTGGCGCTCGACGGCGGCATCCACCAGCTGCTGCGCCGCGTCCCCTACACCCAGGCCATGGGCATGCTCCTTACCGGCCGGAAAGCCGGCGCGGCCGAGATGCAGGCCATGGGCCTGGTCAACGAAGTGGTGCCGGCCGAGGAGCTCGACGCCGCCGTGCAGCGCTGGGTGGACCAGATCCTCGCCTGTGCCCCCACCTCCGTCCGGGCGGTCAAGCAGATGGCTGCCCGGACTTCGCACCTGACGGCCGCCGAAGCGCGCGGCCTCCGGCTCCCGGCCCTCATGGCCGCCCTGGACAGCGAGGACTCCGCCGAAGGCGTCCGGGCGTTCCAGGAAAAACGGCAGCCGCTGTGGCCGGGCCGCTGACCGGGCCGCCGCCGTCGAACCTCTTCCCGCTTCACTTTCCTTGAAAGGAAACAACCATGCCGCAATCCGCCGCGCCTGAAAAGCGTGAATCCCTGGCCCCGGGCGTGTGGGGCGTCGTTGCCACCCCGTTCCAGGGCAGCACCCTGGACGTGGACCTGGACAGCCTCTCCGACCTCGTGGAGCGCTACGAAACCATCGGTGCCACCGGCCTCACCGTCCTGGGCGTGTTCGGCGAAGCAGCCGCACTTGCGGCGGAGGAGCGGCGGCAGGTCTTGGAAATCGCCGTCGAATGCACCAGCCTGCCGCTGGTGGTGGGCGTGACCGCCCTGGCCACCCGGCCCGCCATCGAGGAGATCCGTGCTGCCCAGGAGGCTGCCGGCCAGCGTCTCGCCGCCGTTATGGTGCAGGCCAACTCGCCAAAACCTGAAGTTGTCGCCGCCCACCTGGACGCCATCCACCGTGCCACCGGCGCCAAGGTGGTGCTGCAGGACTACCCCCTGGCCAGCGGGGTCACCATCTCCACGGAGGCGCTGATCGCGGTGGTCAGGGCAAGCCCGTCCGTTATCGCCATCAAGGCCGAGGCGCCGCCGACCAGCGTGGCCATCGCAACCCTCAGCGCCGCCACCGGCATCTCGGTGTTCGGCGGCCTTGGCGGCCAAGGCCTGCTGGATGAACTCCTGGCCGGAGCCGCAGGAGCCATGACCGGATTCTCCTATCCGGAAGCATTGATTGCCTGCGTCCGGGCCTGGCAGCGGGAGGGCTACGCGGCGGCCGCCGCCCAGCTGGTGCCTTACCTGCCGCTCATCAACTTCGAGCAGCAGGCCAGGGTGGCCCTGGCCGTCCGCAAGGAATGCCTGCGCGAACGCGGCTGGATCAAGGACTCCGGCGTCCGCGCCCCGGCGCCGGGCTTCCCGGAGAACCTGCGGCACGCCATGATCGCGCACCTCCGCGAAGCGGCCACGGCACTGAAAATCACCCGCACGCCCGTCCCGGCCGGGAGCCTCTGATGGATCTGGGCATTGCGGGACGCACAGCGCTGGTGGCGGCCTCCACCGGCGGACTGGGGCTCGCCGTGGCGCGGGCACTCGCCGCGGAAGGGGCCAAGGTGGCCATCGTGGGCCGGCGACATGACCGGGCCCAGGAGATCGTGGGCGAACTGCACGCAGCATATGGTGACCTCCCTGGGTTCGGCGCCATTGCCGTCGAAGCCGACCTCACCGCCCCCGGGGGAGTGGCAGCGGCAGCGGCGCAGACCGAAGCGGGCCTGGGCCAGATCGACATCCTGGTCCTCAACGGGCCCGGACCCAAGCCCGGCGCCGCGGCGACCCTGGGCTCCGAGGACATCGCCGCAGCGTTCGACACCCTGGTCAAGCCCCACCAGGCCCTGGTGGCCCTGGCCCTCCCCGGAATGCGGGAGCGGCGGTGGGGGAGGATCCTGGCCGTCGGGTCCAGCGGGGTGGCCGCGCCCCTGCCCAACCTGGCCATCTCCAACACCGGCCGCGCAGCCCTGGCCGCGTACCTCAAGACCCTCGCGGCGGAGGTGGCGCTGGACGGGGTAACCGTCAACCTGCTCCTGCCCGGCAGGATCGCCACCGACCGCGTCACCGAACTGGACCAGGCAGCGGCCAAGCGCCGCGGCACCACCCTGGACGAAATCCGGCTCGAATCCCGCAAAACCATCCCCGCGCGGCGGTATGGGGAACCCGCCGAGTTCGGTGCCGCAGCCGCCTTCCTGTGCAGCGCACCGGCGTCGTACATCACCGGCGTGGCGCTGCGGTGCGACGGCGGCCTCATCCGCAGCCTCTAGCCCCACCCACCATCTTCCAAAGGAACGCCATGACCTCCACCGCCCTGGACCCCCAAACCACCGCCGACGCACACCTGACCGCCCAGCACCTCATCAATGGCCAATGGCTGGGCGAGGCAGAAACCCGGCGCATGAACCCCGCCCGGCCGGACGAGCTCGCCGCACTGTCACCCCGCGGCACCGCCGAGGACGTGGACGCCGCTGTCACCGCAGCAGTAGCCGCGCAGCCCGCCTGGGCAGCGCTGCCCGCACCATCCCGCGGCGCCGTCCTCCTGGCCGCCGGAAACCTGCTGATCGAACGGCAGGCGGCCATTGCCGAGGACCTGGTCCGCGAGGAAGGCAAGACCCTGGCCGAGGCCAAGGGCGAAGTGAAGCGCGCCTCCGACGTGCTGCGGTTCTTCGGCTCGCTCGGCTGGGCCGCGACCGGTGAGGTGCTGCCCAGCGGGCTGCCGGACACCACCATCACCACCCGGCGCGAGCCGCTGGGCGTGGTTGGCCTGATCACCCCTTGGAACTTCCCCATCGCCATCCCGGCCTGGAAAACGGCGCCGGCACTGATCAGCGGCAACGCCGTGGTCATCAAGCCCGCCGAGCTCACGCCGCTGTCCGCCACCCACCTGGCCCGCGCCCTGCAGGACGCGGGACTGCCGGCCGGCGTATTCAACGTGGTGCACGGCAAGGGCCGCGTGGTGGGCGATGCCCTGGCCCGCGATCCGCGCATTGCCGGAATGTCCTTCACCGGTTCCACCAAGGTGGGCCTGGGCCTGCAGGAGATCCTCAACGGCCGGCGCGCCCGGGTGCAGCTGGAGATGGGCGGCAAGAACGGCGTCCTGGTCCTGGACGACGCCGATCCAGCGAAGGCCGCACAGGTGGTGGCGGCAGGCGCCTTCGGCCTTACCGGCCAGGCCTGCACGGCCACGTCGCGCGTTTACGTCACCCCCGGCATCCGCCCCGCGTTCCTGGAGGCGCTGGTGGCAGAAGCCGCCAAATACACGCCGGGCGATGGCCTGGAGTCTGCCATGGGGGCCGTGGTGAGCCAGCAGCAGTTCGAGCAGGACCAGGCAGCGGTGCGTGGCGCCGTCGAACGCGGTGCCACCCTCCTGCATGGAAGGTACGACGGCGATTCCTCCGGAGCGCTGTCCTTCCCCGCCGCCGTGCTCACCGACCTGGCCTTCGACGATCCGGCCGTGACCGAGGAAATCTTCGGCCCCGTGGTGGCCGTCCTGGAAGTGCCAGGCTACGAGGCCGGACTGGCCGCCATCAACGACTCCCGCTACGGCCTCACCGCCGGTATCTGCACCGACTCGCTGGCCCTGGCCACCGATTTCTCCGCCAGGGCGCAGGCGGGCGTCATCAAGGTCAACCGGCCCACGGCGGGACTGGACCTGAATGTGCCGTTTGGCGGCGTCAAGGACTCCTCCACCAACACATTCCGCGAGCAGGGCAGGTCCGCCTTGGAGTTCTTCACCTGGGGCAAGACCGTCTACACGGGTGTGTAGCTGCCATGACGTACGTGATCGCCCAGCCCTGCGTGGACGTAAAGGACAAGGCCTGCATCCAGGAGTGCCCAGTGGACTGCATCTACGAGGGCGAACGCTCGCTCTACATCCACCCATCCGAATGCGTGGACTGCGGTGCGTGTGATCCCGTGTGCCCGGTGGAAGCCATCTACTACTCCGACGACGTGCCGGACGAGTGGGCAGACTACGTCCGCGCCAACGTGGAGTTCTTCTCCGACCTGGGGTCACCGCAGGGGGCCTCGGCCCTGGGTAACCTGCACCGGGACCACTCGGTAATCGCAGCGGAACCTGTTCCTGCGGGATAAACCCTCCAGCACATCCCTGCCGTTGAATGGCCGCCAAGCGCTCCCGCTTGGCGGCCATTCCTGCGTTGAAGCCCAAGTTCCGCTCTTGTTACAACTCTGTTGCTTTGAACGCAACCAGTCGGATCCTTTTGTTAGGGACCCTGAAGTGTGCCACTTCCGGTCCATCCACTCGATGGTCGCGGGATTAATCATTCCAAAACCTATTGACTGTGTTGCGCATCACGGCCTATCTTGGAACAACCACGTTGCAAGTAATGCAACTCCAACTTTTCAATTGGTGGTTTCATGAGTACCCAACAAAACTCACCCCGGGCCGGAATCGTTGCCGCTGACGCCAACGGTCCCGCCCGGGCTGGCGATGCTGCGGACAGTACCGTTGCCAGCAAGGACGTCCGACGGCGGGTGGTCACCGCGAGCTTCATCGGCAACTTCGTCGAATGGTTCGACTACGCCGTGTACGGTTACCTGGCAGCAGTCATCTCCTCGGTGTTCTTTCCCGAAGCGGACCGGCAGACCGCGCTCCTGGCAACCTTCGCAGTCTTTGCCATTTCCTTCTTCGTCCGTCCCTTGGGCGGCTTCTTCTGGGGCCACATTGGTGACAAGCTGGGCCGCCGCAAAGCGCTGTCCCTCTCCATCGTCATCATGTCCGTCTCCACCTTCTGCATCGCACTCATCCCCGGCTACGGCACCATCGGCATGCTGGCCCCGATCCTGCTGCTCCTGGTCCGCGTGGTCCAGGGATTTTCGGCCGCAGGGGAGTACGCCGGAGCCTCGGCCTTCTTGGTGGAATACGCACCGGCCAACCGCCGCGGCCTCTATGCCGCCGTCGTTCCGGCCAGCACCGCTGCTGGCCTGCTCCTGGGCTCACTGATCGCGGCACTCCTCAGCTCGGTGCTCAGCACCGAACAGCTGCACGACTGGGGCTGGCGGCTGCCGTTCCTCCTGGCAGCCCCCATGGGCCTGATCGGGCGCTACATCCGCACCAAGCTGGAGGACACCCCGGCCTTCCGCGCCCTGGCCGACCAGGAGGAAAACGCCCCCAAGGCTCCCGCGCTGGACATGTTCCGGACGTACCGCAAGCAGCTGGTCATCGCGTGCGGCGCGGTGCTGCTCAACGCCGTCGGCTTCTACGTCATCCTCAGCTACATGCCCACCTACCTGTCCGAGGAACTGGGCTTTGGACCCACCGAGTCCTTCCTGGCCACCACCATCGCCCTGGCCAGCTACATCGGCTTCATCTTCCTGACCGGCATCGCCTCGGACCGGTTCGGCCGGAAGCGCATGCTCATCACCGCCTCGGTGCTCTTCATGGTCCTGACCGTCCCTGCCTTCATGCTGCTGGACACCGGCAACTTCCTGGTGATCGTCCTGGTCCAGATCCTGCTGGGCGGCATGCTCACCCTGAATGACGGGACCCTGCCCAGCTTCCTGGCCGAACTGTTCCCCACCAAGGTCCGGTACAGCGGCTTCGCCGTCAGCTTCAACCTCTCCAACGCGCTCTTCGGCGGCACCGCACCGTTCATGGCCACCCTCCTGATCGGCATGACCCAGAGCAAGCTGGCGCCCGGCTGGTACCTGGTGGCCGCGTCCGCAGTGTCCCTTGTGGCCGTGCTGTTCGCCGCCGAGACTTCCCGGAAACCCCTCAAGCACCTCTGACCAAGAGGTCTTCCCAAGACCAACCTCATCACGCAAACCAACACCGGCTGCAGCAGCTGCCGGCACCCATTAGAAAGGCACACCTTCGTGACTATCACCGCTGACAACGCGTCCTCCATTGCCGAACTCGAGCGCCTCAAGGTCCTGCACATCGGCTCCAAGGGCAAGCTGACGTTCTCCGACGCGGAGTTCGAGCGCCGCCTGGGCGGCCTGCGCCAGATCATGGCCGCCAAGGACCTGGACGCCGTCATCCTCACCAGCTACCACGGCATCAAGTACTACTCCGACTTCCTGTACACCACGTTCGGCCGCAACTACGCCCTGGTGGTCACCGCCGACGACTCGGTCACCGTCACCGCCAACATCGACGCCGGCATGCCCTGGCGCACTTCCTACGGCGAAAACATCGTCTACACCGACTGGCGCCGGGACAACTTCTACTTCGGCCTGCAGGAAGCGCTGCGCCAGCGCGGCGTCAAGGCCAACCGGATCGGCGTCGAGGATGACTTCCTCCCGGGCTTGACCCGCGAAAAGATCGCCGCCGCCTTCCCGGGCGCCCAGCTCCTGGACGTGTCCCAGGACGCCATGCGCCAGCGCATGATCAAGTCCGCCGAGGAAATCGAAGTCATCAAGCACGGCGCCCGCATCGGAGACCTGGGCGGCGAGGCCATCCGCAACGCCATCCGCGAAGGCATCAGCGAGTACGAGGTTGCCCTGATTGGCACCGAGGCCATGGTGCACGAGATCGCCAGGACCTTCCCGCACCGCGAGGTCCGGGACACCTGGGTGTGGTTCCAGTCCGGCATCAACACCGACGGCGCGCACAACTGGGCCACCACCCGGAAGCTGCAGCAGGGAGACATCCTCTCGCTCAACTGCTTCCCCATGACTTCCGGCTACTACACCGCCCTGGAGCGCACCCTCTTCCTGGGCCAGCCGGACGAGCGCTCACTGGAGCTGTGGAACATCAACGTGGAGGTGCACCGCCGGGGCCTGGAACTCATCAAGCCCGGCGCCGTCTGCAAGGACATCGCCGCGGAGCTCAACGAGATCTACATCAGCCACGGCCTGCTGGCCAACCGCACCTTCGGTTACGGCCACTCCTTCGGCGTCCTCAGCCACTACTACGGCCGCGAAGCCGGCCTGGAGCTGCGCGAGGACATCGACACCGTCCTGGAACCGGGCATGGTGGTGTCCATGGAGCCCATGATCACGGTTGCGGACGGCCTGCCCGGCGCCGGCGGCTACCGCGAGCACGACATCCTGGTCATCGGCGAGGACAACTCTGTCGAGAACATCACCAAGTTCCCGTTCGGTCCTGAGCACAACATCATCGAGGCATAACCCACTGAACAGCCAGAGCGGCGCCGTGGACTGAGCAGCTCAGGCCACGGCGCCGCTTTCGGCGTCCGCCGCCAACGATAGGGAAAGATGGTATCCACCATGACTCCTGCAAAGACCCCCGACAGCAACGGCAACGGAAGCGGCACCAACGGCGGGCCGGACGCGAAGGGCGCCTCCGTCGTCGTCAATGCCATCGCCGTCCTGCGCACCTTCACCGCGGATGAGCCGCTGCTGGGCGTTACGGAAATCGCCAACCGGGTGGGCATGCACAAGAGCAGCGTGTCCCGGATCCTCGCCACCTTCGAGCAGGAAAACCTGGTGGAACGGGACCCGGAGACCAAGCGCTTCCGGCTGGGCCTGGGGCTCATCGCCGTCGCCGGGCCGCTGCTCGCCGAGATGGAGGAACGCCGGGTGGCCTACCCGGTCCTGCGGCAGTTGACGGAGCAGACCGGGGAAACCAGCGCGCTCATGCTGTGGAACGGCGACGAAGCCATCTGCGTGGAACAGATCGCCAGCCACCACCAGATCAAGCACACCACCCCGCTGGGCGCGCGCTACCGGGACGCCATGAGCGCGTCCGTCCAGGTCTTCCTGTCCACCCTGCCGGCAGAGCGGGTGCGGGAGCTGCTGAGGAGTGGCACCATCACTTTTCCAGGCATGGACGACGCCGGCCTTGCCGCCTACGGGGCCCGGCTCCAGGATGTTGTGCGGCGGGGGTGGGCGGGCAACTACGGGGAATCGTCCATGGACGAGGTGGGCGTGGCAGCGCCCGTCCGCGACCACCGCGGCGACGTGGTGGCGGCCGTGTTGATCCCGGCACCCCGGTTCCGGGTATCCAAGGAGCAATTCGAGAGCCTGGGCGAGGCCTGTGTGACCGCCGCAGCGAAGGTAACCACACGGCTGGGCGGGCGGACGGCAAGCTGACCTCGGCAGGTCTGTACAACTAGCCGTGGCCCACGGGAGACTGGCGCCATGCGCAAACTGGCCTTTGGCATGAACGTGAGCCTGGACGGTTACATCGCCGCGCCCGGCGACGACATCGCCTGGAGCACACCGAGTGACGAACTGTTCCAATGGTGGTCCGACCGGGTGGGGGCGACCGGCCTGGCGCTGTATGGGCGCAAACTTTGGGAGACGATGAGCTCCCACTGGCCTACCGCGGATCAGCAGCCTGACGCCACACCGGCACAGGTCGAGTTCGCCCATCGCTGGCGCGATATGCCGAAGGTGGTTTTCTCTTCGACGATCAGCGCGGTCGACTGGAACGCCCGTTTGGTCTCGAGCGATGCGGTTGCCGAGATCACCCGGCTCAAGGACGGCGACGGCGGTCCCATGGATATCGGCGGCGCCACACTCGCCGCGGCGGCTATGCGGGCTGGACTGATTGACGAGTATGCGGTGGTCACCCATCCGGTCCTGGTAGGCGGCGGCACACCGTTCTTCACAGCCCTGGACAACTGGGTGAACCTGGCCCTGGTGGAGACCCGCACGTTTCCCGGCGGTGTGGTCCTAACGAGGTACGAGGCCAGGCGTTGAGCCGTACGACAACCGCGTCCACGAGTCTGTATAGCTGTAAAACCGGACGATGCCTTAGGTGCCGTCGGCTAGCTTTTTCATTCGCAGACGCTGCTCTTCCCACTGATCGGGCGTGAGGTCTGGAATGTTCGGCGCGGATGGGCGCCAACCGATGAAACCGTCCAACTGCTCGCGCACGATGTCCAGGTGTCCGGCATGACGGTGAGACTCGGCGATCATATGCACCAGAAGGCGTTCGACCGTAGTGTGCCGATGCTTTACCCACCACTGCACCACGGCCGGTGAATCCAGCTCCATTTCGTCGAGCACTGCATCCGCCGCGACGTTTGTCTCCCGATAGACCTTAACCGTATCGATCAGCGTCATATTCGGCGGCGGGAGGAAGTCTGCCTGAGGGTCCTCGGCGTCGATAACGCCCCGGATAATGGGGTTCTCAATTTTGCGTCCAAGACATGAAATGAAGTACTGGGATTCGGTGACGGCCAGGTGGAGCAGTAGGCCCATGACATGGGTGCCTGTCGGAGTAAGGGGAGTACGTGCCTGGGCATCACTCAGGCCCTCACATTTCCACAGGATTGCTTCGCGGGCATCGTTCAGATATTCACGAAGCTGTGCACCTCTGTCATTTCTATCGATTGGCATGAACTGAACGTTATGTCCTTTTTAGAAGCTGACTGCACAACCTTCCGCAGACTTCCTGGTTTCACGGCAGCCCGGCCACCCGGGCCGCCAGGTGCAGTGCCGCCAGCCGGCCCGTGCCGCGCGGATCGCCCCCACACAACTCGAAAATCCGCTGCAGCCGGTGGTGCATTGACTGCCGTTCCAGATGCAGTTCGCGGGCAGACTGCGCCGTGTTGCAGCCGGAGTCCAGCCACACCTGCAGGGTCTCCAACAATTGGGACTGCCGCTGCGCATCATGCTCCAGCACGGCCCGCAGCTGCCGGTTGACGAACGCGTCACGGGCTGAGGCATCGAGGCAGGTCAGGGCGAGGCTTTCAACGGCGGTGTCCTGGGCATCAACCACCACCAGGCCGCGCGCCGGAAACCGCCTGCGCGCCGAGGCATTGCGCCGCCGGATCTGTCGCACGTCCAGGGCACGGCGCGCCTCCGCCAGCGACCAGGCCGCCTCCGCAACACGGCCTACCGGCGGTCCCAGGGCTATCACGGCATCATGGTCGCCCTCCAGCCCCCGCAGGGATTCCAGAAGCTCCCGCCGCTCGCCCGGGGGCTCGGTGCAGGGCAAACCGATCATCACCACCAGCTCTGCGTCGTCCAGGTAAGCGGCGCACGGAATCCTGCGCGAGCTCAGGAAGCTTTCGACGGCCCCACGCAGCTCCTGCGGCGCCGCAGCATGAATGGCCGCCACCACGGCCGGGGAGTCTGTCGGAAAGCCGGCACCTGGAGCAAGTTGTTCAAGCCGCCACTCGGGAGCGGAATTGAGCACTGCGCGCATCAGTTCAGCACCTGCCAGGGCATGCAGCCCGGGAGGCGTATGCTGCAGCAGGGCCAGGCCCAGGATGTCGACTGCGCGTTCCCCGGCCACCTGTGCCAGTGCCGTGTCGGCTACCTCCGGCACCAGCACCTCCAACCGGCCCATGAGGACGCCGCGCACGGGGATGTCCACGCTGAGCACTCTTCCAGCAGGAGTCCCGCCGAAGTTGGCATCCCCGCCCGGCCCGGAGCCGGCGTCGTCCGCTGCTCCTTCCTCGGCCGCCCCGGCCGCGCCATCCGCACTAACCTCGCTGCTCCACCCCTCCGGCACCGCGCTCCCCATGGTGACGCCCCACGGGGAGGTGAGCTTCACGGCGGAACCGGTGATCCCCGCCAGCACGGCCAGGATCTTGTCCAGCGAGGCGCCGTGGGCCAGCTCCGAAGCCATGGCGCGGGTGGCGGCATCCGCTTGCTGAAGGTGGCCCACCGACTCGCTCACCAGCATGGAGTTGATGGCCTGCATGACGCCCACAAAGGGCACCACCTTGCGCAGCTCCACCACTGGCAGGCCGAACTCCTCAGCCTTCTGCAGCATGTCGGCAGGAATCTCCGGCAGTGCGCCGCCGGTCTCGATGGCCAGCGCGGCAATGCCGCGCTGCGCCAGTTCGCGGACATACTCCTCGCGTTTGGCGGGCGTGGCGGTGGCAAGTGTGATGCCGCCGCAGAGCAGCAGCTCGCCGCCGCGGAGCAGGGGAGCGATGTCCAGCACCTCGCTGGAGTGGACCCAGCGGACCGGCTGGCTATCCGCGGCTACCCCAAGGGGATGGACCACGGGGTCTGCGGCGGCGAGCGCGGGATGGGCGAGTATTTCGCCAAGAAACACTGACACGACATTCCGTAACGTAGTAGGAGAATCTATTCGACAGATCGTATCTTGTCCCTTGTGATGGGGGCCACATAGCCTTTTGGTACTTATCCACCTCACGGAGGCCCCCATGCAAGAAAAGCTTTCAACAGCCACGCACGGCCAACCTGCCCAGGCACCCGAGGACCACAACGCCGTGGACCACGAAGCCTGGCTGCAGCCCATTCCCGAATCAGCGAGAACACGCAAGGTATCCGGCCAGTTCTGGATCTGGGCGGGCGCCAACCTGGCGCCCATCAACTGGGTGCTGGGGGCACTCGGGATCCAGCTGGGACTCGGACTCGCGGACACCATCACCGTCCTGGTGCTGGGCAACCTGATCGGCATGCTGCTCTTCGGCTGCTTCGTCCTCCTGGGACAAAAGACCGGAGCCACCGGCATGGTCCTGGCCCGGGCGGCGTTCGGCCGGCGTGGCAACTACCTGCCGGCCGCCATCCAGGCCCTGCTGGTCATCGGCTGGTGCGCGGTGAACACGTGGATCATCCTGGACCTGGTCATGGCACTCTTCGGAACCCTCGGCTGGGTTGACCCGGAAGCACCCAACTACGGCTGGAAGATCGGCGTCGCCACCTTCATCATGGCCCTCCAGGTGGCCATCGCCTGGTTCGGCTACAAAGCCATCGCCGCCTTCGAAAAATGGACCGTTCCGCCCACCATCCTCATCCTGGCCGTCATGTCCGCCGTCGCCTGGTTCGGCATGGACATCGACTGGAGCTACGCCGGCCCGGCCGGCGCCATCCTGGAAGGCTCCGAAAGGATCGCCGCCATGAGCGCCGTGATGACCGCCATCGGCATCGGGTGGGGCATCACCTGGTTCACCTACGCCGCTGACTACTCCCGGTTCGTCAGCACCAGCGTCCCCAAGAAAAAGGTCTACTTGGCCTCAGTGCTGGGCCAGTTCATCCCCGTGGTGTGGCTCGGCGTCCTGGGTGCCAGCCTGGCCACCAACAGCGGCGAGATCGATCCCGGCAAACTCATCGTCCTGAACTTCGGCGCCATGGCGCTGCCCGTACTGCTCATGGTGCTCCACGGCCCCATTGCCACCAACATCCTGAACATCTACACCTTCTCAGTGGCCACCCAGGCTTTGGACATCTCCATCAGCCGCCGCAAGCTCAACCTGTTCGTCGGCGTCTTCTCACTCGCCGCCGTCGTCTTCTTCATCTTCCAGGAAGACTTCGCCGCGGTGCTCGACGCCTGGCTGATCGGCCTGGTGGCCTGGGTGGCCGCCTGGGGCGGGATCATGCTGGTCCACTACTTCTGGCTGGACAAGCGCTGGCCGGGTGCGCCGGAGCGCCTGTTCGACGGCGTTGGCACCAAGCGACTGCCCGTCGTCAACTGGGCGGGAGTCATCTCCCTCGTGGCCGGGATTTTCGCGACGTGGCTGTTCATGTACGGCCTGATCCCCATCATGCAGGGCCCCATTGCGGTGGCCCTGGGCGGCTGGGACCTGTCCTGGCTGGCCGGCGGACTGACCAGCGCCGGGGTGTACGCCATCCTTGGGCCGCGCCAGCACATCCGCTACCTCGCCCTGGAGCCCCGCATTCAAGCTGAAGCAAAGAGCCCGGCGGCGGACACCACTCCCGCCCTTCCTGCCCTCTGATCCCTTCCCCTCCCTGAACCTGGCGGGCGCACTGCGCCCGCCAGAAAGGATTTTCCCGTGAACCAGCCCGCCATTGCGGACGCCCTGCACAGCATCACCTGGCCCAACGGTGCCAAGGCCGCCGCGTCCTTCACCTTCGACGTCGAT
This sequence comes from Arthrobacter sp. FW306-07-I, assembly GCF_021800405.1. Taxonomy (NCBI): domain Bacteria; kingdom Bacillati; phylum Actinomycetota; class Actinomycetes; order Micrococcales; family Micrococcaceae; genus Arthrobacter; species Arthrobacter sp. FW306-07-I. The sequence continues at coordinate 3,770,343 of NZ_CP084550.1, read as the reverse complement.
GCCGAATCCTGCACCATCGCCCACGATCCCACCAGCACCCGGCGCATGTCGCTGATGACCCACCAGTCCTACGGCCCCAAGATCGCGGTGCCGCGGCTGCTGAAGATCCTGGAGCGCCAGGACATCAAGGCCACGTTTTTCATCCCCGGCTTCACCGCAGAGTCCTACCCTGATGTGGTGCGCCGGATCGTGGCCGACGGACACGAGGTGGCCCACCACGGCTACCTCCATGAACCCATGCAGGGCATCAGCGCCGCCACCGAGGCCAGCTACATCGACCGCGGCCTGGAGGCCCTGGCAAAGGTGGCCGGGATTCGGCCCGTGGGCTACCGGGCACCGTGGTGGGAGCTGAACTGGCACTCGCCGGGCCTGCTGGCGGACCGCGGCTTCCTCTACGATTCCAGCCTGCTCGACGGCGACGCCCCCTACCGCTTCGCCGTCGCCGCCGATGATCCCAGGGACCTCGTGGAGATTCCCGTGGACTGGACCCTGGACGACTGGGAACAGTACGCCTTCTACCCCGGCGTGACCGGCAGCGGCGTGATCGAGAGCCCGGCCAAGGTGCTGGAAATGTGGACGCTTGAAGCCGAGGCACACCACTCCCAGGGAAGCTGCTTCGTGCTGACCAACCACCCGTTCATCTCCGGCCGGCCGTCCAAGGCTGTGGCCCTGGAGCAGCTGATCGAGCGGGTGAAGAGCATGGACGGCATGTGGGTGACCACGATGGAACAGATCGCCTTGCACACCAGGGCCACCGTGAACGAGGTCCACACCCACGCCCGGATCGACGTGCCGGTATTCCCGGGCGCGGGTGCACAGTTTCAGCCGGCCGTGGTGCGGCAGGGGGTGCTGGCCTAGAGTGGCCGAAGAGGCCGGCGCCGCCGGCCGGGAGGAGCTCCGCATGGACGTCAGGGACAGCAGCTTCGAGCTTGAACTGGCATGGCAGGTACCGCTCTACGAGCAGATCCACCGGAACCCCGAGCTTGGCCTTGCCGAACACGCAACATCCGCGGCCGTCGCGGCGAAGCTGGCCGGCTGGGGCTTTGACGTCCGGCACTTCGGCGGTACCGGCGTCGTAGGCGTTCTTGCCAACGGCGCCGGTCCCTGCGTCCTGGCCCGGGCGGACATGGACGCCCTCCCCGTCACCGAGGCCACCGGCGCATCGTACGCCTCCGCCGTTCCAGGGGTGATGCACGCCTGCGCGCACGACATGCACGTGGTGGCCCTGCTGGGCGCGGCAAAGTACCTCGCTGACCACCGGGACACTTGGCAGGGCACCTACGTTGCCCTGTTCCAGCCGGCGGAGGAGACGGCAGCGGGTTCCCAGGCAATGCTCGACGACGGCCTGGCCGCCGGAATCCCGCGGCCGGACATTGCGCTGGCCCAGCACGTCATGCCCACCGAGGCGGGAACCATCGGCACCACGCCGGGACCCGTGCTGTCCGCCGGCGATTCCCTCCGGATCACCGTCCACGGCCGCGGAGCCCATGGATCCATGCCACACAAGGCGGTGGATCCCGTGGTGCTGGCCGCCTCGATCGTCCTTCGCTTGCAGACCGTGGTGTCCAGGGAAACCACGCCGGGGGAGTTCGCCGTGCTGACCGTTGGATCGGTGAACGCCGGGGCCACCGCCAACATCATCCCGGACCGCGCCGAACTGCTGCTCAACCTGCGGACCTACAGTATGGCGACCCGGAGCCAGATGATTGCAGCCATCGAACGCATTGTCCGCGGCGAGTGCGCTGCGGCTGGCTCGCCGCAGGAACCCGGGTTCGAGTACTACGACCAGTACCCGCTGACCAGCAACGATCCGGAGGCCAACACCCGGGTCACCGCGGCCTTCACCAGGTCCTTCGGGTCGGATGCCGTCTACCGCACCGCCCCGCAGACGGCGTCCGAGGATTTCAGTCGCATCCCCGACGCTTTCGGGAGTCCCTACGTGTACTGGATTGTCGGTTCCGTTCCCCGGGACCTTTACCGCCGGGCCGTGGAAGCGGGGACTGTGGACACGGACATTCCGGCCAACCACTCGCCGTTCTTCCTGCCGGCCGTGGACCCCACCCTGCGCATGGCCACGCAAGCACAGGCCACCGCGGCCTTGGCTTACCTTGGCACCGGCGCCGGTTAGCCGGCGGCAGCCATCAGGGACTGCATCTGCGCGGCGGCGTCGCTGCCGGGGGCCGGCGTGTAGACCACGATGTGCAGGTCCGGCCGGTCCGACGGGGACACCTGGTGGTGCTCCAGCTGCAGCACCCCCACCGCGGGGTGGTGGAAGAGGCGCTCGCGGGATTCAAAGCCCAGGATGTCGTAGAGGTCCCAGCCCTGCCGGAACTCCGGGCTCGCTTCCTTGAGCCGCTCCACCTGGTACTGGATGTCGGGATCGCCCAGCCGCTGCCCGGTCTCGGCCCGGAACTCGGCAAGGAACCTCTTGCTGGTGGTTTCCCAGTCGGGGAGCAGGTCCCGGACATAGGGGTCCGTGAACACCAGCCACAGCAGGTTCCGGTCCGCCGGCGTCACGGTGTCGATGTTGGGGTAGAGAGCTGCGTAGGCCCTGTTCCACCCGGCCACGCCCCAGTCCGGGAACAAGGCGAAAGCCGGATTGGGATCCAGCGCATCCATCAGTCTTTGGATGTGGGGCGGTGCCGTATCGGCGGCGGGGCTGGCGGGAGCGGCCGACGCGTATCCGCCAAGGGACAGCACATAGCCAAGGCCTGTACTTGAAAGGTGCAGTGCGCGGCTGACCGCTTCCAGGACCTGGCGGGACGGGCTAATGTCGCGGCCCTGTTCAAGCCACGTGTACCAGGTCACGCTGACGCCGGACAGGAAGGCAACCTCTTCACGCCGCAACCCCCGCTCACGGCTGCGGCCAATCGGGGGCAGGCCATAGTCGGCCCGCAGCGCCTGGTCGCGCCGGGCCCGCAGGAAGAGGCCAAGTTCTTTGCGCCGCCCGGGATCATTCACCCGTAAATACTATTACTCTGGTACTCCCACTACTAGGAGCAGCGCTGTCTTCCGCGTCACTCCCCGACCAAGCAGGATGGTACACATGCCTGCACTCCGCTCTAAAACAGTCACCCACGGCCGCAACATGGCCGGCGCCCGCGCACTGCTGCGCGCCTCCGGCGTCGCCAACTCGGATATCGGCAAGCCGATCATTGCCGTGGCCAACAGCTTCACCGAATTCGTCCCCGGCCACACCCACCTCGCCCCCGTGGGAAGGATCGTCTCCGACGCGATCCTCGCCGCCGGCGCCGTGCCGCGGGAGTTCAACACCATTGCCGTGGACGACGGCATCGCCATGGGCCACTCCGGCATGCTCTACTCGCTGCCGTCCCGCGACCTGATCGCCGACTCCGTGGAATACATGGTCAACGCCCACTGCGCCGACGCCCTGGTCTGCATCTCCAACTGCGACAAGATCACTCCCGGCATGCTCATGGCCGCGCTGCGCCTGAACATTCCCGTGGTGTTTGTCTCCGGCGGCCCCATGGAAGCCGGCCGCGTGACCCTGACCGACGGCTCCGTGCGCTCCCTGGACCTGGTGAACGCGATCGCCGACGCCGTGGACGAGTCCATCTCCGACGCCGACATCAACCTCATCGAAGAGAACGCCTGCCCCACCTGTGGATCCTGCTCCGGCATGTTCACCGCCAACTCGATGAACTGCCTCACCGAGGCCATCGGCCTGTCCCTGCCCGGCAACGGCTCCGTGCTGGCCACCCACACCGCCCGCAAGGCGCTGTACGAGAAGGCCGGCGCCACCGTCGTCGACCTGGTGAAGCGCTATTACGACGGCGACGACGACTCCGTGCTGCCGCGCTCCATCGCCACGGCCAAGGCGTTCGACAACGCCATGGCCCTGGACATCTCGATGGGCGGCTCCACCAACACCATCCTGCACCTGCTGGCCGCAGCCCAGGAGGCTGGTGTGGACTATGGACTGGCCGAGATGGACGCCAAGTCCCGCCAGGTCCCTTGCCTGGCAAAGGTGGCGCCGAACGTTGCCAAGGACAAGACCTACTACATGGAGGATGTGCACCGCGCCGGCGGCATCCCTGCGCTGCTCGGCGAGCTGAACCGCGGCGGCCTCCTGCACAAGGACGTCCACTCCGTGCACTCCGCCGACCTCGACGGCTGGCTGGATGACTGGGACATCCGCGGCGGCAAGGCCACGGAGGAAGCCAAGGCCCTCTGGCACGCGGCCCCCGGCGGGGTCCGCTCCTCCACCGCTTTCTCCCAGTCGAACGAATGGACCTCCCTGGACACCGACGCCGCAGGAGGCTGCATCCGCTCCGTGGAACACGCCTACTCCAAGGACGGCGGCCTGGCCGTGCTCCGCGGCAACGTGGCCGTCGACGGCGCCGTCGTGAAGACCGCAGGCGTGGATGAGTCCATCTGGACGTTCTCCGGCCCGGCCGTGGTGTGCGAGTCCCAGGACGAGGCCGTGGAAAAGATCCTGAACAAGTCCATTAAGGAAGGCGACGTGGTGGTCATCCGCTACGAGGGCCCCAAGGGCGGACCGGGCATGCAGGAAATGCTGTACCCGACGTCGTTCCTCAAGGGCCGCGGCCTGGGCAAGAAGTGCGCCCTCATCACGGACGGCCGCTTCTCCGGCGGTACCTCCGGCCTGTCCATCGGGCACATCTCCCCGGAAGCTGCCTCCGGCGGCGCCATCGCCCTGGTGGAGGACGGCGACATCATCAGCATCAACATCAGCGAGCGCTCCCTGCAGTTGGAGGTCTCCGATGAGATCCTTGCTGAACGCCGCGAGAAGCTGCTGATCAACGGCGGCTACAAGCCCAAGGACCGGGACCGCCAGGTGTCTGCCGCGCTGCGTGCGTACGCCGCGATGGCCACGTCCGCGGACAAGGGGGCTGTCCGGGACGTGTCGCTGCTGGAGCAGTGACTCCTTCCCCGGGTGGGGGAGGGCAGGTCCTCCGGCCCTCCTCCACCCGGGGGAACCGCGCCACACTTAAGGGGTCAACGTCAGGCCCAAGGAGGGTGTGGTGCGCAGGTTCGTGGCAGCCCTTGTACCCGTAGCCCTTTTCCTTGCCGCGTGTGCGCCGCAGTTGGGAAGCCAACAGCCCACTGCTTCAGCTTCCGGCCCTGCCAGTACCTCCGCGATGGCGCCGAGCGCGCCGGCCGCGCCAACGCCGTCGAGCGTTCCCCCTGCGCAGGTTCCGACGGCGCCCGGCAACGCCGGGGAAAGATGGACCACGTTTACGACGGCGGATGGCACCATGGCGTTCGACCTCCCCGACGCCTGGAGCGTCAAGGATCCGGCGGGGGAACTGGCCGAAGGCGGCGGGGCGTTTGCGGAGGTGCGGAACCAGGCCGGCAAGGTGATGGCGACGCTGCGGACCAACATGGCCACGGGATCCACGTGCACCGAGAGGTTCCCCTATGAGGTCCTGGACAGCGCAGACCTCCCCGTACTGGCCCAGGGCGGCGTGGTGCCACACTTCATTTTCGAGACGAGGGGCAACGCTGCCATCCCCGGTCCGCCCTACACCCCGGCGGCCGGCTACGGCATCACGTCGGGCCCGATGCCAGGCGGCCCCGACGCCTGCCCCATCTTCCAGTTCTTCACATGGCCGCCGAACAGTGCCATGTTCGGCGCGTTCTACGACCCGGCCAACAACGCCACGCCGGGGGACCCGTCGCTGCCTTATCTGGAGCAGGCAAGGAAGTACCGGGATACGGCCGAGTACGCGCACATCAGGAAGATGATCATCTCGCTGCGGCCTGTTGCCAAGTGACCCAGCTACCGGCACGGGCGAGCTACCACAACGGGCCGAAGGGCCCATCCGCTGTCATACCCCTCCGGTACTCTTTTCCCATGGTGCAGGGAGTTGCCGATTACCGGGCAGAAGGCATAATGCTCGCCGGGGCGGGACGCGCCATCCTGCTGCAGCTTGCCAACCCTGCCATCGGCCGCGGCGTCGCGGCACACAGTACCTTCACGCAACGCCCGGTTAACCGGCTCAAGGGCACGCTCACGTACGTCTACGCCATCACCTACGGAAACGATGAGCAGGTGAGGGAAGTCCGGCGCAGGGTGAACCGGGCCCATGTACCCGTCCGCCGCGGTGCCGACGAATCGTCCGCCGGCTACAACGCCTTCGATCCGGCGCTGCAGCTGTGGGTGGCAGCAACTCTTTACGACACAGCGCTCACCATCATCGAGAAGATTCACGGCCCGCTCGACGACGAGACCGCCGATGCGATGTACCAGGACTATGCGCGGATCGGTACCGCCCTTCAGCTTCCGCCGGGGATGTGGCCGAAAGACAGGGCGGCCTTCCGCCACTACTGGGAGGAGCAAGTGTCTGCCCTCCGCGCTGAGGAAGAGGGCGTCCGCGTTGGACGGGGCCTGCTGTTTCCCAGGCGTACGGCCCTTTGGTACCGCGCCATCATGCCACCGGCCCGGTTCCTCACGGCCGGGCTCCTTCCCGCCCAGCTACGGCAGGACTTTGGCCTGGAATGGAGCGATCGCCACCAGCGCAGGTACGACCGGTCCTGGCGCGTTATTGCCGTGGCCTACCCCAGGCTTCCGCGCGGCATCAGGCACTGGTTCAAGGACTACTGCCTGGCAGAGCTCGAAAAAGATTTGCGCAGGAACCGCCAGCCAAGCCGGCACCAGGGGATCAGTGCGTAATTCAACTTCAGTTGAGCAGCGGATCGACGAACGGGCCCGCCGCTTCCTGGCCGCGGCCCCCGCCGGTGGTGCCAAAGCGAAGCTGACAGAGTTCGTTGTCTTCGCCCTCAAGCAGGGCTGGGCCTGCATCTTCGGCGCCGCGCTGCTGGCGGTGCTCATGGCGGCCAGGCTCTGGTACCCGGACCACGCCGGCCTGGCGCGCAATGATTTCCTGACCGTCGCCGCCGTCGTTATCCAGATCCTGATGGTGGCGTTCAGGCTGGAAACCCTGCGCGAGCTGCGGGTGATCGTCCTGTTCCATCTGGTGGGGACCGTGATGGAGCTGTTCAAGACCGATATGGGTTCCTGGTCCTACGAGGCCGAAGGCGTCCTGCGCATAGGTGCCGTGCCGCTCTTCAGCGGGTTCATGTACGCGGCCGTTGGCTCGTACATGGTGCGCGTCTACCGGCTCTTCGACCTCAGGTTCGCGGGCTATCCCCGCCGCTGGATCACGGCCATCCTGGCCTCCGCCATTTACGCCAACTTCTTCACCCACCACTACATCTGGGACCTGCGCTGGGTGCTGCTCGCCGCCGTCACGGTGGTGTTTGGCCGGTGCGTAATGCACTTCCGGGTATTCCGCCGGGAGTTCCGGATGCCTCTGGTGGTCGCGTTCCTGCTGGTGGCATTGTTCATCTGGCTCGCAGAAAACATCGCCACGTGGTCCGGCGCCTGGCTCTACCCCAGCCAGGTGGACGAATGGCACCCCGTCGGCCTGGAGAAACTGGTGGCCTGGTTCCTGCTGATGATCATCTCCGTGGTGCTGGTCGCCTGGGTCTACAAACCACAGCCGCCGGAAACAGACAACATACCGCGGCGGGAAGCTCCGTCAACGGCCGTGCTCCCCTAAGGAGGGTCTGGCAAAACCCGTTTCAGCAGGGCCCTCGCTACGACTTTGGCAGCGCGGTTTGATGGAAACCATGGCCCCCGAAGCAACAGTCACAAATATCAGTGCGCCCCAAAAACCCGACGGGCAGCACCCTGCGCACTGGGGCGGCGTGTATGCGATGTCGCTGTGCGTCTTCGCGCTGATCGCCTCCGAGTTCATGCCTGTAAGCCTGCTGACGCCAATGGCCGCCGAGCTCCAGGTCTCCGAAGGGATGGTGGGGCAGGGCATTGCGATCTCCGGCCTGTTTGCAGTCCTGACCAGCCTTTCGGTGGCCACGCTGGCCGGCAGCATGAACCGGAAGACCCTGCTGCTGGGACTGACCGGGCTCATGGCCCTCTCCGGTGCCCTCGTTGCGTTGGCTCCGGGATACCTGCTCTTCATGGTGGGCCGCGCCCTCATTGGCGTGGTGATTGGCGGGTTCTGGTCCATGTCCGCGGCAACTGCGATGCGGCTGGTGCCTGCCTCCAAGGTGCCCCGGGCCCTGGCGGTCTTCAATGGCGGCAATGCCCTCGCCACAGTCCTGGCCGCACCGCTGGGCAGCTATTTGGGCTCCATTATCGGCTGGCGCGGGGCATTCTTTTGCCTGGTCCCCGTGGCGCTGCTGGCACTCGTCTGGCAGTGGATCAGCCTTCCATCCATGCCGGGCGGGACACGTCCTGCGGGAACCGGGGGCATCTTCGCGGTTTTCCGGGAGCTCAAGAACAAACCCGTCGCCTGGGGGATGGCCGCCTGCGGGTCCTTCTTCATGGGGCAGTTCGTCCTGTTCACCTACATCCGCCCGTTCCTGGAGACGGTGACCCGCGTCGACGCGGCCACGGTATCCCTGGTTCTCCTGGTGATTGGTGCCGCGGGATTTGCGGGCACCCTGCTGATCGGCCGTTATTTGGGGAAGCGGCTGTACCGGACGCTGGTTGCCATCCCGGTGCTCATGGCGATCATCGCCGCCGCCCTCGTTCCTACCGGTGACTGGCTCGCCGCCGTCGTGGTTCTCCTGGGACTTTGGGGCCTGATGTCCACCTCCGCGCCGGTGGGGTGGTGGAGCTGGATCGCCAAGGCCATGCCGCACAACGCCGAGGCCGGTGGCGGATTGATGGTGGCCGTCATCCAGACCTCGATCGCCCTCGGTTCAACTCTGGGCGGAGTCCTGTTCGATTCTGCCGGCTACCGCGGCACCTTCCTGGCCGCTGCCGCAATCCTTGCGGCGGCGACCGTCCTGGCGTTCATGACGTCCCGCGTTACAGACCGAACTGCCGGGACATCCAACACACTGTCCAGCAACCCCGACTAACAGGAGGAGAACATGAAGTACACCAAAAGCGGCGGCCAGACCGGCGCCGGACCGGCGGAATGGTTCACCGGAACCGTGCAGATCGACGGCATCCGGAACCCTGACGAGCAGTCGGCCATCGGCTGTGCGCATGTGCGGTTCGCCCCCGGTGCCCGCACCGGTTGGCACCACCATCCCAAGGGCCAGACCCTCTACGTGACCGACGGGGTTGGGCTCGTGGCCCGGCGCGGCGGCGAAATCCAGGAGATTCGTCCCGGCGATGTGGTCTACATCGAGCCGGGCGAGGAGCACTGGCACGGGGCCACCCCGGAGCGGTTCATGGCACACATCGCCATGCAGGAGGCCGATGCGAATGGGCAGGTGGTCACGTGGCTCCACCACGTTACCGACGAGGAGTACGGCGCCTGACCCTTTCGCCGAAGAAAGCGGGCGGACGACGGCGGGAGGTCCCGCCGTCGTCCGCCCACCTTTGCTGCGCGGTAGGTCAGTCCTCGTAGGTGTTCGCGATGTAGACATCGCACGGGGCGTTGTGCGCCACGCTGTTGGCCACACTGCCCAGGAGCCGGCCGATGCCGCGCATCCTCCGGTTGCCCACCACGATCACGCGGGCATCCAGGCGGACGGCTTCCTTGATGAGGGAATCGGCCGGCTTGCCGCGTGCTGCGAAGTGCGTGATTTCCACTCCCGGATGCGATGCGGCCAGGGACTTGGCCACCATCTCCGAGCTGTCGGCGTTGGAGATCCGGACCTTGTCCGATCCCACGCCAAAGGTCTCCGCGTTTTCAATTTCAAAACCAGTCACCACGTGCAGTGACGCTCCCAGCGACTGGGCGAGGTCCAGCGCCACCTCCGCAGCCTTCCGTGCCGACTGGCTGGCATCCACACCTACAACAACTACATTGGCCATGCGCCCGCTCCTTCGTATAGTCCTGCTAAACGTCCATCTGTCAGTCTAGGGACTACCCGCGTGGAGCCTCTTGTACTCACACGGCGCTGTGTCAGGAAAATCAATGCACCGCAGCCCCGACCCTGTCTGCCTTCTTCGCATACTGGCTGTTGGGCCGGTCGAGGCCGAAGTGCTCCCGCAAAGTCCGGCCCGTGTACTCGGTGCGGAACAATCCGCGGGCCTGGAGGATGGGAACCACCTCATCAGCGAACGCCTCAAAGCCCCCGGGCAGCCACGGCGGCATGATGTTGAATCCGTCCGCGGCGCCGCCCCCGAACCAGCGCTGGATCTCGTCCGCCACCTGCACGGGGGTTCCGGCGAATACATAATGCCCGCGGGCGCCGGCGAACCGGTGCAGCACCTGGCGGACCGTGAGGTTTTTGCGGCGGATGATGTCCAGCACCAGCTGGCTGCGGCTGCCTGCGTTGCCGGCCGCGGCCAGCAGATCCGGTGGGAATTGCCCGTCCAGCGGCACGCCGTCCAGGTCGATACCCAGCAGCTTCCGCAGGATGCCCAGCCCGTACTCCGGCTGGGTCAGTTCATCGAACTCCTGCTTCAACGCCCGGGCTTCGGCCTCCGTGGAGCCCAGGTAGGGGCTGATTCCGGGGAGCACCAGGAGGTGGCCTGGGTCGCGGCCGAACGCCGCCGCCTGCTCCTTGATGTCGGAGTAAAAGAGGCCAGGGACTGGTGCGCGGTGAACACGGCTTCGGCGTGTTCGGCCGCGAAAGCCTTCCCGTCCGCAGAGGACCCGGCCTGGACGAAGACCGGACGGCCCTGCGGGGACCGCGGGGTGTTGAGCGGACCCGCCACCCGGAAGTACTTGCCCTCATGGCCGATTTTGTGGATCAGGGACGGGTCGGCGAAAAGTCCGCTGCCGGCGTCGGCCACCACGGCGCCGTCCTCCCAGCTGTCCCACAACTTGCCAACCACGCGGACGAACTCGTCGGCCCGGGAGTAGCGTTCAGCGTGCGGTGGGTGTTCATCCAGTCCGAAGTTCTGCGCCGCACGCTCCGCGCCGGTGGTCACGATGTTCCAGCCTGCGCGGCCCTTGCTGAGGTGGTCCAGTGAGGCGAACAGCCGGGCGGCGTTGTAAGGCTCCAGGTAGGTGGTGCTGGCCGTGCCAATCAAGCCGATTCGTTCAGTGGCCACCGCGACGGCGGACAGCCACGTGAAGGGTTCGATCCGGAACCGGGTGGCGTACTGCACGTTGCTTTCCAGTGCCGGCCCGTCCGCGTAGAACACTGCATCCAGCTTGGCGGCCTCCGCCCGCTGCGCCAGCTCCTGGTAAAAACCGATGTCCAGCAGCCGGTCCGTCTGCGACTTCGGGTGCCGCCACGCAGCCTCGTGGTGGCCGCCCGGGTAGATGAAGAGGTTGAGCTTCAGCTGCCGGCCCATCAGAACGCCGACCCAATGGACGCCAACTCCGGCACCGCAGCACCCTCGTACTGGTTTTCCGGCCGGCCCAAACCGTAGTGCTCCCGCAGCGTTTTTCCGGCGTACCCGGTCCGGAACAGGCCTCGCTCCTGCAGGATGGGCACCACCTGGTCCACGAAGGTTTCCAAGCCGGACGGGAGCACCGGCGGCATGATGTTGAAGCCGTCCGCCGCGCCGCCGTCGAACCATTCCTGGATGGCGTCCGCCACCTGCACGGGGGTCCCCGTGAAGGTCCGGTGCCCGCGGCCGCCGCCCAGCCGGCCGATCAACTGGCGGACAGTGAGCTGCTCGCGGCGGGCCAGCTGCACGATGAGCGTATAGCGGCTCTTGGCTCCTTCTATCTCGTCCTCGCTGGGCAGGTCTTCCGGCAGCTGGCGGTCCAACGGCAGGTCCTCGGGGTCCACGCGAAGAGTCCTGGCAAGCTGGATCCGCGCGTACTCGGGTTTAATCAGGCGGTCCAACTCCCGCTCGAGCTCCAGTGCCTCTTCCACGGTGGCGCCGATGACCGGCACAATTCCCGGGAGGATCTTGATGGTTTCCGGGTCCCGCCCGGCGGAAGCGGTGCGGGCCTTCAGGTCGCGGTAGAACTCCTGCGCGTCCGCGAGGGTCTGGTGGGCGGTGAAGACGGCGTCGGCGTACTTCGCGGCCAGGTCCTTGCCGTCTTCCGACGATCCCGCCTGCACGATCAGCGGGTGTCCCTGTGGGGAACGCGGAACGTTGAGCGGGCCGCGGACCTTGAAGTGTTTGCCTTGGTGGTCGATGGTGCGGATTTTTTCCCCGTCGCCCCACACGCCCTCCGCCTTGTCCGCCAGCACGGCGTCGTCCTGCCAGCTGTCCCACAGCTTCTGCGCCACCTCGATGAATTCGGCAGCACGCTCGTACCGGACGGCGTGGGCGGGCTGGTCGTCCACGCCAAAGTTGCGTGCGGCGTCCGGGCCAGCAGTGGTCACCACGTTCCAGCCGGCCCGCCCGCTGCTGGCCCAGTCCACCGACGCGAAGCGGCGGGCCAGGTTGAAGGGTTCGTTGTAGGTGGTCGAGGCAGTGGCGATCAGCCCGATGCGCTCCGTCGCGCCGGCGATGGCGGTGAGCAACACCGTGGGTTCCAGTTTGCCGGCCGGGCGCCTGCCCACCTCGCCGAAGAGGACGGGGGAGTCGGCAAAGAAGATTGAGTCCAGCTTGCCGCGCTCGGCGGTACGTGCCAGCTGCTTGTAGTGCTCCACTCGGTGCTGGCCTGCGGGTCGCTCTCCGGCAGCCGCCACGATGCTTCATGGTGGCCCGTGCTCATGAGGAAGGCGTTGAGGTGGAGTTTGCGGTTTTTGGGCTGGCTATGGGAAGTCATGGGAGTCCTTTTCAGCTATCAGCGGCCGACGGCGGCCGGTTCAGGGGTGTGCGCGGGCTCGACGCCCAGCGCGGTGAGGAGGTCGCGGCGGAGGGCTTCATGCCCTGCGGCGTCCGCGGAAGAGCGGATTTCCGGCGACACCGGGCGGACGGTGGCGATGCGGCCGTGGTCCAGGACCACGATCCGGTCGGCCAGCGCGATGGCCTCGTCCACATCGTGGGTGACCAGCAGAACGGCGGGCCGGTGTGCGGCCACCAGGTCCTGGAGCAGGCCGTGCATCTTGATCCGGGTCAGCGCGTCAAGGGCGCCGAAGGGTTCGTCGGCCAGCAGCAGCTGCGGTTCGCGGACCAGGGACCGCGCCAGCGCCACGCGCTGCTGCTCGCCGCCGGAAAGCTGGTGCGGCCAGGCCTTTTCCCGCCCGGCGAGTCCCACCTCGGCGAGGGCCTTGCGGCCCCGGGCCTCGGCGTCGTGCTCCCGGATACCCAGGGTGACGTTGCCCAGCACGGTGTCCCAGGGCAGCAGCCGGGAGTCCTGGAAGACCACGGAGACGCGCTCAGGCACGCTGATCACGCCGCTGCCGCGGACGTCGTGATCCAGCCCGGCGAGGGCGCGCAGCAGGGTGCTCTTGCCGCAGCCGCTGGGGCCAAGGAGGGCCACGAATTCGCCCGGGTCGATGTCCAGGTCCACCCCGTTCAGAACGCCTTTCGGGCCGAAACCGCGGATGAGGTCCCGGACGGAAACTGCGGAGGCGGTGGTCAGCCCGCCAGGGTGCGCTGCCATGAAAGGGCCTTTCGTTCGATGAAGCGGACAATGCCGTCGGAGAGCAGGCCAAGGATGCCGTAGACGGCCAGGCCCAGGACGATGATGTTTGTTTGGCCGTAGGTGCGGGCGAGCTCCATCATGTAGCCGATCCCGCTGGTGGCATTGATCTGTTCCACCACCACCAGGGATACCCAGGCGCCGGTGACCGCGAAGCGGAGGCCCAGGAAGAACCCGGGAAGCGCGCCGGGGAGGACCACCTTGCGGATGAAGCCGGCCCGGCTCAGGCCCACCGTCTGGGCGAGCTCCACGAAGCGCAGGTCGATCCCGCGCAGCCCTGCGTGGGTCTGCAGGTAGACCGGGACGAAGACGCCGAGGGTGATGGTGAGGACCTTCATGGTTTCGTCGATGCCGAACCAGAGGATGAGCAGCGGGATCAGGGCCAGGCCCGGGATGGCGCGCTTGATCTGCACCGGCCCGTCGATGAGCGCCTCACCCACCCGGCTCAGCCCGGACAGGAGCGCCAGGGCGGCGCCCACCAGGATGCCGAAGAACAAGCCCAGGCCGGCGCGCTGGGCGGAGATGGCCAGGTTTTCCTGCAGCTTGCCGTCCGCGATCAGTTCACCGGCGGTGGCCACCACAGTCCAGGGTTCGGACATGATCCTGGGGTCAAGGAGCCCCGTGGCGGAAAAGACTGTCCAGAGCAGCAGCAAAACGGACGGACCCACCCAGGCGAGCCGCCGTCGTCGTCCGGGCCCCAGCTTCTTGGCCGCGGGCCGGACGTCTTCCCGCCCGGACAGCACCGGGTCCTGGTGCGGCGCCACGGTGGTGCGCTCCAGTACGGCGCTCATGCCGCACCTGCCTTTCCGGCGGAAGCAAACGCAGTGCCGGCAATGGACTCGAAGCGGGTGTCATAGAGGTCTGCCGCCTTCAGTTGTGGCTTCTTCTGCTCGCGGGACAGGAGATCGACGGTTTCCTGATGCCGTTCGATCGCGTCGGTCCACGAGGTGGGCAGGTCGCGCTTGCCCGTTGCGTCGATCAGGTACTGGCCGTCCTCCCGGGACAGGCCCTGGTCCTTGACGTAGTAGCCCTCCAGCCACTCGGCCGGGTGGTCCTCGATCCAGCGCTGCGCCTTGCCCCACACCTTCGCATACGCGGCAAGGGCTGCCGCCTTCGCGGGATCGGCCAGGACCTTGGCGGGGGAATAGAGGAGGCTGGGATCATCCCGAAGGCCGTGGCGGAGGGTGGTGGCGCCGTCGGCCCTGTATTTGGCCAGGTACCGCTTGATCTGCACGCCGCCCAACGGAGCCGCGTCCACCTGCTTGCTGGCCAGGGCGGTGGCGTAGGCGTCCCCGGTGCTGGGCAGTTCCACCAGCTTGACGTCCTCCTGTTTGAGCCCGGCCTTGTCCAGGATCCGCAGGACCAGGGCACCCTGCGCCTGGCCCGGGCTGTAGGCCACCTTTTTGCCGCGCAGGTCCTCAAGCCGGCTGATGCCCGCTCCCGGTGCCACGCCGAGTTCGTAGATGGGGTGGTTCACCGCATCCTGCCGGTAGCCGGCCGCGATGACGCGCACGTCCAATCCGGTCCAGGTGGCGTGGATGGGCGGAATATCCGCCACGGAGCCCACGTCCAGGGCGTTGGCCCGGAAAGCTTCGGTGGTTTGCGGACCGCCGGAGATGTTGGCGAACTCCACGGTGAAGCCGTCAAGGTCCTTGATCAGGCCGGACAGTTCCAGTGCGACCTTGATGCTGGGATCGCCCACCTTGATGCTGGTCCCCGCGGGCACTGAGGCGGCCAATGGTTCCAGGGCGCTTTGGCTGTTGCGCTGGCTGCCTGCGGTTGCCGTTCCCCCGCAGGCAGCCAGCAAGCCGGCGCCGGGGACCGCCAGGAGAGCCACCAGGGCGCGGCGGCGGGTGAAGGACGGGGCTTGTTGGCGGGAGCGGGGCGGCGGGGATGACGGGAAGGACATGGTGTTCCTTTCGGGAAAGATTCCGGGTACGACGACGAGACCCGGGATGTGTGCCCGGGTGGACGTGCAAGGTGAGTGGGTCCGCCTTGAACGGCGGGGTGCGCGAGCTTGTGGGTGGTGCTTCGTGGTGCTGCATGCGGCCTGGCCGGTGCCGTGACAACACCTAAACACGGCCCGCCGGGCATTGGCCAGCGTCACGCAACGGACGCTAAACGCGGCGAAATGGCACTACTTATGGCGCCATCCGGAAGACAAATTGGGACCAACGAGGACAATCAGGGCAACCCGGCGCCATAAACCGCAACCCGGGCTCACGTGACTGGCCGTGCCGTGCAAGCAGGCCCTTGGCGACGGGAGAGGCTCCCCGGCCGCGGGCGGACCCCGGTGTCTGTAGGCTGGCGGAATGACCGCACCCCAGATCTACGTCAGCTTTCCCGGCACGGCGCGTGAGGCACTCGGATTCTATGCGTCCGTTTTCGGTGGTGAGCTTACCCTCCACACAAATGCGGAGTTCGGCCGGACGGATGGTGCCCCGGATGCGATAGCGCACGGCGAACTCAGCGGCGTTGTTGCCTTGGCGGGGTCGGACACGCCTCCGGGCGGGACGAGCGCCCGGTTTGAAGGCCTAATGCTCTCCTTGCTCGGTACCGCTGAGCCTGCAGTTCTCCACGACTGGTTCAACAAACTCAGCCTTGGCGGCCGGGTGGTTGACCCTCTTGCGGCCAAGCCTTGGGGCGCCTCTGATGGCCAGGTCATCGACCGCTACGGGCTCCACTGGCTCATTGGCTATGAGCCCGGCGCCGACGCTTAGTGCCAGCCCAAGGGCTGCGGGCCGGGGCAGGTTCCTAGCTGCCCACCTTTGCCTGCGCCGTTTCCACAATGTTTTCAGTGACCGCCCACGACGCCAGGAGCTTCAGGGCCTCAGCGGACGGGCTTCCGGGTGTGGCCGGATAGACCGTAAGGGTATGTCCGGGGTCCTCTTCCAGCCCCAGGACCTGGTAGTTCAGCTCAAGAAGGCCCACCACGGGGTGCTGGAAGAACTTGGTCCCGGCGTAGTGGCGGCGGACGTTGTGGGCGGCCCACAGGGTGCGGAACTCGTCGCTGCGCATGGACAGCTCCCCAATCAGTTCGGCGATGCCCTTGTCATGCGGGTTGCGGCCGGCCTCGCGGCGGAGGATGGCCACGTTGGTGTTAGCCGCCCGGTCCCAGTCCGTGTAGAAATTGTGGGCGCGCGGATCCAGGAAGATGAACCGGGAGTGGTTGGCCGGCCGGGACGGATTGCGGTACATGTCCGAGTAGAGGGCGTAGCCCAGGGTGTTGGCGGCCACGATGTCCAGCCGGTTGTTGCCGATGAAGGCCGGCGCGTCCGTGATGGCGTCCAGGAGGTACTGCAGCTCCGGCCGAACCTTTGACGGGGACGCGGCACCCGCGCTCGCCGCCCGCTTGCGGCCCGATGTGTTGGCCGCGCGGGCAAGGTCGTAGAGGTGGTCGTGCTCGGCGCGGTCCAGTTCCAGGGCGCCGGCAATGGCATCCAGGACGCTGTCCGAAACACCGCTGAGGTTTCCCCGTTCCAAGCGCGTGTAGTAGTCCACGCTGACACCGGCCAGCCGCGCCACCTCCTCGCGCCGCAGCCCCGGCACCCGCCGCCGGCCACCGTACGGTTCGATGCCTGCCTGCTCCGGGGTGATGCGTCCACGGCGTGAGGACAGGAACTGTCGGACCTCGGCTCGGTTATCCATATGGAACACGTTACGGCGCCCGCGGCGGCGCTAAGGAGGTTCTGCCAGAACCAGTTTCAGCAGGGCCCTCGCAAACGGTTCCCGCGCCGGGTTTGATGGGAGTGTCCGCTTTCAGCCTTTCACCCTTTGGAGGAGCCAGCATGCGCGCAACCATCATGCACGCCCCCGGCGACGTCCGCGTCGAGGACCGGGACAAGCCCGCCATCCAGCAGCCCACGGATGCCGTGATCAAGGTTGTTGCCGCCTGCGTCTGCGGGTCGGACCTGTGGCCCTACCGCGGCGCCGACACCCTGCACGAACCCAGGCCCATGGGCCACGAGTACGTGGGGATCGTCGAAGAGGTGGGCGCGGACGTGAAGAATGTGCAGCCGGGCCAGTTCGTCGTCGGCTCCTTCTTTGCCTCGGACAACACCTGCGAAATCTGCCGCTCCGGCTACCAGAGCGGCTGTGTCCACCGGCAGGGCGTAGGCGGCGCCCAGGCCGAGTACCTGCGCGTCCCGCTGGCGGACGGCACCCTGGTGGCCACCCCGGGAACGCCCGACGCCGGGAAGGTTCCGTCGCTGCTGGCCGCCTCCGATGTGTTGGGAACCGGATGGTTTGCAGCCAAGGCGGCCGAGGCGGGACCCGGCAAGACAGTCGCGGTAGTGGGCGACGGCGCCGTGGGACTTCTGGGCGTCCTCGCGGCGAAGCAGATGGGTGCCGAACGGATCATCGCCATGTCCCGGCACGCGGACCGGCAGGCCCTGGCCCGGGAGTTTGGCGCCACCGACATCGTGGAGGAGCGGGGGGACGCAGGCGTGCAGAAGATCAAGGAGCTCACGGACGGGCTCGGTGCGCACTCCGTCATCGAGGCCGTGGGCACGCAGGAATCGATGATGCAGGCCATCCACGCCACCCGCGCCGGAGGCCACGTGGGGTTCGTGGGAGTATCCCACGATGTGGCGCTGCCCGGCCGGGACCTGTTCTCCTCGCTCGTGCACCTGCACGGCGGCCCCGCTCCCGTCCGGCAGTACCTGCCCGAGCTGATCGACCTGATCCTGGGCGGTGGGATCAACCCTGGAAAGGTGTTCGACCTCGAGCTCCCGCTTGACCGGGCCGCAGAGGGGTACAAGGCCATGGATGAACGCCGCGCCATCAAGGTGCTCCTCCGCCCGTGACAAGTTAGTCCGAATGAAGTCCGCGTCCATCACTTCTGCCAAAGGTAGGACTCAGAAGACCAGGCACAACAGGGCCACCCTTGCCCGCCCATTTCCGGGGTTTGCTCCGAACAACCCCGGTAGCATTTAGAAGTCCCCCAACAGATCACAGGAGAACCATGACTACCGTCAAGGCTTATGCATCCCCGTCCGCCACGGAGGACCTGGTGGCAACCACCATCGAGCGCCGCGAAGTGGGTCCTCACGATGTCCTGATCGACATCAAGTTCGCCGGCATCTGCCACTCGGACATCCACACCGTCCGCGGTGACTGGGGCCCGCAGCAGTACCCCCTGGTCCCCGGCCACGAAATCGCCGGCATCGTCACCGAGGTCGGCTCCGAGGTGACCAAGCACAAGGTAGGCGACCGCGTTGGTGTTGGCTGCATGGTCAACTCTTGCCGGGAGTGCGTCAACTGCCAAAAGGGCGAGGAACAGTACTGCCTCAAGGGCAACGTTGGCACCTACGGCGCCGTTGACCGCGATGGCACCATCACCCAGGGCGGCTACTCCACCCACGTCGTGGTGACCGAGGACTTCGTCGTGACCATCCCCGAGGGCATCGACCTCGACGTCGCCGCACCGCTGCTGTGCGCCGGCATCACCACGTTCTCACCCCTGCGCCACTGGGGTGCCGGCCCCGGCAAGAACGTTGCCGTCGTCGGCCTTGGCGGGCTGGGCCACATGGCCGTCAAGCTCGCCCACGCCATGGGCGCCGAGGTGACGGTCCTGTCGCAGTCCCTGAAGAAGCAGGAAGACGGCCTGAAGCTGGGCGCTGACCACTACTACGCCACCAGCGACGAGAACACCTTCTCCGAGCTCGCCGGCTCCTTCGACCTGATCATCAACACCGTCAGCGCCTCCATTGACATCAGCTCCTACCTTGGCCTGCTGAAGCTCGACGGCGCCCTGGTGAACGTCGGCGCTCCCGCCGAGCCGCTCCCCGTCAACGCCTTCGCATTGATCGGCGGCCGCCGTTCCTTCGCCGGTTCCATGATCGGCGGCATCCGTGAAACCCAGGAGATGCTCAACTTCTGCGCCGAGCACGGCCTGGGCGCTGAGATCGAGGTCATCCCGGCCGAAAAGATCAACGAAGCCTACGAGCGCGTCCTTGCCTCGGACGTCCGGTACCGGTTCGTGATCGACACCGCCACCCTCTAAGGCACCACGCACGCATGGCGGGCCGGCTCCCAAAAGGGGCGGGCCCGCCGTCGTGCTTTAAGGAGCGGACGACGGCGGGCCAAGCCTTTCGGCAGGGGCTTACGGCGCGAGGCTCTTCAGGATTGACGCCGCCGCGCCCTCCACGACGTTCCGGTAATTGATGCCGGCCCACAGATTCAGCCAGTCCGGTTCCCCTGCCGCCGCAGCCGCGGCGCGCAGGGGAGTGGTGAGGTGGTGGATCTCGGGATAGCCGTAAGGGGCGTCGCCATCATGGCGGCGCATGAACTCGTTGTGCAGGCCCCTGGCGTTGCGGCCGGAGAAGACCCGGGTGACGGCCGTGGTGGTGAAACGGTGCGACGACGTCAATGCGGCCCGGTGGGTGGCCTTGGTTCCGGCTTCGTCCGCGCAGAGGAAAGCGGTGCCGGCCTGGACCGCCGCGGCACCGACGGCGAGTGCGGCACGGGTGTGCTCCGCAGTGGCGATGCCGCCGGCGGCAATGAGCGGCACCTCAAGGTCGGACAGCTCGCCCAGGATCCCGTGCAGGGGCACCAGCGGGGGAGGCGCGTCGGCCTTGAAGGTGCCACGGTGGCCGCCGGCCTCGGGGCCCTGCACACACAAGGCGTCGGCGCCTGCCGCCAGCGCCCGAAGCGCCTCTTCACGGCCCGTGACCGTGGCTATCACGTACATCCCGCGCTTCCGGAGTTCCTCCACCACACTGGATTCGGGGAAATCGAAAGTGAATGAGACCACGGCCGGTGCGAGCTCCAGGAGTACTTGGAGCTTTTGGTCCCAGTCGTCATCGTCGTGCTTGGGCTCTCCCAGGCTGACACCAAACCGCTCAGCGTCAGCCGCCAGCGAATCGGCGTACTGCTGCAGGGCTTCGGGGCTGATGACCGAGGGCTGGGGGACAAAGAGGTTGACACCGAAAGGGTGCGTTGTGATCGACCTGACTGCTTCGATCTCTGCACGCATGGCGGCGGCACTCTTGTAGCCCGCCCCAAGGAAGCCGAGCCCGCCCGCGGAACTCACCGCAGCCGCCAATTGGGGTGTGGAGGGTCCGCCGGCCATCGGGGCCTGGACGACGGGCAGCGCCAATGACTTGAGACTGAACCTTTGGCCGTGGTGCTGCGTGTCCATCTGCCCTCCCCGTCGTCTGCGCGTACCTGACGAATGCTACGCCGGTACGCGCTTTCGTTCGATGTGGCAGGGGCCTGTCGCCACGATCAGCTTTGGCCGGCTTCGACCAGGAGCTTGAGGTTCTCGAGGGTCTGTTGGCGCGCCCGCTCCTGCATGCGCTCGATGATCAGTTCATCAGCGAACTTCCCCACGGCGCTGCCCGGAACGTTGTAGTCGAACTCTGCGGTCACCATGGTGGTCCCGTTTCCGTCCGGGGTGTAGTCCCATGTTTGCCAGCCCTTGAGCGGGCCATCGAACTCCAGCCGCAGTCGCTGTCCACCGTTCGGAGTCTGCTCCCTGCCGGTCACGCGGGTGGTCACGTGAAACGGGACAGCCGCCATCAGGTACTTGTGCTCGACGACGGTTCCCACACCGCCGTCGCCCTCAATCTTCTCCGCCTCACCGAGGTTGACCCACCACGACGCCCAGTGCTTCGGGTCCGACGCAACCTCGACGACGCGGTCCACCGATGCGTTGATCGGCGTGCTCACCTTGATATGGCCCATGGGAATCTCCTCGTGCTCGCGGCCGGATAGTTGGTGATGAGCAGACGCTATCGGCAGCCTGCCGGGCCAAACAGGGGCCAAAGCCCCGATGGGGCCCTTGGGCGCGGGCAGCAAAAAGGACGCGGACGACGGCGGGTGGGTCCCGCCGTCGTCCGCGTCCTCTGTTTGGGGCTGCTTACAGCGCCAGTGCCGGCTCGTCGCCGCGCACGCTCAGCGTGAAGGTGTTCGGTCCGCTGCAGTGGACTGCAATGCGGCACGTGGTGGTGTTGTGACGGGAAGAGAGGTCGGAGACCGCGGAATCAAGGGTCTCGTGGAGCGACGCCCGGTCCCAGATCTTAAGCGTCACGGATTCGGCAGTGTTAAACGTCATTGTTCAGTACTTTCCTGTGTCTAGCCGGTTGTCTGCCGGCGGTGGCCTGTCCGCGCTCGGAGGGTCGGTGGCCTGTGCTCACCGGTGGGCCTCGTTGCGTCACCAGGATGTCAAGGGCGGATGGTTCCCGCCCTGCCCATCCATAGTGCCCATGCCGAAAGGCGAGACTCAACCGGATGGCACAGTTATTGCGAGTGTTTCTCATCACGTGTGAGCCGCGCCACAGCTTCTATTCCTCGAAGTGGGTGGTGATGCGTTCTTCCCCCGAGATGGAAGCGATGACCATCGCGGCAACGTCGCGGAGCTTGACGTTCCTGGTGCTCGAGGCCCTGGTCAGGATGTTGAAGGCCGTGTCCCGGTCGCATCGGTTCTCGGCCATGATGGCGCCCACTGCCACGTCGATCACGGTGCGGGACTGCATGGCCGCTGCAAGGTCATTCCTCGCATCACTGAGCTGGGTGATCCGCAAAATCAGCCGCAACGAACTCGCCGCCTGGCCGGCAAATGACTCCACAAGGGCGATGTCCTGCGATGAGAACCCGTTGCTGCGGCCTGAGTACAGATTGAGCACCGACTCGGCGTCCCCGGCCAGGTCCAGGGGAACGGCAAGGATGGAGTACACGCCGTGCTGCATCGCAGTCCGTACATAGGGACCCCAACGGGTTTCGGCGGCCAGGTCCGGCACAAGGAGCGTGGTCTTGTGCCGGAGCGCGGTGAGGCACGGCCCCTCGCCAAACCCGTTTTGCAGCTCATCGAGGGCCTTGGCTGCAGCATCACTGGAAGCTACTGCCTCCGGCTTCTTGCGCCGGAGGACGGTGACCCCGCTGTGGATGGTGTTGCCCGGGGCGGACAGTCGCGCCGAAGCCAGGATGGCCAGTTCCCCGAGGAAGCCCTTGATGCTGGGGTTTTCCAGGACCAGCCGCTGCAGCGAAACTTCCGGTTCAGCTGCGGCCAAGCCATCAGTTTCCCGGAAGGGACCCTCGTCGGCGCTCATTCGTCCTCATTTGCGCTTAATTCCGTCATGGCCGTGGTGATCAGTCCCACCTGGGCAGCCGGGAGGTGCAGCGCCTCATTGAGGTACGCATCCAGTGACATCTCGTCGGCATCTCCGCCGAGGCCGAAATAGTACGTCCACAGCTTGACCAGGGGGACCTCACCCTGGTGGAAACGCTGTGCCACTGCCCGGCGCTGTTCGTCTGCTTCCAGCAGGTTGTCCGGGCCGCCGGTCCAGTCGGCGTTCATGGCCGGCCTCCGTTTGCTGAAGCGGCCACTGGCACCACCTTTGGCGGGGCCTGGCGCAGCGGGGCGCCGCAGCGGATAAAGGAATCTTGGGGCAGAAGCTCCGGGAACCCCTCACGGACTCCTGGTGGATGGTAGCTGGCCATAAGGCCTCAATCCCTGATTACGCCTGAAGGTTTAGGCCCCGGCTGGCGGCCGCCGCTCTTGGCACGGACGGCCCGTACATTCAACCCCTGGACCTGCGCGCAATCCCGAAATCTCCTACCTTTGACACTACGCGCCTTGGCGGATTTCTGATACAGGAACTTATTCGCCTCCGGTTCACCTCCGGTTCGCCCGGCCGGAGCACGCCCGTGGCCGCTTGAACTCAAGTAAGCTGGGCGAATGTTGAGTTCATCGGACCACGAATCTGTACAGGTACTTCAAAGTATTCTGGTGGGCTCAGAGAACGGGGTCGAGTTCCTTTCGGGACTGTCCAGCCTTGCCGCTGCTGCGGTGTCTGAAGCTGCCGGGGACACGATTGAGTGCGCTGTCACGCTGAAAATGCGACGTAAGCCTGCAACCGCTGCCGGCAGTAGCGCGCGGGCTATCGAGATTGACCATATCGAGCAGGAGTTGGGCGACGGCCCCTGCGTCCGGGCGCTCAGGGAGATGGCCCCGGTAATCATCGATGACGTGGACAGGGATCCGCGCTGGCTACCGCTGAACCAGAAGCTGGCTGAGTACAATGTGCACAGTACTTTGGGTGTGCCGCTGGAGATCACCGACGATGCCAGAGCTGCGTTGAACTTCTTCGCCACAAAACCGGGGGTGTTCACAGCTGACGTGTACGACAAAGCAGTTGGCTTCGCCGCTGCCGCCCACAACACCCTGAACCTTTCCGTTCGAATCAACAACGCGCAGAGCAGGGCGGACGACCTCGAAGCGGCAATGCAAAGCCGCACCGCCATCAACCTGGCCTGCGGGGTGATCATGGCGCAGAACCGGTGTTCACAGGAAGAAGCGATGGAAATCCTCACCAAGGTCTCCAGCAACCGCAACAGGAAGCTCCGGGATGTGGCCAGCGAGCTGATCGAGCAGTTGTCAGGAAGCAGCGCCAGGACGCACTTCGACGGATAACCCGGCTGCACCGGGAATTAGCCCCGGGCCGTCGCTTCAACCGGGCCAGTCAGCTCAGTCGCCTTTCAGCACGGAGACCGAAGTGGCCGCGCCGCCGGTGCCCCGGATGTCCCAGCAGTTTCCGGCACCAATGACCTTGTAGTCGACGTCGCCCGCTGATTCCACCACCACTGCTGTGTTCTCGTCGATGGCCACTGCCCGCTCCGCCAGTCCGGCTGCCACGGCACCAAGTGCCCGGCTCAGCGTACCGGCCTGGGCGGCGTGGACATCCACTGTGAACGGGACCAGCCCCAGGCCCTTGCGGAGATCCACGGAATCCAGGCCTTCTGAACACTCCTCCCCGCAGACCTCTACCCCATCGATCCGGTATCCGCCGATCAGTGCCAGGCGCGGTGCCATCATCGCCCCGGCGGAAAAACCCAGGTAGGGCACGCCGGCAGTGACGAGGTTGGGAATGGCGCTGGCCGCGGGGTGGAGCCATTCCCAGTAGCCGGGCGTCAGCCCGCCACCCACCACCACGCCGTCGACTCCATCAAATGTGGCCGGATCCGCAGGCTTGCCCGGCGCCAGCGGTACAACAACGATCCGGCAGTCGATCCGGCCCTGCAGGGGTTCCGCGTAAGCTGCCACGAGGTCCTGCAGGTTGACCCCCGTGCCATGCACGGCGACGGCGACATGGGCGGGCCGGCGCTGCCCGGCGTGCTGCCGGACTTCAGCTGCAAACGCGTCGAAGACGTCCGGAAAGGCATCCGGATCCGGGCCCCCTCCGGCGAGGAAGATGGTCATGCGGCCCAAGATACCGTGACTGGCTGGCGTCCTCCCGACAGCGGGGCATGTCCGCGCAGAAAACCCATTGACGCCAGTGAGCGGGCGGACTAATCTACAACAAAATGGTTGTAGATCAGCTCCGTGAGACCGAAGTGGATCGCCTCTTCCAGGCGTTCGCGGATTCCACCCGCCGGGACATTGTCCGCCGGGTCACCGTCGGCGAGTACTCCATCTCCGGCCTGGCAGCCCTCTACGCCATGAGTTTTGCCGCCGTACAGAAGCATGTGGCGGTGTTGGAGCGCGCATCCCTGGTCAGCAAGGAAAAGCGCGGAAGGGAGCAGATCGTGCGGGGCAATCATGAAGGACTGCAAAAGGCCCGGCGGCTGCTCGACGAATATGAACAGGTCTGGCGGCAGCGCGCCGCCAAGATGGCAGACATTCTCGCTGAAGGTTAGGACGGCATTGCCATGACAGTCATCAGTACGGAAAAAAATCCTGAGGCCCTGAGCCTTACCGTTGTCGCCGAGTTTGACGCCGGAGTCGAACGCGTCTGGCAGCTCTGGGAAGACCCCCGCCAGCTTGAGCGGTGGTGGGGACCGCCCACCTATCCGGCAACCTTCTACCTGCATGATTTCGTGCCGGGCGGCAAGGCCAAGTACTACATGACAGGGCCTGAAGGGGATAAGGCGCACGGCTGGTGGGAGTTCACCAGCATCGAGTCACCGCGCAGGCTGCAGTTCGACGACGGGTTCGCGGACAATGACGGCAATCCCACCGGGGAATACGGCACTGCCCACGCCACGGTGACGCTGGAAACAGTGGGGGAGCGGACGCGCATGACCATCCTGTCCACTTTCGAATCCGAGGAACAGCTGGAGCAGATGGTGCAGATGGGTATGGAAGAAGGCATGAAGCAGGCAGTCGGACAGATTGACAGCATCCTCGCCGAGCACGCCAACGCCTGACTGCACAGCATCAACCAGGAACCTTTCCACGGCGCCAGGTGGAGCGGACGACGGCGGCACGTCCCGCCGTCGTCCGCTCACCCTGGGCGTTGAACGTGCAAGCTGCCCGCTGAATACTGGAAGGTGGGGATTGAGCGAGGGAAGGCGGCGACAGCGATGAGCGGCGGCGCAGGGAATTTCCGGAAGCGGCTGGAGCGGGCGTCGGAGCTGCGTTCATACCGCGGCGCCGGCATCAGTGCCGAGGAAGAAACAGCGCTGGATGCCCTCGACGCGCAGGAGCGGGAGAAGCGCAGGAAGGTCAGCGACGCGGCCCGCGCCGAATACCTGGTCCGGGACGCCATGGCGCAGGGCAAGTTCGACAACCTCAAGTACGCGGGCAAGCCGATTCCAGGCCTGGGCGAAAGCTATGACCCCGACTGGTGGGTCAAGGGATTGATCCAGCGCGAGAACATCAGCGGCCTGGGCCCGGCCGCCATCCTGCTCCGCACCGAGGACGCGGAACTGGATGCAAAGCTGGACGTCCAGTACACGGAGCAGCAGGTCCGGGACGTTCTGCAGGACTTCAACCGCCGGGTAATCGACGCCCGCCGCCAGCTGCAGGGCGGGCCGCCGGTGATCACCAAGACCCGCGACGTCGAGGAGGAAGTGCAGCGCTGGCGTGGCAGGCGGGCCGCGCGCGTTGAGGACGCTCCCGCCGAGCCCGAGCCCGAGCGGTCCTGGTGGAAGCGGCTCTGGAAGGGAACCGGCTAGGAGCCCGGGTTCATGCCCTCAAAAAGCTCGCATACGGCGTTATAGTACTTGTCCGTCTGCCCCCGGTGGCTCAGCCCGATCCTGGTGCACACCCGCTGCGAGGCTGCATTCGCGGGGTTGGTGACCGCAACAACCCGTGGCAGGCCGCGCGCGAAGGCGTGGTCGAGGACCACACGGGCGGCCTCGGTAGCGTAGCCCTTTCCCCAGTGGTCCGGGTGAAAATGCCATCCGATCTCCGTGTCGCCCGAGGGCCGGAGCGGCAATTCGCTACCCGACGCCGGAATGGACTTGAGGAGCAACGTTCCGGCGAGCTGGGGCTTTGCGGACCCGGGCTGGGAGGGCTCCGGTCGGGCGAGCCCGGGATGGGTCTTGAGCTCGACAGCCCAGATCCCGTGGACGGGGTGGTCAAGTGCGCGCCATTTCCCTATAAGTTCCACAGCCTCGCCCATGCCCACCATGACGCGGGGCTGTTTGCCAATGAAGCGCTGCACTTCCCAGCGCGAGTATAGGTCAAGCACGAATTCCGCGTCGTCCGTATGCCAGGGGCGCAGAATGAGCCGCTCAGTCTCCAGGATCGTCACGCCACCCATCGTGCCAGAGTAATCGGAACGGCTGACTTTGCGTTTTCCACATAGGGGTTTTGGGTGGCTGTCGATGTCACACCTTGGTGGAAGACTTTGGTTATGGAGGCGGTTGTGGGGACGGCGGGAGTATTGGAGGCAGAGCCTCGGGGGCTGTTTGCTGCTGATGGGCGTCAGTTCCAGTTCGCTTTTCCAAGCGTCATTAATGTGACGGAGTCATCACCTCCGTTGTCTGCGGTATTTTCCGCTGCTGATGCGCGTCGGTTCGCGCCTGCTGTTCAACCCGCCGCCCCTTCCATGGGTGATGTCCTGAGCCTGTTGGCCCGCGTCCCGGTCCCTGCTGATGGTGCGGGCATGATTGACCAGCTGCGCGGGTTGGAGGATCTGAAGTGCCTGGCGGGTGCGCGGCAGGCCGAGGTTGCTGTGGCGTTTGATCGTCAGCAGCGGCAGGTGCAGGCTGCCGCCGGGGTCCCGGCCGGTGAGCAGGGTGCCGGGGTGGCGGCGCAGATCGCGCTGGCCCGGCGGGAGTCGCCGGCGAAGGGTGCCCGGCTGCTGGGCATGGCCAAAACGCTCACCGGCATGCCGCACACCTCCGCCGCCTTCAGGAGAGGGCTGCTCAATGAGTGGCGGGTCACGCTGGTGGTGAAGGAAATCATTTGCCTCTCCCCGGAGGACCGGGCCGGGGTGGATGAGGAACTCGCCGCCGACGCCGGCGCCCTGGATGGCATGGGCGACAAGGCCATCATCGCCGCCGTCCGCGCCGCTGCCTGCCGGCGGGATCCGGCCTCGGTCGCGAGGCGTGCTGCACACGCGGTCACGGAACGCAGCGTGAGCCTGCGCCCGGCCCCGGACACCATGACGTACCTGACCGCCCTGCTCCCCGTCTCACAGGGGGTGGCCGCCTACGCGGCACTGGCCCGGGATGCCGACACGCTGCGTTCGGCCGGGGATGAGAGGTCGCGGGGGCAGGTCATGGCAGACACCCTCGTCGAGAGGGTCACCGGGATCCCGGGCGGGATCAGCGGCGTGGAGGTCCAGCTCGTCATGACAGACCGCACCCTCCTCCAAGCCGATGCCGAACCCGCACGGCTGCCCGGTTATGGCATCATCCCGGCGGCATGGGCAAGGGAACTCGCCCTCGCTGGTTCGTCAATGCGAATGCCGGTAACAGCCCCCGGCCCCGGCAACCTTGGTTCTCCGGCCACCCCTGAAGCCGCTGGCGAGGCCACCGTGGACGCGTCCGGCCGTCACAACCTGAATCTCTGGGTCCGCCGGCTCTACACCGCCCCCGGCACAGGTGAATTGGTGGCGATGGACTCCAAAGCCCGGTTGTTCCCGGCGGGTTTGAAGCGTTTCCTCCAGGTCCGGGACGATACGTGCCGGACCCCGTACTGCGACGCCCCGATCAGGCACCACGACCACATCAGGCCTTGGCACAGCGGCGGCCCCACCACCACCGGCAACGGCCAGGGGCTCTGCGAAGCCTGCAACCACGCCAAAGAAACACGCGGCTGGACCACCAAACCAGTCCCCGGCCCTCGCCACACCGTGGCAACCTCCACTCCAACAGGCCACACGTACCACTCCACCGCACCGCCACTCCCCGGAACCCCGCCCAGCGCAACCTGTGGTCCACCGGGCACGACCGCCGTCGTGCCTTCCAGATCAACGGCAGCTGACTGCGCCCCTCCAAAGCGGTGGCCAGTGCCTCGCCGACAGTGAGGAACGGCAGCACTGAGGGGCGCGTCCCAACCTATGGCTTGTAATTCGGGTTCGGACCGATCATCGAAGGGGAAGGTGGTGCGAACGGGCCTGCCGGATAGAGCGGTGCCACCTTGAGCATGTAGTTGGCCCACTGCGGGCCCGCAATCATGTAGCCGTCCAGGCGCGGGTAGAAGGTGCCGTTGATGGTCACGTTCTGGCCTGCACGTTTCTGTCCTTCCAGTGCATCGCCGAAGAAGGAAGCGGTCACCAGGCCGGTGGTGTATCCCACCACCCACGTGGACCCGTTGTTGTTGGAGGTACCGGTCTTGGCAGCGGTGGGAAGCTTGTCCTGCACTTTGGGGTTGATCCAGACGCCTGAGCCCTTCTTCAAAACGTCCTGCAGAACAGAGTTGACCCCGCGGGCCACATCCGGTTTGACGGCGTCGTGGCAATCCGGGGCTTGGGCAGGCAGTTTGGCACCAGCGGCATCCTTAATCTCAACCAGTGCCATGGTGGCGCAGAACCGGCCGTCCGTGGCGAAGGTGGCAAAGGCGTTGGCCAGGGTCAGGGGAGCGACGCCTGTGCCGCCGAGCAGATTGCCCAGCTGGTGCATGTTGACGGGGGAACTATCCAGGCCGCTGTGCAGGCCAACCGCATCCACCATCTTCTGGATGCCGCAGAAATCCAGCTGGGAAGCTGAGGCGAAGGTGGCGGTGTTGATCGAGTTGTAGAGGCCGTAGTTCACGGGCATGGGCCGGTAAAACCCGTCTTCGGCATTTTGCAGGTCATCGGCCGCGCCAAGGGCCGGGTTCGCCTGGGCCGTGCTGTAGGCCCCAAGCACCTTTCCGCAGCTGTCCCTCCAAGGGAACCCAAGTGGATAAACCCGGCGTGAAGCGTCCACTTCGGCCGTGAGCGTCTTGCCCTCGTTCAGCCACTCGGCGAACGTGAAGGGCTTCATGGTGGATCCCGGCTGGAACCCCCCGGCACCATTCAGGTCGTTCCCCTGCGCGTCCCGGGCATCCACATTGAAGTTGAGGTTGGTATCGAACTTGCCGGGCTGGGGAAGGAACACCGTGTTTTGGGCCATGGCCAGGATCTTGCCGCTGCCGGGTTGGATGCTCACCAGCGACGCTGCCCAGTGGTCCGGGTTAGCCCCCGCGGTCCCGTCCACCTGGGCCTGGGCGGCAGCCTGGAGCCGGCTGTCCAGGGTAGTGACGATGGTCAGGCCGCCCCGGAAGAGCCGCCGCTCACGTTCAGCTTCCGTTGGGCCATAAGCGGGATTGTTCAGGATCAGGTGGGAGATGTAGTCGCAGAAGTACGGGGCCATGGTGGCATTGGCACAGCCCTGCTGTTGGGGGCTGATCTTCAGCTGGATGGGCGTGGCCACGGCTTCATCGTGCTGGGTCCGGGAGATCTTCCCCAGCCGCAGCATCTCGTCCAGGACCTGGTTCCGCCGCACGATCGACTTGGCCGGGTTGGTGGCCGGGTTGTAGAGGGTGGGGCTGTTGACCACCCCGGCCAGCAGGGCTGCCTGGGGGAGGGTGAGGTCCTTCGCAGTGGTGCTGAAGAGGCGGCGGGCTGCGGCTTCGATGCCGTACGCGTTGTTGCTGAAGAACACGATGTTGAGGTAGCCCTCAAGGATCTGGTCCTTGGAGTATTTCTTTTCCAAGGTGATGGCAAGCTTCATTTCCCGCAGCTTGTCGCCGAGGTTCTTTTGCCCGTTCAGGACCACCGCGTCCGGCCGGTCCTGGGAGAGTTGCGCCTCATTAAGGACATTGGTCACGTACTGCTGGGTGATGGTGGATGCGCCCTGCTCGCCGCCTCTGGTCAGGTTGGAAACCAGCGCCCGCAGTATCCCCTGCGGATCCACGCCGGCGTGCTCATAGAACCGGCTGTCCTCGATCGCGATGATGCCGTCCTTGATGAAGGGTGACATCTGGTCCAGCGGCACCTGCACCCGGTTTTCGGCGTAGAACGTGGCAATTTGCTGCCCGTCGGCAGTCAGGACCTTCGTGGCCTGCGACGGCGGCTGCACTGTGAGGTCCGACGGCAGCTTTTCGAAGAAGTCTATGGAGGAACTGACCCCCATCCCCGCGGCGGCGACGGCAGGGACCACCAGACTTGCCACCAGGACGCCGCACATAACACTTGCGGCCAGGAACCCCAGGATCCTACCCATTGTGGCGTTCAAACCGCGCCTGCGCCTAGGCTTCCGCTGCTTCGCCATTCCCCTGCCCTCGCCCTCGAAGGTGGGACCAGAATACGCTCCTGCACGAGGCGGAAACAGGTGCGGAAAGGTCAGGATTTGGTCACGTCAAAGCGTTGACGGGCGATAGTTACCGATATATCTTTTAACTATCGCTGACGCCAAAGCGACTACCTATCAATGAAAGGACGATGCCACCATGAACGGCATATTTGACGACAAAAATCCCGGCCCTGGATTCGGCCGGGGCCGCTTCGAGCGGGGAAGGGGCCATAAAGGTCCGCACGGGCACAGGGGTCCGGGGTTCGGGCCGGGATTTGGTCCCGGTTTCGGGCCGGGCTTTGGTCCGGGTTTTGGCCCTGGGTTCGGCCCCGGTTTCGGACGGGGCGGCCAGCGGGCCAACCGGGGTGATGTCCGCGCCGCGATCCTCTCGCTGCTGGCAGACGCCCCCTCGAATGGTTACGGACTGATCAAGACCATCGCCGCAAAGACCGGCGGCATGTGGCGGCCCAGCCCCGGATCCATCTACCCCACCCTGCAGCAACTGGTGGACGAAGGCTTGATCGCGGCCCTCAGTGAAGGCCGCGGGACCGAGTTTTCCCTCACCGATGCCGGCAAGGCCTACGTGGCGGAGCACGCAGAGGAAATGGAAAACGCCTGGAACGCTGAACCGGACAGTGCGGACCGGGACTTCCACCAGAGCATTGGCAAGCTGATGGGTGCCATCCACCAGTTCCGCAGTGGAGTGTCAGAGGAACAGCGGGCTGCCGCCATCGAGAAGATGGATGAAACGCGGCGCGCGCTCTACAAGATCCTTGCGGACTAGCTGCTACGCGAAGGAATCTTCCTTGGCGAGCCGTTCCACGGGGACGGCGGCAGGAGCAGTTCCGTGGTGGTGGCTCAGCATGTGGCCCAGGCTGCTGAAGCCGGAACCCATCTCGCCGAAGGCGTAGGCGGTCTCGGCGTGCTCGGACAGGTCCACGCCGGCGGCTTCGGCCTCGTGGCTGACGCGGAAGCCCACGGTCTTGTTGATGATCCGGGCAATGACCGCGGTGCCGATGCCGGACAGGAGCAGGGTGATCACGACGGCGGCTGTCTGGGCGATGAGCTGCTGGACGCCGCCGCCGTAGAAGAGTCCACCGCCCAGGCCGTCCACGGGGAGGGCGATGAAGCCGAGTGACAGGGTGCCGATCAGGCCGGCGCCGAGGTGGACGCCCACCACGTCCAGCGAGTCGTCCAGGCCGAAGCGGTATTTGAGGTCCACGAACACGCAGCACGCGGCTCCCGCCACCAGGCCCAGGCCGATTGCCGCCACCGGGCTGATGTTGGCACAGGAAGGTGTGATGGCCACCAGGCCGGCGACAACGCCGGAGGCGGCGCCAAGCGACGTGGGGTGCCCGTGGCGCATCTTCTCGGTGACCAGCCAGCTCAGCATGGCTGCCGAAGGGGCCACCAGCGTGTTGATCCAGATGAGGCCGGCCTGCTCAGCGCTGGTTGCCGCACCGCCGTTGAAGCCGAACCAGCCAAACCAGAGAATGGCCGCGCCCAGCATGATGAAGGGGATGTTGTGGGGGCGGTGGTTCGGGTCCTTGGCGAAGCCGTGGCGCTGTCCCACGATGACGGCGAGTACCAGGGCTGCCGTTCCTGAGCTGATTTCGACGACGGCGCCGCCGGCGAAGTCGATGACCTGGCCGAAGATCCGGGTGACCGCCCCGCCTGCACTCATTAGTCCGCCGCCCCAGATCATGTAGGCAAGCGGGCAGTAGATCACCGTGATCCACACCGGCACAAACAGTGCCCAGGCGCTGAACTTGGCCCGGTCGGCGATGGCGCCGCTGATCAGGGCCACGGTAATGATGGCGAACGTGGCGCTGTAGCCGGCCTTGAGCAGGTCAGGGGAGCCCATCAGGTTCTGCAGCCCGAAGCTGGTGAAGGGGTTGCCGAACAGCCCAAGGATCCCGTTGCCGGTGGTCATCGAGTAACCCCAGAGGACCCAGACAACGCCAACGATCCCTGCCGAGATGAAGCTCATCATGATCATGTTGAGCGCAGCCTTGGCGCGGGTCATGCCGCCGTAGAAGAGGCCAAGCCCGGGGGTCATCAGCAGTACCATTGCGGCTGAAATCATCAGCCAGACGTGTTGGGCAGTGATTTCCACCGGTGGGTCCCTTCGCAACGTGATCTTGGTGCGGGACCCGATTGGGCCCCGGAGCATTTCCCCCGGGATCCATTTTTGGTGCAGCGTGTTTCAGCTGATGCCCTTTAAAGTTGCGCCCACGTTACACAAATCCCGTGGGCGTGAAGATCACGTGTCGGCAATGTTTCCGGAATGTAAACGGCCTGGTCTCTGCGTTCGGGCGCGAAAGGCGAACACGGCCTCAGTTCCCCGAAACGACGGGGCGCACGGGCCTCTTGAGGTGAGGACCGCCGTCGTACGCTCTTTTGCCTTCTGTTTCGGGGCCGTGAACGGCACCTCACCCGGATCAGAACTTGCGTGCGTTGGCCAGGACCGGCAGCTTGGCGCGAACGTCGTCCACTGTTGAGGGATCGATATCGACGACGGCGAGTTCGGGCTTCCCGCCCAAGGCCACCACGGCCTTGCCCAGGGGAGTGACCACCGCGCTGTGCCCGATGCCGGTGGGCGCTGCTCCGGCCGGACCCGCGCCGATGGCTTCGGGGTCGCCCTGGCCGCACGCAACCACGAAGGTGGTGCTGTCCAGCGCACGGGCGCGCACCAGCAGGTCCCACTGTTCAGCCTTGCCCGGACCCGCGCCCCAGGAAGCGCACACAATATTCACCTGGGCGCCTGCATTGGCGTTGGCCGTGAACAGGCCGGGAAAGCGGACGTCGTAGCACGTGGCCAGGCCGAAGACCGTCCCGTCCAGCTCGAAGGTCACCGGCGCTTCCCCCGCATCAACTGTCTTTGACTCGGTGAAGCCGAAGGCGTCGAAAAGGTGGACCTTGTCGTAGGAGGCCTCCACCCCGGGACCGGTGACCAGCAGCGTGTTGCGGACGCGGCCGTCCTGGCCCGGGGTGAACATGCCGGCCACGACCGTGATCTCCAGCTCCCGCGCCATCCTGCGGACCTCGCTGGCCCACGGCCCGTCGAGGGGCTCGGCGATGCCTTTCAGGGAGTGGCCGAAGGCACGCATGGTCGCCTCCGGGAAGACCACCAATTGCGCACCCGCGTTCTTTGCCTGGGCGGCGTAGTCCCACACCAGTTCAAGGTTGGCGGCGGTGTCTGCGCCGCTGATGATCTGCGCTACTGCGATACGCATGGAAAGGCTCAATCTGTTGGTGACGGAAACAGGTGTCCGGGCCAAGCGGCCCGGACACCCAGGTTGACTCAGTGCGGCGGACTTACTGCCGGTAACCCTCAACCTCGCTGATGGGGCGGGCCTCGGCGTCGTCCGGGTTCTCGCCGGACTCCTTCTTGGCGCGGCGCTGGCGCAGCAGGTCCCAGCACTGGTCCAGGCTCTCTTCCACGTGCTTTAGCCGTGCCGGGTCCGGCTGGCCGCCTTCTGAACCTTCCCGCAGCGAGTGCTCCTCCTCCACCAGGGCCTGGATGTGCGTCAAAATATCCTGATCATTCATGGTTTCCCCTTACTCCGGTCCGGTCCCCTTCAGCGTACGTACCTGGTGCTGAAGCCACCAGTCCCCGCGCTGTACCATCAATTTCATGCCCACTGCGCTGGATATGGCAGGTCCCATCCTGGAGGTCCTCACTTGGTTGTGCCTGCCCGCCGGGCTGGGCCTGCTCTTCTATACCGGCTTCCTCCGCCGCTACGTACACCCCTGGGACGTGGCCGAGGCGGTGGTGTACTCCGATTCCACCGGGGTGGGGTTCCGCTGGTTCGACCGGAAACACCAGGTGCACAACGCCCCCATGTCCCCGTACGACATCAGGGACATGGCTGTGGGCGACACCCTGCCCATCTACTACCACCCCAAACGGCCAACTCAGTGGCAGATCACCCAGCCTGAGGAAGCAGGCCGGACGGCGTCGGTCCTTGGCCGCTGCCTGACCGCTATCGGCTCGGTGGCATTGTTGGCCGGCTTCGTCCTGCCGATGTTCTAGGAGCATCAGCCGGTGGCCGGCACCTTCAACTGACCAGGACCACTGCGATGCCCAGCACTCCCAGGGCGACTCCGGCCAACGCCGTCCACAGCACCGCCGGCAGGTCCGCCTCGATGCTCTCGCCGGCCAGCCCGTGGGACCTCTTCCGGTAGCGGCGGCGCTGGGTGAGGTAGATGGCAAGCGCGGCGCCGCCGGAAACCATCGGCAGCATCAGGATGGGCGCCCCGTACGTGGGAAGCCAGCGCAGGAAGAAGGCGCTCGCCGTCACCAGCGCCAGCATGGTCCGGCCCCACGCGAGGGCTGTCCGTTCGGGCTGGAGCCCGGGATCGCCATGGGGGATGGGTGCGGGGGACGGCACGGAATCAGCGCCAGAGGATAAAGACCAGTACGACGGCGGCGGCCAGTGCGCCTGCCCCGGCCAGGAGGGGCACAAAGAGCGGCAGCGGCAGCGGGGCTTTGTTGCGCATGCTCCGTTCCACCCGGAGCCAGCGCACGGCGGCCCCGCCGCTGAGCATCATGCCCAGCAGCAGCAAAAGGACCGCCAGGCCTTTGCGGACAGGTTCAACGAAGAGGCCCGAAGTGAACGCCTCGATCGCGATGCCGCCCGCCAGCAGCGCAAGGGACGTGCGGATCCAAGCCAGGAAGGTGCGTTCGTTGGCAAGGGTGAAGCGCGGGTCCGGTTCTTCGCCGCCGGGCAGCAGCCGTTCGGCGATTTTTCCGCGCGACGGCGGGACCGCCGGGGTGGACGGCTGCTCACTGTTGATCACCGGGCCAGTTTAGCTGTGCGGGAATGGCGCGGCCGGGCAGCCGATTTGGAAACTAAGCAAGCTTCCTATTATTTTGGTTCCAGCCTCTCCGTTTGGCCCCCCAATCAAGCGGAGAGGCTTCCATCTTCCGGCGGAGGCGGAGCACGGCCTTGTCCGCCAAAATGTTTCAGCGATCGGCAGATCAGCGGTAAGCCCGTGCAGCCGTCATGCCAGCCGGGAATGCAGCCGCCGCCCGCGCAGTTGGGGGAGGTATGGAGCGTATCGGATTCCTTTCATTCGGCCACTGGGGCCCCGGCCAGGGTTCCCGCACCAGGACAGCGGCGGACGCCCTGCTCCAGGGAATTGAATTGGCGGTTGCCGCTGAGGAGATGGGCGTGGATGGCGCATTCTTCCGTGTCCACCACTTTGCCCGCCAGCAGGCCTCCCCGTTCCCTCTCCTGTCCGCCATCGCCGCCCGCACCAGCCGGATCGAGATCGGCACCGGTGTCATCGACATGCGCTACGAAAATCCGTTGTATATGGCGGAGGAGGCCGCGGCAGCGGACCTGATCAGCGGCGGCAGGCTGCAGCTCGGCATCAGCCGTGGTTCACCCGAGCCCGCCTTGGAAGGCGCCTCAGTCTTTGGCTACCGTCCGCAGCCGGGGGAGACCGATGCGGACATGGCCCGTCGCCACACTGATGTCTTTCGCAAGGCCATCACCGGTGCCGGCATGGCCCAGGCCGATCCGCGCTACGCCGGTGGTGCCACCGGACTCCTGCCCATCCAGCCGCAGTCACCGGGACTGGCGGAACGGATCTGGTGGGGTGCCGGCACCAGGAAAACCGCGGTTTGGGCCGCGGAACTGGGCATGAACCTGATGAGCTCAACCTTGTTGACCGAGGACACCGGCGTTCCCTTCCATGAACTCCAGGCCGAACAGATCCAGCTTTTCAGGGAAGCATGGACCGCGGCAGGACACCCCCACGCCCCGCGTGTTTCGGTCAGCCGCAGCGTCCTGCCCATCGTTGATGAAGAGGACAACTACTACTTCGCAGGCAGTGCCCTCCGCGACGGCCGGGACCAAGTGGGCGTCATCGACGGCACCACTGCCCGCTTCGGCAAGAGCTATGTGGGGCCGCCGGACCTCCTGGCGGAGCAGCTCGCTGCCGACACTGCGGTACAAGCGGCGGATACCCTGCTGCTGACCGTCCCCAACCAGTTGGGCGTGGATTTCAACGCCAAGCTGCTGGGCACCATCGCGGAGCACGTTGCCCCGGCCCTGGGATGGAGCCGATAGGACGCTGGGAACTATTAGTGAGACCCAACCGTTACTCTTGAAGAGCGTAGTGGGGGCTTCGCGCCCTACTACTAGTGTGACTGCTGAACGGTCATATGACGGAGAGAGAGAAATATGGCTCGCGCCGCCTTAGGCTTTGACGCATGATCCGGCTACGACAGCTGGCCCAGGCGGCTTCAGTACTCACTACCCCTTTGACGCCCGAGGACGTCCTCTCGCTATTCAATCCGGTCTACTCGGCCCGGCAGTTGCGTGGCGTGGTCACCCGGGTGGTCCAGGAGACCGCCCAGTCCGCCACCATCTTCTTCCGCCCCGGACGAGGCTGGAAGGCGCACCTTGCAGGGCAGTGGGCGCGCATCGGCGTCGAACTCGACGGTGTCCGCCACTGGCGCTCCTACTCGCTCAGCGCACCCGCCGGCAAGGACCCGGCGATCACCGTGACCGACGTCGGTGCCGTCTCCGGCACCCTGGTCCGCACCACCAAGCCCGGGGATGTCCTGTTCCTGGCCCCGCCGCAGGGTGATTTCGTCCTGCCGGAAC
The DNA here is from genome assembly GCF_021800405.1 of Arthrobacter sp. FW306-07-I. Taxonomy (NCBI): domain Bacteria; kingdom Bacillati; phylum Actinomycetota; class Actinomycetes; order Micrococcales; family Micrococcaceae; genus Arthrobacter; species Arthrobacter sp. FW306-07-I. Next base: position 3,732,881 of record NZ_CP084550.1, on the reverse strand, counting down.
ATCCGCGCCCCCTCCTGATGGTTACCGCGGGCAGCGGCATCACCCCGGTGATGTCCATGATCCGCACCCTCGTGCCGCGGCGCCCGGACGCCGACGTCGTCCTGGTCCACTCAGCCCGCACGCGGGATGACAGCCTGTTCCGTGAGGAGCTGGCTGAGCTTGCCGACCAGTTCCCGAATTTCCGGCTGGCACACTGGTACACCGGCGAGCAGGGCCGCATGGACTTCTCCAGCACCAAGGAGCTGGACGAGATCTGCCCGGACTGGAAGGAACGGGCTGCCTATGCCTGCGGCCCGGACAGCTTCCTGGACGACGCCGAAGCGTTGTGGCAGCGGGCAGCCCTGACAACGCGGGCGCCCGGCACTGACGTGGCGGTGGCCGGCAGTGCCGGCAACCTGATGATCGAACGCTTCAACACCAGCTTCGACGCCGCCGTGGGGCACGACGGCGGCCTGGTCACCTTTGAAGCCAGCGACCGGGAGGTGGAGGCCGACGGCGACACACCCATCCTGGACGTCGGCGAGGACGCCGGGGTGCTGATGCCCAGCGGCTGCCGGATGGGCATCTGCCACAGCTGCCTCACGCCGCTCCTGGCCGGGCAGGTCCGCGACCTCCGTACCGGGGAAGTCCACGGCGAACCCGGCCAACTGATCCAAACGTGTGTCTCGGCAGCCGCCGGACCCGTCAACCTCGAAATCTGAGGAGCAGTACCGTATGTCTGTCATCTCACCCACAAAGACCACTGCCGCCGGAGGGGCCAGCGCCGGCTCATCGAGGACACGCCCCGGCAAGCTCGCCGAGTCCGGAAGCCCCACTGTTCGGCCGCCCGCCGCCGCGCACCTCACCGACGAACAGGTGGCGGAGCTGGGCCGCGAGCTCGACGCCATCCGGGATGAGATCCTGGGCAAGCGGGGCGCGGAAGATGCCGCCTACATCCGCCGCATGATCAAGATCCAGCGCGGCCTGGAACTCTCCGGCCGTGCCGCCCTGCTGGTGGGAAAGAACAAGGCCGCCTGGGTCACGGGCACCACGCTGCTGAGCCTTGCCAAGATCCTGGAAAACATGGAGCTGGGCCACAACATCCTGCACGGCCAGTGGGACTGGATGCGGGACCCGGACATCCACTCCACCACCTGGGAATGGGACTTCGTCACGCCGTCGCGGTCCTGGCAGCACACCCACAACGACCTGCACCACCGCTGGACCAACGTGGTGGGCAAGGACAATGACGTCGGATACAACCTCCTGCGCATGGACGAGCAGCAGCCGTGGAAGCCCATCAACCTGGCCAACCCGCTGTTCAACGCCATCCTGGCACCGGTCTTCGAGTGGGGCATTGCCATCTACGACCTCGAACTCACCGAGTACAAGGAAGGCACCAAGTCCAAGGAAGCCCTGCTCAAGGACCTGAAGGCGCTGGGCAAGAAGGTGGTCACCCAGTTCACCAAGGACTACGCCGCCACGCCCGCCCTGGCAATGCTGACCGGCTCCGCGAAGCAGGCCCTGTTCGGCACCATCGCAGCCAACGCCATCCGCAACGTCTGGGCCCACGCCGTCATCTTCTGCGGCCACTTCCCGGAAGGCACCGACACCTTCACGGAAGAGATGGTGGACGGCGAGACCCGCGGCGACTGGTATGTCCGCCAGATGATCGGGTCCGCCAACATTTCGGGCTCCAAATTCATGCACCTCATGACCGGCAACCTGTCGCACCAGATTGAGCACCACCTCTTCCCGGACCTGCCGTCCAACCGGTACGCCGAGGTGGCCCCAAGGGTCCGCGAAATCTGCCAGCGCTACGGCCTGAAGTACACCACCGGCCCGCTGCTGAAGCAGGTGGGGTCATCCTGGGCCAAGGTCTTCAAGCTGGCACTGCCGGGCAAGACCGCACAAGCCTAGCCAAAATCCCTGAATGCAGAAGTGACCCGGCCGGCCCTGCCCGCCGGGTCACTTCCGCATTTACCTGTGTTACCGCCGGGTGCCCGGAGCCAGGAGCATATGGTCCAGCTTGGGCAGCGCATGCCGGAGCTGGTGCTCCGCGCGGTGAAGGGTCTCTTCCGCCTGCGACAACGCGGTGTCCGCCAGCTCGATGCGGGCCGACCCCTGCAGCCGGTGGCCGGACCAGCGCAGCTGCAGGTGCTGCACTGAAAGCACGCCCGGCGTCCGCGCCAGTGCGGCCTCGGCACGTGATACCAGTTCCGGTTCGATCCCGTCCATCAGCCGGCGCCCGATGCTGCGGACCGTGCCCCACAGCAGCACCATGATGGCGGCGGAGATGACGAGCCCGACGATCGGGTCTGCCAACGGAAAACCGAGCATGACTCCCACGGCGCCGATCACCACGGCCAGCGAGGTAAAGCCGTCCGTCCGGGCGTGCACGCCGTCGGCAACCAACGCTGCGGAACCGATCCTGCGGCCAACCCGGATGCGATAGATCGCCACGGCCTCGTTTCCTGCAAACCCGATCAGGCCTGCCGCGATGACCCAGCCCAGGTTCTGCAGCGGCTGGGGATTGATCAGACGGTCCACCGACTGCCAGCCGGCCACGACGGCCGAGAGGGCCACCACGGCAACAATGAACAGGCCGGCCAAATCCTCGGCCCTGCCGTAGCCGTAGGTATACCGGCGGGTGGCGGCCCTGCGCCCCAGGATGAAGGCAACCCACAGGGGCACTGCCGTCAGAGCGTCGGAAAAGTTGTGGATGGTGTCCGCCAGCAGGGCCACCGAACTGCTGAACAGAACCACCACAAACTGCAGCACCGTGGTGGCCAGCAGAAGGAACATGCTGATCTTGAGCGCCCGGATGCCCTCGGTGCTGGCCTCCATCGCATCGTCAATCGAATCTGCAGCATCGTGCGTGTGCGGGACGAACAGCTCGATCAGCCAGCCCTTGAAACCGGAGTGGTGATGATGGTCGTGGTCGTGGTCGTGGTCGTGGTCGTGGTCGTGGTCGTGGTCGTGGTCGTGGTCGTGCCTGGCGTGGCTGTCCTCGTGGGGATGGCTATGCGTGTGCGTCGACTCCGGGTGCGGCCCGGTCATGAGGCGCTCCTCTCTGCACTGTGTACGGGGGCGCCGGTGTGGGAAGGGACGCGGTGGTGGGCGGGTTCCCCGCCCAGGGCGTGCTCGGCCTGGAAGATGGCGTCGGCCACCAACTGGCGGGCGTGCTCGTTCTCCAGGCGGTACAGCACCCGCGTGCCTTCCTGCCGGGTGGAAACCATCCGGGCGAGGCGCATTTTGGCCAGGTGCTGGGAGACCGCCGCGGGGGACTTGCCCACCACCTCCGCCAGCGCGCCTACAGCCATCTCGCCGTCACGCAGCGCCAGGATGATCCGCACCCTGGTGGCGTCCGCCAGCATGGCGAAAACCTCCACAGCCAGCTCCACGTATTGGCTGTCCGTGCCAAGGGAGCAAGCATTCTTATCTGCATTCATGCGCATATAGTGTCACACCTTTGGCTCCCGCGGCACTTTTGGGCGTACCGCCGCCGTGAAATTCGGGCCTGCTCCCGAGCAGTCGCGCACCCTAGAGTAGGAGGTGCACTGGCGCGGCGCTCTGCCTGCCGCCCTGATCAGTCTCGAAAGGAATACGCCCCGATGGCTTTCATCACCGTAGGTACTGAGAACAGCACTGACATCGAGCTCTACTACGAGGACCACGGCTCAGGCCAGCCCGTGGTGCTGATCCACGGCTACCCGCTGGACGGCTCCTCCTGGGAGAAGCAGACCGCGGCGCTCCTGGGTGCGGGCTACCGCGTCATCACCTACGACCGCCGCGGCTTCGGCAAATCCAGCAAGCCCACAGAGGGTTATGACTACGACACCTTCGCGGCGGACCTCAACACCCTGCTCACCACCCTGGACCTGAACAACGTCGTACTGGTGGGCTTCTCCATGGGGACTGGTGAGGTGGGCCGCTACCTTGGCACCTACGGCTCCGGCCGAGTGGCCCGCGCCGCGTTCCTGGGCTCGCTGGAACCGTTCCTGCTCAAGACCGACGATAACCCCGACGGCGTCCCGCAGGACGTGTTCGACGGGCTCAACGAAGCTGTTACTGCTGACCGCTACGCCTTCTTCACCGAGTTCTTCAAGAACTTCTACAACTCGGACACCTTCCTGGGCACCCCGCGCCTCAGCCAGGAAGCGGTGAACGCCAGCTGGAACCTTGCTTCAAGCGCCGGCGCCACGGCATCCGTTGCCGCCCAGCCCACCTGGCTCACGGACTTCCGCCAGGACATCCCCAAGATCGATGTTCCCGCGCTGATCGTGCACGGCACCGCGGACAACATCCTGCCCATCGATTCCACGGGGCGGCTGTTCGCCAAGGCCCTGCCGAGCGCCGAGTACGTCGAGATTGAGGGCGCGCCGCACGGCATGTTGTGGACCCATGCGGCAGAGGTCAACGAAGCGCTGCTCGGCTTCCTTTCCAAGTAGGCACTGAAGGAAGAAGGGCGACGGCGGCTGCCCGCCGCCGTCGCCCTTCTTCCTAACTGCCGTTCCCGGCCGGGGCGTTGTGCCTGGGCGTGGGTTGTCCCGCCGCCAACTGCCGGGCAAGCTCCTTCAGTTCCCCTGGGTGGAACGGCTTGGTGAGGTAGCCGTCAGCCCCTGATGCCATGCCGGCCAGCAAATCGTCGTTCTCGGAACGGGCTGTCAGGAACAACTGCGGTGCGGTGCTGAGGGCACGGATGGCACGGGCCACTACGTGCCCGTCCATGTCCGGAAGGCCAAGGTCCAGGGTGACCAGGGCGATGGTGGGATCAGCAGCGGCGGCTATGCCCTCTGCCCCCGTGCCCACGGCTGTCACTTCGAAGCCGGCACGGGACAGGACCATTGTGATCAGTTCCCGGATATCGTCGTCATCCTCCACGACAAGGCAAACACGCTGCTGTTCCATTAAGGCCCCCCGGCGAAAAGTTGGCACTAGTCTACTTGTGGCGGAACACGTTGCCGTGTGCCGGCCACCTAACCGTCGTAATGTGTACGCGCAGGCCCCTGGCCCAGGGCATTCACCACAGCAGCGGCCACATCGTGCAGCTTGGTGTTGCGGGTGCTCGATGCCGTCTTAAGGATGCCGAACGCGTCCTGCTGGCTGCACCGGTTCTGGGCCATGATGATTCCCACCGCCATATCGATGACCGTGCGGGATTCCAGTGTGGCGCGGAGGTTCGCAGCGGTTTCGCTGTAATGCGCAAAGCGGACTGCAAGGCGGAGCGCCAGCGAAGTCTGGCTGACGAAATCCTCGGCGAACGCCAGCACACGGCCTTCGAAGCGGTGGGCCCGGCGTGAGTACAGCAGCAGCGCAGCCTTGGTTTCCCCCTCAAGCCGGAAGGGAAGTGCCGCGACCGATTGCACACCCTGGGCCACGACGGCCGAGGAGTATTCCGGCCAGCGCTCGTCCCCGGCAAGGTTCGGCGCGTGCACAGTCTCCTGTGCGGTGATTGCGGTGAGGCTGGGGGTCTCTGCAAACTTGTGCTCAAGCAGGCCGATCGACTTGGCGTCCTGGCTGCTGCTCGCGATTGTCGCCGTTTTCCGCTGCCGGAGCAGGGTGATGGCACATAGCATTTCATCGCCCGGCTCGGAGAGGTTGCGGGCGGACACCTGCGCCAGTTCCGTTAAGAAGTCCTCGACGTCGGAGCTGTTGAGGACCAATTCATGCAGGTGTTCTGTTATGGATGTATCGGTTTTTGCTGTTGACTCGCTGGCCACGGTTCTTGGTGCCATTCGTTCAGGTCAAAACGAGCCTGCAACACACAAACGCCCCGCAACTGGGCGGGGAGCCGGTGATGGTCGCTGGATCGACGAACTTTCCAACGGCCTGCTGCTAAACCGATAACCAGAGTATATACATTCGGGGCGGCGCCAAGCCCACAACCACCCGGGGCCGCGACGCCGTTTGCCGGCGCCGAAAGGGGGTACCGGTCACAATGAAGCGGGCAGCACCTCGGGGAAGGGCAGGAACATGACCAGGCTCCTCATCATCGGCCCACCAGGCTCCGGCAAAGGGACCCAGGCAGAACACTTGGCCAGGCACTTCGGAGTGCCCGCCGTTTCCACCGGCGACATCTTCCGGAGCAACGTCAGCCGGCAGACGGAGCTGGGGAGCCAGGCCGCGGACTACCTGGACGGCGGCCGCTTCGTACCGGACCATCTCACCAACGCGCTCGTGAAGGACCGGCTCCTTGAACGCGATGCCCGGCACGGCTTCCTGTTGGACGGGTATCCGCGGACGCCACCGCAGGCAACGGAACTCGACAACATGCTCGCGGCGCAGGGGCATGCGCTGGACGCCGTCATCGAGCTGCAGGCGCCGGATTCGGAACTGGAGGAGCGGATGCAGCGCCGCGCCTCGGAACAGGGCCGAACGGATGACACCATCGACGTGTTCCGCCGCCGGCTGGACCTCTACCGCCGGCAGACGCATGAAGTAGTCTCGGTGTACGCGGGCCGGGGCATCCTGGTGTCCGTCAACGGCAGCGGCGATCCGGGAACGATTACCGGCCTGGCAATCGCCGCCGTCGAACAGTTCCTGGCAGCCCCGCGTCCCCCGTCCTGACCGAAACACCGCACGGAGAAGCACTCGAACAGAAGGAAACACTGATGAGAATTGCCGTTACAGGCGGAAACGGAAAGCTGGGGCGGCACGTGGTGCGCCGGCTCACCGACGACGGCCACCAGGTCCTTACCCTGGACCGCGCGGGTGACCGCAGCCCGGGCCTGCTGGTGGTAGACCTACGCAACTATGGCCAGGTGGTGGACGCGCTCTTGGGCGTTGATGACCGGCATGATGGGTTCGACGCCGTGGTGCACCTGGGTGCCATTCCCGCCCCCGGCATCCTTCCGGACGCAGCAACGTTCGAAAACAATATGCTCTCCACCTACAACGTGTTCCAGGCCGCGCGCCGCGCAGGCATCAAAAAGGTGGTGTATGCCTCCAGCGAGACCGTCCTGGGGCTGCCCTTCGACATTGACCCGCCCTACATTCCGGTGGACGAGGAATACCCGCCCCGGCCGGAAAGCACCTACTCCCTGGTGAAGCGGCTGGAGGAGCAGATGGCCGTGGAAATGACCCGATGGGATCCTGAGCTGAGCATCACGGGCCTGCGGTTCTCCAATGTGATGGATGAGGCCGACTATGCACGGTTCCCCTCCTTCGACGAGGACGCAACCCTGCGGAAGTGGAACCTCTGGGGCTACATCGACGGCAGGGACGGTGCACAGGCCGTGGCGCGGGCTCTGGAGAACGCCAAACCGGGATTCGAAGCCTTCATCATTGCCAATGCCGATACCGTCATGAGCCGGCCAAGCGCCAGCCTGGCGGCAGAGGTCTTCCCCGGCGTCAAAGTCACCAAGGACCTGGGCGAACACGAAACGATGCTGTCCATCGACAAGGCGCGGCGCCTGCTGGGTTTCGAACCCGAGCACAGCTGGCGGAACCACGTGCCGGCAACCAACAGCGCCGGCTAAAACCAGCAAAATCGCCGGCCCGCAGGAATCCCGAAGGGTTGGCACAGGATCATCCAAGGAGCCGGAAGCCATGCGCTTCCGGCTCCTATCCTTTTTGGTACAGCCACCGTTGGTCCGGTTCCGCGGGGGAGGATTCTCCAGCCAGGGACCGGCCACCCAGCCACCACGAGGACCCCAAAATTCGTACCCGATCCTTCCTGCTGCCTGCCCTCGCGGCGCTGCTTTCCGCCGTCGCCCTTTCCACCGCGTCCCTTCCAGCCGTCGCCGCCCCTGCCTCCCCGGCAGGTTCCGGCGGAGCCGGCAACGCAACCGGCCGCTACATCGTCCAGTACGCGCCCGGAACCGATGTCGCTGCGGAGGTGTCCGGACTCCACGGCCAGGGACTCGCCGTCGGCCGCACCTTTGAGCACGCCATCCGCGGCGCCGTCGTCACCGCCAACCCGGCCCAGGCGGCTGCCCTTGCCAAGTCCGGAAAGGTGCTGTCCGTGGAGCCCGATGCACCCGTCAAGGCCTCCGGGACCGAGCAGCCCGCCCCTTGGGGCCTGGACCGCGCCGACCAGCGCGCGCTCCCTCTCTCGGGTTCCTACTCATGGACCGCTGCCGGAGCCGGCGTGACCGCCTACGTGGTGGACACCGGCATCCTGGCCTCACACACCGACTTCGGCGGCAGGGTGGCCGCCGGCTGGACCGCCGTGGCGGACGGCAACGGAACCACCGACTGCAACGGACACGGCACCCACGTGGCCGGAACCGTGGCAGGCTCCACCTATGGCGTGGCCAAGAGCGCCACCCTGGTGCCGGTCAGGGTGCTTGACTGCAGCGGATCCGGATACAACTCCGACGTCGTGGCGGGCCTGGACTGGATCGCCGCCAACCACGCAGCAGGAACCCCCGCCGTGGCCAACCTCAGCCTGGGCGGAGCCGCCAGCAGCACGGTGGACAATGCCATCCAGGCCGTCCTTGACGACGGCGTCACCACCGTGGTTGCCGCCGGGAACTCTGCCACAGACGCCTGCACCACCTCTCCCGCCCGGGTTCCCGGGGCCGTCACGGTGGCAGCCAGCGACTCCGCCGACAAACAGGCATCGTTCTCCAACTTCGGATCCTGCGTGGACCTCTACGCTCCCGGCGTCGGCATCACCTCCGACTACTACACCTCCACCACTGCCACGGCATCCATGTCCGGAACCTCCATGGCAGCCCCGCACACGACCGGGGCTGCGGCCCTCCTGTTGTCCCAGAACCCGGCCCTGACGCCGGCGGGGGTAGCGGCCGCCCTGGTCTCCAACGCCACGCCCGGAGTGATCAGCGGGGCCACCACCGGAACCCCGAACCGCCTGCTGTTCACGGGTACCGACGCAGCTGCTCCGGCACCTGCCCCCGCCCCTGCACCAACCGTCACGTCCGTATCGCCCGCCGGGAAGGCAGCGGCGGTGGCAGTTGACACCAACGTGACGGCCACCTTCAGCACCTCGGTGCAGGGCGTTTCCGCTGGAACCTTCGTGCTGCGGAACGCGGCCGGCAGCAGCATCACCGCGGCCGTCAGCTACAACGACACCACCAGGACGGCCACCCTTGACCCGGCCGCAAACCTGGCCGCAGATGCCACCTACACCGCAACCCTGGTGGGCGGTACCTCGGCCATCCGGGATGCCGCGGGTACGCCGCTGACCACTACCAGCTGGACGTTCACCACGGGCCCCGCGCCCACGGTCACCAGCTACAGCCCTGGCAGCAATGCCCTCCTGGTCCGCAGGAGCAGCAACGTCAGTGCCACGTTCAGCGAGACGGTCCAGGGGGTTGGTACGGCCACCTTCACCCTGAAGAACGCTTCCACCGGGGCGGTGGTGGCGGCAACCGTCTACCGCAACGGCACCACCAACCAGTGGATCCTCGATCCCCAGGCAGCATTGGCCGCCAAGACCCGGTACACCGTGACGCTGACCGGTGGCGCCACCGGCATCCAGGACCTGGCAGGGAACCCGCTCGCCTCCCGCAGCTGGCAGTTCACCACCGGCTCGTTCTAGCCGCCAACCTGCCGGACCACCGAGGCGCCCGCCCTGGACCAGTGTCCAAGGCGGGCGCCGTGGTGTCCAGCCCTGATGGAGTGAATGGCGGTTCACCGGGATAATCTTCAGCCTAGGCATTTACCATGGCCGTTATTCGGCATGGCTAAAACAGGGCGCAGGGACGGGCAGCACATTGGCACATAATTCAACAGGTTCCGCAGTCAGGGAAAATGGCAACGGCCGGTGGCGTACTTTCCATGAGAAGTTCGTGGTGGAGGAGCGGTATATCGACCCTGCCGACCGGCGCCGCCTCTACCGGACGTCGGTGGTCCTGGCCGTGGTGGGGCTTGCCCTCTTCATTGCCACGCTGGTCAGCGTTGTCCAGGCCGACGGACTTTCCTTCGCCGACCACCCGGTGCATGACTGGCTCCTGACGACACGTTCAGCGGCAGTGACGGCCATCATGATCTTCCTGGCGGTGTTCTTCGGCCCCGTCGCGCTGCCCATCATCATCCTGGTGGTGATCCTCATCTGGGGATTCGCGGCCAAACATGCCTGGCGCCCCATCCTGCTGGCCGCGGCCATGCTGGCCGGGGTGATCATCTCCCAGATCATCCTGCATATCGTCCAGCGCTCGCGCCCACCCGTGGACCAGATGCTGTTCGGTGCGGACCAGACCTTCTCGTTCCCGTCCGGGCACGTGCTGGGGGCCTGTGACTTCCTGCTGGTGGGTGCCTACCTGATCTTCTCCCGCCACAGGAACCCGCGGGCTGCGGTCTTCGGATTTATCGGCGCCGGGATCGGGATCGTCCTGGCCATCGCCAGCCGCCTGTACCTCGGATACCACTGGCCCACGGACACGCTTGCTTCGTTCTCCCTCTCGCTGCTCATCCTGGGCGGCGTCATCGCCCTGGATACCTGGCGAACCGCCCGCGTCCCCGGGGAACCTGTCACCGGAGAGCTGTCAAAGGAAGAATCTTCCCGGGAGTGAAATCTGCACTCCGGGCCTGGTCACTGCCGGGCCTGGTCACTGCGGCCGGGAACGGGCGCGCTTCAGGGCGCGGTGGAGTTTAACGTTCGCTGCCTCCAGCTCCAGGACCTTGGCAACGCCCGCCAGGTTCAGCCCTTCTTCGAGGAGCTCGCCAATCCGCAGCAGCACGGCAATATCATCTTCGCTGTACTGGCGGGTTCCGCCGGCAGTCCGCGACGGTGTCAGCAGCCCCTTTGTTTCATAAAGCCTGATGTTCTGCTGTCCCGTTCCTGTTAGCTCGGCCGCCACCGAGATCGCGTACAGCGCCCTTGAGCCGGGGGAGCGGGCGCTGCGTCCTGCATCAGGTCCTGCCATTTCTTCTCCCAAAATCGGTCCAGCCGGTGTCTTGCTTCAGTTTCCCACCAGTGCTATAAAAAATCTATATCCACCACCATAGATTACGCGGAGGTGGGTAACCACAGATCCAACACCTGGAAGCTGAAGGAGTGGGAAATGATGTTGATGCGTACCGACCCGTTCCGTGAGCTGGACCGGCTCACGCAGCAGGTCTTTGGAACCACCGCCCGCCCGGCTGCCATGCCCATGGACGCCTGGCAGGAGGACGGCGAATTCGTGGTGGCGTTCGATCTTCCCGGCGTGAAGCTGGACTCGCTGGACCTGAACGTTGAACGGAATGTCCTGACCGTCCGCGCGGAGCGCCAGGACCCCACACAGCCCAACGTCGAGCTGGTGGCCTCGGAGCGTCCCCGCGGTGTGTTCAGCCGCCAACTGATCCTGGGCGACACCCTGGACACGGAGAAGATCAAGGCCAGCTACGACCAGGGCGTCCTGACCCTGCGGATTTCGATGGCTGAGCAGGCCAAGCCACGCAAGATCGAGATCAAGACCCAGCAGGGCGAGATGCACCAGATTGGCACTTAGATCCATGCTTTCCAGCCCGTGCCCCTGCCTTCCCGGCAGGGGCACGGGCTGAAGAGGAGGCTGGGATGACTGACCCCCCTGATTACTACGCCATCCTGGGGGTGGGCCGTGATGCCACCCGGCAGGACATCTCCCACGCGTACCGCGCCCTGATGCGCAGCCACCATCCGGACATGGACGGCGCCCGCGCTGACAGCGATGGCGGCGGGGGCGCGCAATCGAAGGCGGACAAACCGGCGAAGAACGTGGACCCTGGACAGGGGGACCAACTCCTGCGGATCATGCAGGCGTTCAACGTGCTGGGGGACCCGGAACGGCGTGCCGAGTACGACAGGAAGCTGGCGGCACCGGCACCCACGATCATTCCCGTCCGGAAAGTCCGCAGTACCCGGGGACCGTCCGGGCCCGTCATCCGCATCACTCCGGTGCGGTGGGAAAGCGGACCCTGGGCCTGAACACACAACCTTTCAACGCTTTCCAAGGAGGCGGAACACCGCATGAGCGAGTGGCGGCGCTACGATTCACACCTGATCCCCGCGTTCCATGAACGTTTTGAGCAGCGGTGGGGCGCCGGCACCGCGCCCTTCCTGGACCCCGAGGCGCATGAACAGCCGCTGCCCCGGGCACAGTGGATCAACCCGGCCACGGGTGCCGCCCTTGCCGTCGTCCCGGTCTGGACCGCCGACGAGCGGCAACAGCGCTCGTTCGGGGTGTTCTACCTGCCGCCAGGCGGGGACATCTGGGTCCTCCGGCCCGGGTACACCGGTTACCTGGAACCATCCGACGGCGACACCGAGCATCTCGTGACCCTGCGCAATGATGCGTTCCGCAAAGCAGTGGCGCACGCCAAGGAGTTTCTTTTCGGTTCGCAGTAGCAGCGGTGCCGGGCGCGGGTTGCTGCTCGTCAGCCGCCCTCCGCTATGACATTCTGGGACGTACCCTGACCACCGTGACCAAAAGGCTGGACCCCAAATGCACATCTCCGCCAAGGACCTCGCAGCACTCATCCCCCCGGGGTTCACCCTTGGCGTTGCCACCGCAGCATTCCAGATCGAGGGGGCACTGGACGAGGACGGACGCGGTCCAGCAGCCTGGGACAGGTTCGCAGCCAAGCCTGGTGCAATCGTGGAGGACCACAGCCCGGTGGTGGCCACAGACCACTACCACCGGATGCCCCAGGACGTGGCCCTCCTGAAGCAGCTGGGCGTTGACTCCTACCGGTTCTCCTTCTCCTGGCCGCGCATCCAGCCCGGCGGCACCGGTCCCGCCAACCGCGCCGGCCTGGCGTTCTACGACCGGCTCCTGGATGAGCTCCTGGCCAGCGGCATCTCGCCGATGGCCACCATCTACCACTGGGATACACCCTTGGAACTGGAGGAAGCCGGCGGGTGGATGAACCGGGACACCGCCTACCGCCTGGGTGAATACGCCGCCATCCTGGCCGAGGCGTTCGGGGACAGGGTGGCCCGCTGGGTCACCATCAACGAACCGGCGACGGTTAGTGCCAATGGCTATGCATTTGGGCTGCATTCGCCGGGCAAGGAGCTGGCACTGGGCGCCTTCCCCACCGTCCACCACCAGCTGCTGGGCCATGGGCTGGCTGTCCAGGCACTGCGCGCGGCGAAGGTGCCGGGCGAAATTGGCATGACCAACGTCTACTCACCCATGGTGCCGAACTCGATCAACCCGCTGGACAAAATCAGCGCCGGGATCATGGACCTGGGCCAAAACCGGCTTTACGCGGACCCCGTCCTCACGGGTAAGTACCCGGACCTGATCCGTGCCGCAAAGTTCTTCAGCTCCTTTGAGCACCCCGAAGAGGACATGGAGATCATTTCCCAGCCCCTGGACTTCTACGGGCTCAACTACTACATGCCCACCAAGGTGGCGGCCGGGCCGGGCGGCGGGACCGTTCCGTCAAGCATGGCGGAGGCCATGGGCAGCGACCTCAGCGCGACGGGCAGCGGCGCAACGCCGTTCCACGTCGAGACCTGGCCGGAAGCCGACATCACCGCCTACGGCTGGCCGGTCAAACCGGAGTACATGGCGGTTGCCCTGAAGGAAATGGCAGAGCGGTACCCCAACCTGCCCCCGGTGATCATCACCGAAGGCGGCGCCAGCTTCGAGGACATCATTGTCCGGGACAAGTCCACCAACACCCGCTTCATTCCGGACGAACGCCGGCTGAAGTACCTCTCCGACCACCTGGAAACCGCGCTGCGCGCAACGGCGCCGGGCGGCGTGGCGGAGTCCATGGATCTCCGCGGCTATTACGTGTGGTCCTTCCTGGACAACTTCGAGTGGTCCGCCGGCTACAACCAGCCGTTCGGCCTCCTGCACGTGGACTTCGAAACGCTGGAGCGGACCCCCAAGGCGTCCTACTTCTGGTTCCAGGAACTCATCGAGGAACGCGACCTCGCCGCAGCGGCGGAGCTGGCCATCGCCCAGGCAGTGGTCCCGGATCTTCTGGTCGAGGAAGGTGTGGAGGGCACCGAAGCGCCCGACGACGGCGCGGCGCTGGGTGCCAGCGCCTAGGGACCGGGGGGTGTCAGCCCCGGAGCAGGTCCAGCATGGCGAGCTGCTTTGCGATGCCGGCGCCGTCGGGGGAATAGATCCAGGGCACCCTTGAGGTGCTGTGGTCCCCGTCTTCGGAGTGGCCGCCGGCGAAGACCGACTCGCTGACGGACAGTTGACGAATGGCGATCGCCGCAACCTTGTCCGGGTTCTCAGCCGCGAAGGCGGAGTAGATGGCCTCGTCGTGCTGGCCGTTGTCGCCGATCAGGAGCCACCGCATGTCCGGAAACTCCTGCGCCAGCCGCTCCAGGTTCCGGTGCTTGTGGTCCTGCCCGCTGCGGAACCAGCGGTCCTGGGTGAGCCCCCAGTCCGTCAACAGCAGCGCGCCCTTGGGGTACATGTTGCGGGTCAGGAACCGTGCCAGCGTGGGGGCGGCGTTCCAGGGCCCCGTGGACAGGTAGATGATCGGGGCTTCAGGGTGCTCGATGGTCAGCCTGTCCAGCAGCACGGCCATGCCCGGGGTGGCCATGCGGGCGCGTTCGCTGAGCACGAAGGTATTCCACAGCGCCAGGAAGGGCCGGGGCAGGGCGGTGACCATTACGGTGTCGTCGATGTCGGAGACGATGCCGAATTCCACTCCGGGGGCGATCACCTGGATCAGTGCCTCTGCCGGCTCGGTACCCTCCGCGCGGAGCACTGCGGTGTGCCAGCCGGGGGAGAGCTTGACATCCACCTCGGTGTCGATCAGCCCGCCCCGGTCCGCCGTGACGTGGGTGACCACGTCCCCGATGGTGATTTCGACGTCGCTGTACTGCAGCGGCACCCCGGTGAAGGCGCGCCAGCCGCGGACGTTCTGGTTGCCGTTTTTCGCTTGGTGCTCCGCCTTGCTGCCCGGCTGCGGCTTCTGCGTCAGCAGCACCCGCCCCAACACCCGCACCCGGGTGGTGGAACCGTAACCCTGGTAGGCGATGGTCTGCGGCACGAACTTCCACCGTTGGGCGAGCTGGATCCTGACGTCATTGAGAGCGTCGGACAGCCGGTGTGCCAGCCGGAAGAACTGGCCTCCGGAAAGCGCAACGCGGCCCTTGGTGTTGTCCCGGGGCGGGCGTGCCGTGTCATGGGCGGGGTTCTGCGGAGCCGTGTCCATGGCACCACTCTGCCACAGGCCGGCCCCGGGCAGGCATCAGCCGTTGCCCAGGATCCCGCGCAGGGTCTGGGCGTTCCGCACCGCGTTCCCGCCGCCGTCGTTATTGAAGTAGGCGTACACGTCGACGCCGGCGCTGTCCCACTCCCGGATCCTGTCCGCCCACCAGTGCATGTCCGCGTCTGAGTAGGAGCCGCCGTACAGGTGCTCCTGGTCCGGTCCGTGCAGCCGGATGTACGTGAATGGCGCAGTGGTGCGCAGGATGCAGGGCAGGTTGGCGCCGCTCATGATGCAGTACGCCGCCTGGTGGCGCTCCAGCAGCTCAAATACCTCCGGGCAGTCCCAGGTGGGGTGCCGGAACTCAACGGCAACCCTGATCCAGGACGGCAGCACGGCCAGGAAATAGTCCAGCCTCGCATCGTCCCGCGCCAGTTGCGGAGGCAGCTGGACCAGGAGCACGGCACGTTTGTCCCCGAGCTCATGCCAGCACCTGGCGATGCGCTCCACCCAGACTTCGGGGGAGTACAGCTTGCGGGCGTGGGTCAGTCCGCGGGGAGCCTTGACGGACATGCTGAACCCTGGCGGCAGGCGCCTGTTCCAGCCAGCGAAAGTGGTGTCCCGCGGCCACCGGTAAAAGCTGGCATTCAGTTCAACCGTGCTGAACCTGGAGACGTAGCACTGGAGCCGGTCCCGGACGGGCAGTCCGGGCGGGTACAGCACGTTCTCCCAGTGGTCGTAACTCCAGCCGGAGGTGCCAATGTGGATTGCCATTTGCCTCAGGCTACACCCGGACATTTCCCCTTCCATTGGGGACTCTGTGTGGCAGGGTAATGTCATGGTGCGAATTGAGGATTATGCGGTGGTTGGCGACCTTCACACCGGGGCCCTGATCAGCAAGGACGGCTCGATCGACTGGCTCTGCCTGCCGCGGTTCGATTCCCCTGCGTGCTTCAACGCGCTGCTGGACACCCCGGACGCGGGCCGCTGGCTGCTGGCGCCCGTGGGTGGAGGTGCCTGCACGCGCCGCAGCTACCGGGACGGCAGCCTGGTCCTGGACACCGAGTGGGACACGCCGGACGGAACCGTGCGCGTTACCGACTTCATGCCGCCCCGCGACTCCGTGGCTGACATCGTCCGGATCGTGGAAGGCGTCAGCGGCAGCGTCAAAATGCACGGGGAGCTGATCCTGAGGTTCGACTACGGCCACATCATTCCGTGGGTCCGCAAGGACAAGCGCGGGCTGCACGCCATTGCGGGGCCGGACGCCGTCTACCTGGTGACCCCCGCACCCCTGCACGGGGAAAACATGCATACCGTCAGCGACTTCACCGTGAACGCCGGCGACAAAGTCCCGTTCGTACTGACCTGGGCGCCCAGCCACGTGGGCAGGCCCGTCTCCGTGGATGCCGAGGACGTCCTGGCGAGCACCTTTGAATTCTGGCGGGGCTGGTCCTCGCAATGCACCGTGGAGGGGAAATACCAGGACGCGGTGGTGCGCTCCCTGATTACGCTCAAGGCACTGACCTACGCCCCAACCGGGGGCATCGTAGCCGCGGTCACCACCTCCCTTCCCGAGCAGCCCGGCGGCCAGCGCAACTGGGACTACCGCTACTGCTGGCTGCGGGATGCCGCCATGACCCTGCAGGCGCTCCTGGCCGCGGGGTACACCGCCGAGGCCGCCGCGTGGCGGGACTGGCTGCTCCGCGCGGTTGCCGGCGACCCCGCCGACCTGCAGATCATGTACGGGATCCACGGTGAACGGCGGCTGCCGGAAATGGAGCTGCCCTGGCTGAAGGGCTATGAGAACTCGGTTCCCGTGCGGATCGGAAACGCGGCGGCCGAGCAGTTCCAGCTGGACGTGTGGGGCGAGGTCCTGGACTGCCTGGCGCTGACCCGGAACTCGCTGCTGAAGCATACCGACGAGGCTTGGGACGTGCAGATCGCGCTGATGGAACACCTGGAAACCATCTGGGACCAGCCGGACAACGGGCTCTGGGAAATGCGGGGGCCCCGCCGGCACTTTACCCATTCCAAGGTCATGGCCTGGGTGGCGGCCGACCGGATGGTGAAGGGCGTCCGCGAGTCCGGTCTGCCGGGTCCGGTGGAGCGCTGGGAAGCGCTGCGGGACCAGATCCGCGCGGACATCATGGCCAACGGTTTTGACGCCGAGCGCAATACGTTCGTCCAGTCCTACGGCCGGCCCGAGCTGGATGCGAGCCTGCTGCTGATTCCCAGGGTGGGATTCCTGCCCAACGACGACCCCAAGGTCATCGGCACCATCGAGGCCATCCAACGGGAGCTGACCCAGGACGGGTTCGTGCTGCGGTACAAACCGCAAGAGAGCGACGACGGCCTGCCGGGCGACGAAGGCGTCTTCCTGGCCTGCTCGTTCTGGATGGTTGAGGCGCTCCTGGGTGCCGGGCGCCATGAGGAATCGCGTGAACTTTTCGAACGGCTGCTGGAACTGCGCAATGATGTGGGGCTGCTGAGTGAGGAATGGGCGGTCAAGGCAGGCCGCCAGCTGGGTAATACACCGCAGGCATTCAGCCACTTCGCCCTTGTGACTAGCGCTCTGGAGCTACATCAGGATACCGTTCGGCGCAGTGACATCCCTCTTCCATCTGCAAGGGCGGATTCGCGCTGAGGCGGCGCGGACCAGGGCTGGAACTTCTCCTTCGCGCGATAGATAAGTATACTTACTAACACCTCATGGAGTGCTCCCAGGCACAGCGCCGTGATTGATGGAGGAGTGATTGTTATGGCCGGATTTTTTGAGCTCGTTGATGCCCCTGACGGTGGATACCGGATCAGGATGATGGACGGAAGCGGGAACCTGATGGCCATCTCGGTGACCTTCCCAACCAAAAGGGCAGCTGTGGCAGGCGTCGCCATGGCCCGCGAAATCGCCGGCACCGGCCTCATTCGGGACAAGAGCCTGGACGGCGCCGGGTCCGTCATCCGTGACCGCGTGCGGCCCGTCAGTTCCCCCAAGGATGAAGCGGCCAAGCGGAAAAAGGCGCCGGATGTACGACGGGCAGCGGTGGGCTGATGACTGAGTCCACGACACCCCCTGACGGTGTCCGCCGGGGGGTCCTCTTTGACGTTGACGGCACCCTGATCGACTCGTCCTACATCCACACCATCTCCTGGTGGGGTGCCTTCCGCCAATACGGGCACGACGTGTCCATGGCGGCCATCCACCAGCTCGTCGGCATGGGCGGTGCCCGCTTGGTGGACAACCTGCTGCCGTCCGGCCGCGACCGTGACGAGGACGAGGACATCATGGCCAGCCACGGTGCACTGTACGCTTCGCACTGGCCCTCGCTCCGTCCCTTGGACGGGGCCAAAGAACTGTTGGGCCAGTGCCATGCCGGCGGGTTGGCCGTGGCGCTTGCCTCCTCGGCCCGGGAGCGGGATCTGCAGGTCATGCGGTCCGTCCTGGATGCAGACGCCTTTATCGATGCCGCTACCAGCGCCAACGATGCGAAGGAAAGCAAGCCGGCGCCTGACATCCTCGAGGCGGCCCTCGAATCTGCCGGCGTGGACGCGGCGCACGCGGTCTATGTCGGCGACGCCGTGTGGGACATGAAGGCGGCCGGAGCCCTGGGGATCCCGGCCATAGGAGTCACCTGCGGGGGCATCCAGGCCGCGCAACTGCGCGAGGCGGGCGCCGTCGAGGTTTATGAAGGGCCGCGCGACCTACTGGAGAACCTTGCCTCCAGCGCCATCGGCCGCTTGCTTGCACTGCAGCCGAATCCCTGAAACCGGCTAGCACCGGTTCACAGCGGCTGGCCGCCTGGCACTGAATCCTCATCGCCCGCGATGGCCGGCTTCGGCCAGGACACCACTACCACCACCGAGCCGTCATCGTTCCGCTTGATGTCCGTGGCCACCTCGGCCGCGGGCGCACCCATCTCCTCTACCCGCCTCCGGTAGGTGCTGACCAGCTCCGTCAGGCTTTCCTCCGTCCATTCGCCAGGGCGCATGCGGGTGGAGATCTCGACCGGTTCCGGCTGGTACAGCGACATGGCGTTCCTCTTTCGGGTGCTCTTCTTGGTGTTCCGGGACTCTCCCTACGCTAGAAGCAGCGGACGGCCGCCACAAGCTTTTAGTCAGCATGCTTACTTTTTTCCCTCAAAACCGATACGGTCGAAGAAAGGGTGCCTCCGGGTGCCCTGCCCCGCCCAAGGAGATCTCCACGGGCAAAGCAGAGCGAAAGGGAGACTGTGAAAGCACTGACGTGGCAAGGAAAACGGTCGGTAAGCGTAGAAGAAGTACCTGATCCCGTTATCCAGGAACCGACGGATGCAATCGTACGGATCACCTCCACCGCCATCTGCGGCTCGGACCTGCACCTCTACGAGGTCCTGGGCCCGTACATGCACAAGGGTGACGTCATTGGCCACGAGCCGATGGGCATCGTGGAAGAAGTGGGCAGCGGCGTCACCAACCTCCGCAAGGGCGACCGTGTGGTGATTCCCTTCAACATCTCCTGCGGCTCCTGCTACATGTGCAAGCTGGGGCTGCAGTCCCAGTGCGAGGTAACCCAGGTCAAGGAAAAGGGATCCGGCGCCGCCCTCTTCGGCTACTCAGAGCTGTACGGGTCCGTTCCCGGCGGCCAGGCCGAGTACCTGCGGGTGCCGCACGCCGACTACGGACCCGTCAAGGTGGGCAACGAGCTTCCGGACGAACGCTACCTGTTCCTCTCCGATATCCTGCCCACCGCCTGGCAGGCCGTGGAATACGCCGACGTCCCGGCAGGCGGTACCCTGGCCGTGTTCGGCCTTGGCCCGGTTGGCCAGTTCGCCGGCCGGATCGGCGTCCACCGCGGGTTCCGCGTCATCGGTATTGACCCCGTTCCGGAGCGCCGGGAGATGGCTGCGCGGCACGGGGTGGAAACGCTGGACTTGAGCAAGACCATCGGGGACGAACTCCGCGAAATGACCGGGGGACGGGGCCCGGACGCGGTGGTTGACGCCGTCGGAATGGAAGCCCACGGCTCGCCTATGGCAGGCTTCGCCCACCAGGCGCTGGGGCTCCTGCCGGACAAGCTGGCCCAGAAGGCTATGGAGACCGGCGGCGTGGACCGGCTGGCAGCGCTGCACGCTTCCGTCGACGCTGTGCGCCGCGGCGGCACGCTGTCCCTGAGCGGTGTGTACGGCGGCACGGCCAGCCCCATGCCGCTGCTCACCATGTTCGACAAGCAGCTGCAGGTGCGCATGGGGCAGTGCAACGTGCGGAACTGGACGGACGCCATCCTTCCCCTTGTGGAGGACGACGCCGATCCGCTGGGTGTGATGGACCTGGTCACCCATCGTGCGGGCCTGGAAGGCGCGCCCGCTCTGTATGAGAAGTTCCAGAAGAAGGAAGACGGCTGCATCAAGGTGGTCCTCAACCCGGGCGCCTAAGCCTTCCCCAACAGCACTAAAAAAGCAGGGGCCGTTATGGAATTCCATAACGGCCCCTGCTGCTGCCCGAACGCACAAATGGCTAGGTCAGCTTCACCTGCCGGTTCATGTCCTTGTACAGCAGGTAGCGGAACTCGCCGGGGCCGCCGGCGTAGCAGGCCTGCGGGCAGAAGGCGCGCAGCCACATGAAGTCGCCGGCCTCCACCTCAACCCAGTCGTTGTTCAGCAGGTACATGGCCTTGCCCTCCAGGACGAACAGGCCATGCTCCATCACGTGCGTTTCCGGGAACGGGATGACGCCGCCGGGCTGGAACGTCACGATGTTCACTTGCATGTCGTGGGCCAGGTCGCTCGAGTCGGTGAAGCGGGTGGTCTTCCAGACGTCATTGGTGTCCGGCATTGAGGTCGGCTCCACGTCCTTTTCATTGGTGACGAAGGACTTGGCCTCGTATCCCTCGAGCCGCTCGTAGGCCTTGCGGATCCAGTGGAAGGAGACGATGTCCTCGGAGACGTTCTCCAGGCCCCACTGCGCTCCGGCGGCCAGGTAGGCGTAGCCGCCTTCCTCGAGCTTGTGCAGTTCGCCGTCAAGGGTCAGGTTGACGGTTCCCTGCGTGACGAAAATGACGCCCTCCACGCCTTCTTCGAATTCGGCGCGGGGTGCCCCGCCGCCCGGTCCGATCTCCACGATCAGCTGCGAGAACGTGGTGGCGAAGCCGGAGATGGGGCGGGCGATGATCCACGACCGGGTGTTGGCGAAGCCCGGCAGGTTGGAGGTGACGATGTCCGTCAGCACGCCCTTGGGGATGACGGTGTAGGCCTCGGTGACGATGGCGCGTTCGGTGGTGAGGTGGGTCTGCGGCGGCAGGCCGCCGGTGGGGGTGTAGTACTTGCCCATGAAGGGGTCCTTTGCTTAGGAGTTGGAAGTGGTGGCCAGCCGCGGGTGCGCCAGCGCGGTGAGCTGCGGAATTCCGACGCCGGCAAGCGCCTGGACCTCCTCGCCACCAACAGCGCCGCACTGGACGCCGCGGAGCACGAAGGCGGCAAGGGCGCGGGCGGTGGCGGGCTCGTCCATCACGCCGCCTTCGGTCCGCTCCACGTAGTTGCGCAGGCGGGCCGCGGCGGCCGGGAGGCCTTCACGGTAGAAGGCGTAGGTGGCAGCGAAGCGGCTGGGCAGCTGGGCCGGATGCAGGTCCCAGCCCTGGTAATAGCCGCGCTCCAGCGACCGGCGGACCAGGCGGCCGTGCAGCTGCCAGGCGTTCTCCACGTTGTCGCCCACCGGGATGATGTTGGTGGAACCATCGGAGAGCCGGATGCCCGTGCCGGCCACGGCCAGCTGCATGACCTCCTTGGCGAAGTCCGCCACGGGGTGCTCCATGGACTGGTATTCGGCGGAGATCTGCAGGGACGCGGAGTAGTCGTAGGTGCCGTAGTGCAGGCCGCTGATCCGGCCGGGCACGGCGTGCGGCAGCTGCGCCACCGGCGATGTGCCTTCCGGGCCAAGGATCAGCTGCGGAGTTTCCACCTGCACCTCGAACCGGAGGCGGCCGGCGGGAAGTCCGTGGACTTCCTCCAGCCGCGACACGGCAAAGTCCATGGCCTTCACCTGCGCCACCGTGGTGACCTTGGGCAGGGTCAGGACCAGGCCCTCGGGCAGTTCACCGGCCGTGGCCAGGCCGGAGACAAAGAGGTCCAGGGTCCGCAGGCCGCGGGCCCGGGTGGGGGCCTCAAAGCACTTGAACCGGATGCCGATGAACGGCGGAGCGGAGCCCGCCGCGACTGCCTGGGCCACCGTGGAAGCCGCGGCAACCGCGGCGGCGTCCTCGGCGTCGTCGCCCCTGTCCCCAAAGCCGTCCTCAAAGTCCAGGCGCAGGTCCTCAATTGGCTCGGCTGCCAGCTTTGCGGCAACCCGGCAGGCGACCGCCTCGGCGAGGCTGGCTTCCTGGCCCAGGAGCCGGCCCAGCTTTTCGAACCCGCCGTGGGCTTCCACCGTCGTGGCTGCCTGGGCGCCCCAGTCGGCAGCGAACGACGGCGTGAACCGGTCCGCCGGCACGTACACCGTGTGCACGGGCTGGCGGGAGCCGTCGTCGCCCGGGTAGTTCTGCTCCAGCAACCGGTCCGTGGCGGCAAGTTGCCCGTCGATGGCGGCCAGGTCCCCTGCGGAGAGCGAGGGTTTAGGTGTTGCCATCTCAGCCCACCAGCTCGTAGGCGGGGGTGGTCAGGAAGTCCGTGTAGTCATCGGACAGGCAGATGTCCGCGATCAGTTCGCTGGCCGGCTGGTAGTAGCGGCGGAACGCTTCGTCGCCGAACTCGGTGCGGAGCCGCTCGGTCTCCTCGCCCAGGACCCGCTCCACCAGTTCCTTGGTCACGGTGTTGCCGGAGTCCGCCAGGATGGACTTGTTGCGGATCTGCTGCCACACCTGGGAACGGGAGATCTCCGCAGTGGCGGCATCTTCCATCAGGTTGTGGATGGCCACGGCGCCGTTTCCGGACAGCCACACCGCCGTGTAGGCGACGGCTACGTACAGGTTCAGCCGCAGTCCGGCCTCGGTGACCTGGCCGTCGGCGGACTGGACGTCCAGCAGCTGCTCCGCCGTCACGGAAACCTCGGGCCGCTGCTTGTCCACCTGGTTGGGCTTGTCACCCAGCACGGAGTCGAAGACTTCGCGGCAGGTGGGGACCAGGTCCGGGTGGGCAACCCAGGAACCGTCGAAGCCGTCGTTTGCCTCGCGGGTCTTGTCCGCACGCACCTTTTCGAAAGCTGCCGCGGTGACTTCCGGGTGGCGCCGGTTGGGGATGACCGCTGCCATGCCGCCCATGGCGAAGGCGCCGCGCTTGTGGCAGGTCTTCACCAGGAGTTCGGTGTAGGCACGCATGAACGGGGCGGTCATCACCACGGACGCGCGGTCCGGCAGGACGAATTCCTCGCCGGCGTCGCGGAAGTACTTGATGATGCTGAACAGGTAGTCCCAGCGGCCGGCATTCAGTCCGGAGGCGTGGTCCCGCAGTTCGTACAGGATCTCGTCCATCTCGAAGGCGGCCGGGATGGTTTCGATCAGCACGGTGGCGCGGATGGTGCCCTGGTTCAGGCCCAGGTAGTCCTGCGCGAACACGAACACGTCGTTCCACAGACGCGCCTCAAGGTGGCTCTCCATCTTGGGCAGGTAGTAGTACGGGCCCTGTCCGTTGAGCACCAGCTGTTTGGCGATGTGGAAGAAATGCAGCCCAAAGTCCACCAGCGCGCCCACGGCCGGTTCACCGTTGATCAGCAGGTGCTTTTCCTGCATGTGCCAGCCGCGGGGGCGGGCCACTACGACGGCGAGCGGTGCGTCGGTGCGGAGGCGGTACTCCTTGCCTTCCTCCGAGGTGAAGCTGAGGGTGCCCTGGGCCGCGTCGCGGAGGTTCAGGATGGCGTCGATGACGTTGGCCCAGGTGGGCGTGCTGGCGTCCTCAAGGTCCGCCAGCCACACCTTGGCGCCGGAGTTCAGGGCGTTGATGGCCATCTTTGCCGGCGACGCGGGTCCGGTCATCTCCACGCGGCGGTCCTGCAAAGCCGCCGGTGCCGGCGCAACCTTCCAGTCGCCGTCGCGCACGTCCTTGGTCTCCGGCAGGAAGTCCAGCTTGCCGGTCTCGGCTACCCGCTGCCGCTTGACGGCGCGGGCCGCCAGGAGCTCGTTGCGGGTACCCGCGAACCGGTTGTGGAGCTCTTCCACGAAGGCCAGTGCCTTGGGCGTGAGGATCTCCTCCGCGCGGTCGATCGGCCGGGGATCTGTGACGGTGATGGCCATTTCTGGTCCTTTCCTTGGGCTGGGAAGTCGGGCGGGTCAGGCGGAGGCGAGTGCCGGCACTGATTCCTTGGCAGAGTCGGCCGATTCGGCGGCCGTTGCAACGTTTGAGGCCTGGGCTGCGGCCGCTACGGCCGCTGCGACGTCGGCGGTCACATGGGGGTCGAAAATGCTCGGAATGATGTAGCTCGCATTGAGCTCATTATCATTCACGCGGTTTGCGATTGCCTCGGCGGCAGCCACCAGCATTTCCGGCGTGATGTCGCTTGCGCCGACATCCAGGAGCCCGCGGAAGAGGCCGGGGAAGGCCAGGACATTGTTGATCTGGTTGGGGAAGTCGCTGCGGCCGGTGGCCACGACGGCGGCGTGCCGGGAGGCAACGGCGGGGTCCACCTCGGGGGTGGGGTTGGCCATGGCGAACACGATGGCGTCCTTGGCCATGGATGCAATGTGCTCTTCGCCAAGGATGTTCGGGGCGGAGACGCCGATGAAGACATCGGCACCCGCCAGGGCCTCGTGCAGGCTGCCGGCGAAGCCTTCCTGGTTGGTGTTGTCCGCGATCCAGGTGCGGTGGGGATCGTTGTAGGTCTCGCCCTTGTGGATGGCGCCGGAGCGGCCGGCGGCCACGATGTGCCGGGCGCCCTGGGCTTTGAGCAGCTGGATGATGGCAGAACCGGCGGCGCCGACGCCGGACACCACGATCTTGACGTCCGCGATCTTCTTGTCCACTACGCGCAGGGCGTTGACCAGGGCTGCCAGGGTCACGATGGCCGTGCCGTGCTGGTCATCGTGGAAGACCGGGATGTCCAGTTCCTCGCGCAGGCGGGCCTCGATCTCGAAGCAGCGCGGAGCAGCGATGTCCTCCAGGTTGACGCCACCGAAGACGGGTGCCAGGAGCTTGACGGTGCGGATGATTTCCTGGGTGTCCTGGGTGTCCAGGCAGACCGGCCAGGCGTCCACGTTGGCGAACTGCTTGAAGAGTGCGGCTTTGCCTTCCATGACCGGGAGCGCGGCTGCGGGACCGATGTTGCCCAGGCCCAGCACCGCGGAGCCGTCGGTGACCACTGCCACCGTGTTGCGCTTGACCGTCAGGTTGCGGGCAGCGGCAGGGTCCTCGGCGATGGCCAGGCAGACGCGGGCGACGCCCGGCGTGTAGGCGCGGGAGAGATCGTCGCGGTTGCGCAGCGGGACCTTGGGGACCACCTCGAGCTTGCCGCCGAGGTGCATCAGGAAGGTGCGGTCCGAGACGTGCTGGACCGTAACGCCGTCGAGCGCGTTGAGGGCGTCCTTGACGCGTGCGGCGTGGTCGTCATCGGTGGTGTTGCAGGTGACGTCAACGACGAGGGTCTCGTGGTGGGACTCCGTGACGTCCAGTGCGGTGATGGCCGCGCCGGCTGCTCCGACGGCTGCGGCAAGTTCGCTGGTGGCGCTGAAGCTTGAGGGCGCTTCCACGCGCAGGGTGATCGAATTTCCGGGGCTGGGGTTCGCCATTGAATGTCCTCCTGTTAGGCCCGGTCGGGCTTCTACTCTAATCCGAATATTTTCGTATTATGGATATTATTATCTACTTTATGGAAATACAAGCCCTGCGAATGCGACTGTCCCTGCGCGTCGCGGTGGCGCCTGCCGTGCTGTATGTTGGGTGTTCTAAGCAACTCTTTTCACGATGCGGATAAGAGTTGTCGGATTCCGAGCCATAGGAGACAACGGAATGGCAGAAAAAGCCTCTGGCGGGGTGCAGTCGGTGGAGCGCGTCTTCGAACTGCTTGAGCTCATCACCGATGCCGGCGGCGACGTCACCCTCAGCGAGCTGTCGTCCTCGACGGACCTGCCGCTGCCCACCATCCACCGCCTGCTCCGCACCCTGGTGTCGCTTGGCTACATCCGCCAGCTGCCCAACCGGCGCTACGCGCTGGGCCCCCGGCTCATCCGCCTTGGCGAGGGTGCGAATAAGCAGCTCGGAGCCTTGGCCCAGCCCCAGTTGAAGATGCTGGTGGACCGGCTGGGGGAGACCTCCAACATGGCCGTGCTGGACTCGGACATGGTGATCTACGTGGCCCAGGTGCCGTCGCTGCACTCCATGCGCATGTTCACCGAAGTGGGCCGCCGCGCCCATACCCATGCCACCGGCGTGGGCAAGGCCATCCTGGCCCAGCTCGACGACGATACCGTGCGGGGCATCGTTGCCCGCGCCGGCATGCCCACCCCCACCGCCAAGAGCATTGGCGACGTGGAGGAACTCCTGGCCGACCTCAAGCTCATCCGCGAGCGTGGCTACTCCATCGACGAGGAGGAACAGGAACTCGGCGTCCGCTGCTTCGCCATGGCGGTACCCAACGCCCCCACGCCCAGTGCGATTTCCGTTTCCGGGCCGGTATCCCGGGTGGATGAAGACTTCGCCGACAAAGCTGTGCCCATCCTCCGGGAGGCCGCCGAGGCCATCTCCCGCGAGCTCAACCGCACCTGAGGCAGCGACGCGTCGTCCCGCCGTCGTCCTTAACCCGCGAGATGGCAGTTCGCGGCAATGTTCCTGGGGAACACTGCCGTGAACTGCCATCTCGCGTTGGTCGCTCAGTGCTCTGATGCCTTCTCGGATGACTGGACCGGTACTTCCTTGCCGTCGCAGTCGATGAGCTTGCCGTTCTCGAACCGGTCACCCTCGGCCAGGCAGCGCAGGTCCTCGGCGCGTACCAGGCGTTCGGTACCGGCGACGAACACGGACTGGTTATCAGAGTTGCCGGCCTTGAGGTGGTTGAACAGCAGATTCAGCAGGATGGCCATGACGGCCGCCGAGCTGATGCCGGAGTGGAAGATGGTGCCGAACCAGGACGGGAACTGGTCGTAGAAGGTGGGCGCGGCGATGGGGATCATCCCGAAGCCGATGGAAGCGGCCACCACGATCAGGTTCATGTTGTTTTTGTAGTCGACCTTGGACAGGGTGCGGATGCCGCTGGCCGCGACGGTGCCGAAGAGTACTACGCCGGCACCGCCCAGGACGGGCGTGGGGACCGCTGCCACCACCCGGCCAAGGACGGGCAGCAGGCCAAGGACCACCAGGATGATGCCGCCGGCGCTGACAACGAACCGGCTCTTGACGCCCGTGATGGCCACCAGCCCCACGTTCTGGGCGAAGGCGCTTTGGGTGAAGGAGTTGAAGAGCGGGGAGACTGCGCTGGAAAGCATGTCCGCCCGCAGGCCGTTGCCGATCCGTTTCGAGTCCACCTTGGTGCCCACGATCTCGCCCACGGCGATGATGTCGGCAGAGGTCTCGGTGAGGGTGACCAGGATGACGATCAGCATGGAGATGATGGCGGCTGCCTCGAACGTAGGCGGTCCGAAGGCGAAGGGGGTGGGGAAGGCGACAATCTCGCCCTGGCCCACCTTGGAGAAGTCGGCCATGCCGAAGACGACTGCGATCACCGTGCCCAGGACCATGGCCAGCAGGATGGACAGCCGGGAAATGGCGGCGCTGCCCACCTTGCTCAGGAGCAGGACGATGCCCATGGTGGCGGCGGCGAGCCCGATGTTCGCCATGCTGCCGTAGTTGGGCGCCTTGTTGTTTCCGCCCATGGCCCAGTTCGCGGCAACCGGCATCAGGGTCAGGCCGATGGTGGTGATCACCGTGCCGGTAACGACTGGCGGGAAGAAGCGGATGATCTTCGAGAACAGGGGAGTGATCAACAGACCGATCAGGGACGCCGCGATGACCGACCCGAAGACGGCCTGGATTCCCCCGCCGCCGTGGACGATGGCCACCATGGTGGAGACCCCCGCGAAGGAGACGCCCTGGACCAGCGGCAGCTGCGAACCGAAGAAGGGGACGCCGACGGTCTGCAGGATGGTGGCCAGGCCGCCGACGAAAAGGCAGGCCGCGATGAGCAGGCCGATGTCCTGGGAGTTCATCCCTGCGGCTGCGCCGATGATCAGGGGAGGGGCGATGATGCCGCCGTACATGGTCAGGACGTGTTGGAAGCCGTAGGCAAACATGCTTCCAATTGGGAGCCGCTGGTCCTCGGGGCGGGCCGGCCGTGCGCCTTTTGCAGCGGCTGCGGCGGCGAGTTTCTTCTTGGTGTTCATGGCAGACTTTCTTGGTTCATGGCAGACGTCATCGTCTGGCTAACTGGTGTCTGGCTAACAGGTGAATCTGTGGGGGTGACGACGGGCCCAACCAGGTAGCTGAGCCCGTCGATGGTGAATCCGGGATTTAGCAGAAGCCCGCGATGCCCGACCAGGCGGTGGGAGCCGGGGCCGCGTCGTCGCGCTGGACGGTGGCCTCGATCAGGCCGTAGGGGCGGTCCGCCGCGAAGAAGACCTCGTTGGGGTTGTCGAGGCCGAACGGTGAGAGGTCCACCAGGAAGTGGTGCTTGTTGGGCATGGAGAACTTGATCTCATCGATTTCGCTGTGTGCTTCAAGCACCTTGGTGCCCATGTCGAACAGGGTCTGCTGGAGGGCGTGGGAGTACTTCTCGGTGAAGCCTTCCAGCAGGAGGCCCTTGACGTCGTCGTAGCTCTTGTTGAAGTCCAGCGTGCTGAAATCGGTGCCGGTCTTGAAGCGCCACCGGGCTGAAACGTCCGTGGCGAGGATGCGGTCGGTGGTCTCGGGCAGCGTGGTGTAGCGGTCCCGGGGGTAGCCGACGAATCCTGACTGGGTGGACTTGAGGACGGTCAGGTCCTTGAGTCCGGAGATCAGGTGGCTCGTGGCACCGTCTCGGACCAGGACGGCGGTCCGGACTTCCTGGCCATTGCGGACGAAGGAGTGGTCGTGTTCGCTGCCGTGGGCCTGGATCCGGTTCCAGGCGTAAGACTCGGCTTCCCAGCGTCCGCCGGTGACCCAGTCGAAGCTGGAGGTGAAGTGCTCACCGAGGCGCAGCAGGAACTGTTCCGGTGACCCGATGCCCTCACGGGCAAAGGCGTAGATGGTGTTCTTCTGGGTGTCGGTGGCCACCACGTGGGCGTTGTCGCCCTCAAGGTGGGCCGCGGCGAAGTCGCCCCGCAGTTGCGAGGTGACGTTCAGGTCTTCGATCTCGTGGCGGTTCGTGTCCCGGGTGATCTTGACGACGCGGACTTCTGCCTTGCCGTACTGGTTTTCGCCGAGGATGATCTTGCTGCTCATGGTCTTTTCCCAACTTCCGGTAAGTGGAACCTAGGTTCCATCACTGAAATTAAGCGCGCGTTTCATGCGCGTTTCCGATGGAGCCGACCCAACAAAAAAGAGCCGGCATCCGTTGATGCCAGCTCATTACGACCCTGCCTGCTGCTCCCAGGTTACGTGACGTGCGCCACGAGTTGCACACCAGCGTACCCCGCAATGGCGGTGGTGTACATCACAGGTGCAAAATTCGGTTTGTGACCGGACTAGGCACTTGGGCCTTGGCAGGGGCTATTGACCCCCCGGCCAACCCAGTTCTAGAATTTCATAAAGCAGAAACAAATTTTCGTACTATGAAAAATAGGAGGCTTCGATGTACCAGCAGGACAGGACCCCGGTCGCGCCACAGCCAGCCGCACCGTCAGCAGTCCAGGAGTTCTACCTTCCCCTCGGCGGCGGTACGGATCCGGACTTCTTCGTTCCGGAGGACCGCGTCCACGAACCCAGCCGCTTTTCGCGGTGGATTTCCGCCCTCCCTGGATTCGGGCGGCGCTAAGACCAGCAGGGAATTCCGGCTACTCCCGCCCCGGCCACTGCTTTCCGGCCCAGGGATCATAGTCGGCTATGAGCTTCTCCTGCGCCGGGCGTTCGTCTTCGGGAACATGCTGCAGGTTCACCCGCACCCGGTACCAAAGCGAGCTGGACCCGCGCATCCCGTCGACCAGGACATCAGCCGGCTGCAGGGAATTGACGACGGCGGCGTGCCGGGTTTTCCATTCGTCGAGGGCCGCGAGGGCCTCTGGCTTGGTCTTGGTGCGGGCCACCTCGATCAACGGCATCGTGGACTGCCGGCGCCCGGACCCGTTCCCCGCACGGGGGGCCTTTTCGGCGGGGCCCAGCTCCTTGGCAAGGGCCAGGAGCCCATCCAGCCTGCCCGCAGCGCCGTCAATTTCGGAATGCGGATCACCGATCTGCGCGTACCGTTCGAGGACCGTGCGCACATTGAACTGCTCAGGCCTGGCGGTGCGCATCTCGTCCCACGTCAGCGGCGTCGAAACCCGGGCATCCGGCAACGGCCTCACCGAGTAGGCGGAGGCCACGGTGCGGTCCTTGGCGTTTTGGTTGAAGTCCACGAAGACGCTCTCGCCGCGCTCCTCCTTCCACCACCGTGCGGTGGCCAGTCCGGGAGCGCGGTTCTCCACCTCCCGCGCCAGGGTTTCGGCAGCGAGCCGGACGTCCTTGTAGGACCACTCGGGAGCAATGCGCACCAGGATATGCAGCCCGCGCGAACCGCTCGTCTTCGGCCACCCCACCAGGCCTGCGTCGTCCAGCACCTCCTGCGCCACGTATGCGACGTCCACGATCTGCGACCAGTCCACCCCCGGCATGGGGTCGAGGTCCACCCGCAGCTCGTCCGGGTGTTCAAGGT
This sequence comes from Arthrobacter sp. FW306-07-I, assembly GCF_021800405.1. Classification (NCBI taxonomy): domain Bacteria; kingdom Bacillati; phylum Actinomycetota; class Actinomycetes; order Micrococcales; family Micrococcaceae; genus Arthrobacter; species Arthrobacter sp. FW306-07-I. The sequence continues at coordinate 3,702,134 of NZ_CP084550.1, read as the reverse complement.
CCTCCGCGCGGACCGGATGCGGATTCAGGTCCAGGCAGCCGAGGTTGATGACCCATGCCAGACCGGCGGCATCCCGGATCACCGCTTCCTCCGCCGATGTTCCGGACGCGTAGTGCAGCGTGGTGGTGTCGATGAACGGCGGGTGGTTTTCCGGCACGCGCTTCTGGAAGAATGGCTCGGCATCGATGCCTTTGGGGAACCGCTTGAGCACCATGGGCCTGCCGCCCGCACCCCTCAGCGCGCCGTCCGCCACCGACAGGTAGTACTGGACCAGGTCCAGTTTGGTCAGCCCTGGCTCCGGGAACACCACTTTGTCCGGGCTGGAGATCCGCACTTCGATCCCATCGATGTCCAGAACCTCGGGTGGCGTCTTTGACGGTGTCATGGCGCCACGCTAGCAGCGGGCCGGACGCCTGTCAGCCGTTGACCAGCCTCTTTGCCGCTGCGGAGTGTCCGGCGATGAGGCCGACCACATCCAGCCCGGGGATCTGCCCGTCCACCACCCGCCACTGCCCGCCCACCATCACCCGGTCCGCCCGGTCGGCGGCGCAGAGGAGGAGGGCTGCGACGGGGTCATGGCTGCCGGAAAAGCGGAGGTCGTCAAGTCGAAACAGCGCCAGGTCGGCCTGCATGCCAGGTGCCAGCTGCCCCAGGCCGCGCCGTCCAAGGACTGCCGCGGACCCCCGGGTGGCCCAGCCCAGCGCCCGTTCCACCGGCACGTCAGCCCCATAGCGCAGCCGCTGGAGGTAGAGGGCCTGCCGCGCTTCCAGGATCATGTTGGAGGCATCGTTCGACGCCGAACCGTCCACCCCCAGACCCACCGGGACGCCGGCGTCCTCCAGTTCCAGGACCCGGGCAGTCCCGGAGGCCAGGCGCATGTTGGAGGTGGGGCAATGCGCGACGCCGGTCCCCGCTGCACCGAGGCGGGTGATCTCCGCGTCGCTGAAGTGGATTCCGTGCCCCAGCCAGGTGCGGTCCGTCAGCCAGCCAACGCTGTCCAGGTAGTCCACGGTCCGCAGGCCGAACATCTCCCGGCAGAAGTCCTCCTCCTCCAGGGTCTCGGCCAGGTGCGTGTGCAGCCGAACGTCCAGCCGCTCCGCGAGGGCCGCGCTTTCAGCCATGATCTCCTTCGTCACCGAGAACGGTGAGCAGGGGGCCAGTGCGATCTGGATCACCGCGTCAACCCCGCGCTCGTGGTACTGGCCCACCAAGCGCTCGCTGTCCGCCAGCACCACCTCCGGATGCTGCACGGTGGACTGTGGCGGCAGGCCGCCGTCGTCCGTCCCCAGGGTCATGGAGCCACGGGTGAGCGTGGCCCGCATGCCGAGCCGCCGTACCGCCTCAACCTCGATGTCCACGGCATCCTCAAGGCCCGCGGGGAAGAGGTAGTGGTGGTCGGCGGCAGTGGTGCAGCCGGAAAGCAGCAGCTCGGCCAGTGCCACTGTTGCTGCCAGTTCCAGGTCCTTCGGCGTGAGCCGGGCCCACACGGGGTACAGGTTCTGCAGCCAGGGGAACAGCGGGGTGTTGGCCACCGGCCCCCAGGCCCGCGTGAGGGTTTGGTAGAAGTGGTGGTGCGTGTTGATCAGGCCGGGCAGCAGCACGTGGTTGCCTGCGTCGAAGGTCCCGGTGCAGGGCGCGGACGGCTGCTCGCCCGCGGCCAGGACCTCGGTGATGACGCCGCCGCTGACCACCAGGCCGCCTGTTGCGTCGAGGTCATTGGCGGTGAAAGCTGCGAGCGGATTGCGGATCCATAAGCGGGATACGGGTGCAGGGGAGGGAGCGGTCATGGCTGTCCTTGTCTGAGCCGAAGGCGGATGCGGTAAGTCCAGCTCAGTGAGGCCCTGTCTGCTGATCCAGGTGCCGCGCCTGGAGGCAGGGCGGGTGGGTTCAGCGTAGGGAAATCGGCTGACGTGCGTCAACGTGGCTTTTTGTGACCGCGGCGCCGGGAGGAGCCGTGAAGAGTCGGCAACATGCATTTCACATAGCGAAAATGAATTTCCAGAAAAGTATGGCGTGGCCCACAAACGGGTGCTAATCTCAATTCTGCCAAAGGCGGGCACCCGAACCCGGGAAGCTATCTACCAGGCGCAACTTAACCTTCACAGCACATGCTGAAGCCTGGTAACCGTTCGCACCTGGTTTTACTGGTCCTGCGCGGCAACAGGCTTCCCGGCAAAAGGAAGTCGCATCATGAGTACCACCGTCACGGCCGAACAGTTTTTGGCCCGCTCCATCCGGCTGGCAACGGCCAATGTCCTCAACAGCGGGGGCCCGTTCGGCGCCATGATCGTCACGGCGGACGGGCAGGCGTTCGACGGCGTCAACCGTGTCACCGCGGATAACGATCCCACCGCGCACGCCGAAGTTACCGCCATCCGCACTGCCTGCCGCGAATTGGGCACCTTCGACCTCAGCGGCGCAACCCTCTACACCAGCTGCGAGCCCTGCCCCATGTGCCTGGCCTCCGCGCTCTGGGCCCGGGTAAGCCGCGTTGTCTACGCCGCCGACCGGCATGACGCCGCATCCGTCGGTTTTGACGACGCCCTGTTCTACGAATACTTCGAAAACCAGGACAGGGATTCCCTGATGCCGGTCTCCAAGCTGGAGCTGGGCGATCCCCAGGCCCCGGCGCCGCTGGAGCCGTTCAACACCTGGAACACGCTCGAATCCAGGATCGACTACTAGGCCCGGCGGCTTCGATGACCATCCTGGACCATTCCCACGAGGAGCATTCGGCTCCAAGCACCAGCACGATCCGGCGGGCGCCGCGCACTTCCACGCAGGCAACCGGAACACCCCGACCGCCGGCACCGGAATCCTTCCTGGACCGCTTCTTCCAGATCACCCGGCGCGGCTCCACCGTTGCCCGCGAGTTCCGCGGCGGCCTGGTCACCTTCTTCACCATGGCGTACATCGTCATCCTCAACCCCCTCATCCTGGGCGGGTTCAGCGCTGACAACGCCCCCACCGATGTTGCCGGCGGTTGGCTCTCCGCCGCCCAGGTGGGCGCCGTCACCGGCCTCACCGCCGGCGTCATGACCATCCTCTTCGGCCTTATCGCCAACCTGCCCTTCGGTCTTGCCGCCGGGCTTGGCATCAACTCCTTCCTGGCCGTCTCGGTGATTCACGAAGTCACGTGGCCCGAGGCCATGGGCCTGGTGGTGATCAACGGCATCCTTATCGTGTTGTTCGGCGTCACCGGCGCCCGGACGGCCATCTTCCGGGCGGTGCCCAAGGAGCTGAAAGCCGCGATCACTGTCGGCATCGGGCTGTTCATCGCCTTCATCGGCTTCGTGGACTCCGGCTTCGTCCGGCCCACCGCCGGCGGTCCACCCGTCCAGCTGGGCGACGGCGGCTCCATCACCTCAGTGCCCACGCTCGTGTTCGTCGTCGGACTCCTGGCCATGGGCATCCTGGTGGCGCGCAAGGTCCAGGGCGGCCTGCTCATCGGCATCGTGGGCACCACCGTGCTGGCCGCCGTCGTGGAAGCCATCATGAAGATCGGCCCCGCCAGCGCCACCAATCCCGGCGGCTGGCACCTGAACACCCCCGTCCTGTCCGGCCAGCTGGTTTCGGCGCCGGACCTGGGCCTGGTGGGCCAGTTCGACCTCTTCGGCTCCTTCGCCAGGATCGGCGGACTCGCAGCCACCATGCTGGTCTTCACACTGGTGTTCACCAACTTCTTCGACGCCATGGGAACCATGACCGGCCTGGCCAAAAGCGCCGGCGTCGCCCACAAGGACGGCACATTCCCCCGGCTGAAGTCGGCCTTCATCGTGGAAGGCTTCGGTGCCGTGGCGGGCGGGGCCACCTCCGGCTCCTCCAACACCGTGTACATCGACTCCGCAGCCGGCATCGGCGAGGGCGCCCGGACCGGTTTGGCTTCGGTGGTCACCGGCGCGCTGTTCCTGGGCTCGATGTTCCTCACCCCGCTCACCAGCGTGGTGCCGCTCGAGGTTGCCGCCGCCGCACTGGTGGTGGTGGGCGCCATGATGATGGCGCAGATCCGCGAGATCAAGTTCACCAAGTTCACCGTGGCCCTGCCGGCGTTCCTCACCATCGTGACCATGCCGCTGAGCTACTCCATCGCCAACGGCATCGGGGTGGGCTTCGTGAGCTGGGCCGTCATCGGGGCGGCATCCGGCAAGGCGAAGAAGATCCATCCGCTCATGTGGGTGGTGAGCGCGGGGTTCCTGGTGTACTTCGCCCGCGGGCCGATCAACCACCTGCTCGGCGGCTGACCGCTTTTCCGATCTCCGCCCCAACCACTGCCCCCAACCTCCGTCAGGGGCCGGACCAACCGTCGGCCCGGCCCCTGGCAGGACAGACAGGCAGGACCGACAATGGACACCACCGCCGCGGAAGAAGGAGCGCCGCCATGCTTGACCTGATCCCTTCACTTGGCCCCTGGACACGCAGGCTGGCAGGCCGACAGTTCGCCGTGGCCACCATCCTGGCCGCCACCGGATCGGTGCCGCGCCCGGTGGGGACCTCCATGCTGGTCACCGAATCCGGCGATGTCCTGGGCAGCCTCTCCGGCGGCTGTGTGGAAGGCGCCGTGGTGGCGCTCGCCCAGGAGGCAATGGACGACGGCGTCCCGCGCCACGAGACGTTCGGCTTCAGTTCCGACGACGCCTTCGCCGCCGGACTCACCTGCGGGGGACAACTGGCCATCCACATCCAGCCGGTGCCTGCCGGGACCGGTGCTGCCACCGATCCGCTGCGCGCTGCCCTGCTGCAGCTTGCTGCCCTCGGCCCGGACCAACCCGTTGCGCTGGTACGGCTCCTGGGCACCCCAGTCAGCGCCGCCGTCGTCCTTTCCGATCCCGCCGCCTTCAGCCTCGGCGCCCACCCGGAGCTGGCAGCGCTGCTGCAGGGGGAGCCCGCCCTGCAGGTGGAAGCGATGGTGCGCAGCGGCGGCACCGGGCTGGTCCGCCAGGCAGGGCACCGGGAATGCCCACCGGACCGGAGCGGGCACGGGCGCCCGGGCGAAGAGCTGGCTGTCCTGGTGGAATCCCGGCTGGCCCCGCCGCGGATGCTGGTGTTCGGCGCCAACGATTTCGGTGCCGCGCTGGTCCCGGCAGCCAAACTGCTGGGCTACCACGTGACCCTGGTCGATGCCCGCCCGGCCTTCGCGTCGCAGCCCCGGTTCGCCGCCGCAGACCAGGTGGTGACCGACTGGCCGCACCGGTACCTGGCGGCGGAAGCCGCGGCAGGTAGGGTGGACCCCCGCACCGTGGCCGCAGTCCTGACCCACGACCCCAAGTTCGACATCCCGCTGCTGGAGGCCGCGCTGGCCCTGGACCTCGCCTATGTGGGCGCCATGGGATCCCGCCGGAGCCACCTCCAGCGGGTGGATGAGCTCCTCAACGCAGGCGTTCCGCCGGAACGGATTGCCCAGCTGCATTCGCCCATCGGCCTGGACCTCGGCGCCGTCACTCCCGCCGAAGTGGCGGTGTCCGTGACGGCGGAACTGATCGCTGCCCGCAACCGCGCTGCCAGCGGCATGCCGTTGCGGGAAACTTCCGGCGCCATCCACCATCACCCGGCTGCCCCGGCAGACGCAGACCTTACCAAGCAGGAGATCGCATGGACATGAACACCATCGAGGCGGTGGTCCGCACCACCGACCCCGCGCAATGGCGCGAAGGCGATGCCTGGCTTGCCGGCGGCACGGTCCTGTTCTCCTACGGCAGCTACGCCTTTGGGCCCCAGCCTCTCACCCGGCTCCTGGACCTCGGCGACGCCGGCTGGACGCCCGTCACCGTCACCGATGACGGCATCGAGCTGGCCGCCACGTGCACCATCGCGGAGCTGTACAACCTTCCGGTGTCGCCGGCTGTGGCGGACCGCAGCTGGCCGGCGCTGGACCTCGTCCGGGCGTGCTGCGATTCCTTCGTGGCCTCCTTCAAGGTCTGGAACATGTCCACCGTGGGCGGCAACCTCTGCACCTCCCTGCCCGCAGGGCCCATCATCTCGCTGTGCGCCGGGATGGAGGGGACGGCCACCATCCTCGGCCCGGGCGGCGCCAGCCGGCAGGTTCCGGTGGCGGAGTTCATCACCGGGGACGCCACGAACTGCCTGGCACCCGGCGAGCTGCTCCGCAGTATCCACCTGCCGGCGTCGGCCCTTAACTCACGGGTGGCGTTCCGCCGGCTGTCGCTGAGCAACCTGGGCCGGTCCGGGGCGCTGCTCATCGGAAGGCTCGACGGCGGCACCTCCCTGGTGCTCACCGTCACCGCTGCCACCAAGCGGCCCGTACAGCTGCGTTTCGACGGGGTGCCGGATGCAGACCGGCTGGCCGCTGCGTTGGACGATGCCATCCCGGCGGAGCTCTATCACGACGACATCCACGGCCTGCCCGCCTGGCGCCGCGACATGACCTACCGGCTTGCCGAAGAAATCCGGGCCGAACTCGCCGCGCCCCACGGGACACCGGGACTCGTTGTTTCCGGTGATTTCTGGCCGCCCCGGGCCGCAAGGCCCGGCACCACTCTTTTGAAAGGGGCCTAAGCATGGCCATCGAGATCAACGGCACCCCTGCCGGCACGGCGCCGCGCCCCGGGCAGTGCCTGCGCACCTTCCTGCGGGAGCTGGGTAACACCGGCGTGAAGAAAGGCTGCGACGGCGGCGACTGCGGCGCCTGCACCGTGCACGTGGACGGAACACCGGTCCACAGCTGCATCTACCCGGCCGTGCGGGCAGAGGGGCGTTCGGTGACCACCATTGAGGGGCTGGCGGCGGCTGGAGGTGGCGGCGACGGCGACTTGCACCCCGTGCAGCAGCAGTTCATGGAGCGCCAGGGGTTCCAGTGCGGCTTCTGCACGGCGGGCATGGTGATGACGGCGGCAACGTTCGACGACGGACAAAAGGACAACCTGCCCCGGAACCTCAAGGGCAACCTCTGCCGGTGCACCGGGTACCGCGCCATTGCCGATGCGGTCTGCGGAGACGCCGGCCATCCCGCCCCTGAAGGACCCGGTTCCGGCATCGCGGGGGAAGGCCAGCCGGATCCGGAGCCGGGCCGGTTGGGCGACGACGTTCCCGCACCGGCCAGCCGGGCAGTGGTTACCGGCGCCGCCCGCTACACCCTGGACCTCCCGGTGGACCAGCAGCAGGCCCTGCTGCACCTGAAGATCCTGCGCTCGCCGCACGCCCACGCCCGCGTTCTCTCCATCGACAAGGAGGCAGCGCTGCAGGTTCCCGGCGTCGTGGCGGTCTTCACCCACGAGGACGCGCCGGAGCAGCTGTTCTCAACGGCGCAGCATGAGCTTTTTACCGACGACCCGGATGACACCCGGGTGCTCGATGACGTGGTGAGGTTCCGCGGCCAGCGGGTGGCCGCCGTCGTGGCTGAATCCGTCGGCGCTGCGGAAGCCGGCGTCCGGGCGCTCCGCGTGGAGTATGAGGAGCTGCCTGCTGTCTTCTCGCCACAGGACGCGCTGCTGCCGGGCGCACCGCTGGTGCACGGGGACAAGGATGCATTCCGCTCCCGAATTGGCCGGCCGGACCGCAACGTGGTGGCGGAACTGCACTCGGAGCTGGGAAACGTGGCCGACGGCTTCGCTGCCGCCGATTTCATCCATGAGCAGACCTACCAGACCCAGCGGGTGCAGCACGTGGCGTTGGAGACGCACGCGGCCATCGCGTCGGTGGACGCCGACGGCCGGCTGCAGGTCCGCACGTCCAGCCAGGTCCCGTTCCTGGTCCGGCGGACGCTGTGCCGGGTGTTCGGGCTGGATGAGGACAAGGTGCACGTGGTGGCCGGCCGGGTGGGCGGCGGGTTCGGCGGCAAGCAGGAAGTCCTCACCGAGGACCTCGTGGCGCTCGCAGCCCTGAAACTGCAGCGGCCGATCCAGCTGGAACTGACCCGCACCGAGCAGTTCACCGCCACCACCACCCGGCACCCGTTCACCATCAAGCTGAAGGCCGGTGCCAGCAGGGATGGCAGGCTGACGGCCCTGGAGCTGGACGTCGCCACCAACACCGGCGCTTACGGCAACCACGGCCCCGGCGTCATGTTCCACGGTTGCGGCGAATCACTGGCCGTATACAACTGCGCCAACAAGAAGGTGGATGCGCACTCGGTGTACACCAACACGGTGCCGGCCGGTGCCTTCCGCGGCTATGGACTCAGCCAGATGATCTTCGCCATCGAGTCCGCCATGGATGAACTGGCGGCCGGTATCGGCATGGATCCGCTGGAGTTCCGCCGCCGGAACATGGTCCGCGAGGGAGACCACATGCTGTCCACCCAGCCGGATCCGGAGGAGGACGTCCACTACGGCAGCTACGGGCTGGACCAGTGCCTTGACCTGGTCCGTGACGCCCTGGATCGCGGCAAGGCCCGCTACCGGGAGGCAGGCCTGGACGACCTTGGCCCGGACTGGATGGTGGGGGAGGGCGCTGCCCTCTCCATGATCGACACCGTGCCCCCGCGGGGGCACTTTGCCCACTCCCGCCTCCGGCTCCTGCCGGACGGGACGTACCAGGCCGAAGTCGGGACCGCCGAGTTTGGGAACGGCACCACCACGGTGCATACCCAGCTCGCGGCCACGGCCTTGTCCACGGAGGCGTCCCGGGTGGCGGTGCGCCAGTCGGACACGGACCTGGTGGAGCACGACACCGGCGCGTTCGGCTCCGCAGGGACGGTGGTGGCCGGAAAGGCCACGCTCGCCGCTGCCGAAGAGTTGGCAGTCCGGATCCGCGCCTTCGCGGCCGGCATCCGGCAGACGCAGGCGTCCGCGTGCGTCCTCAACGGCGATGCCGTGGTGGTTGACGGAACTTCCGTGGCACTGGCTGAGCTGGCGCAGGCTGCCGCGGATGCCGGCGTCGAACTCGCCGCCGAGGGACGCTGGGGCGGTACCCCGCGTTCCGTCGCCTTCAACGTGCACGGCTTCCGGGTGGCCGTGAACCGCGGCACCGGTGAGCTGAAGATCCTGCAAAGCGTGCAGGCCGCCGACGCGGGCGTGGTGGTCAACCCGCGGCAATGTCGCGGACAGATCGAAGGTGGGATTGCGCAGGCCTTGGGTGCCACGCTGTATGAGGAAGTCGTAGTGGACGACGCCGGCAAGGTCACCACGGACATCCTGCGGCAGTACCACATTCCTACTTTCGCGGACGTGCCGCGCAGCGAGGTGTACTTCGCGGATACCAACGACAAGCTGGGGCCGCTGGGGGCGAAATCGATGAGCGAAAGCCCGTTCAATCCGGTGGCGCCGGCGCTTGCCAACGCCATCCGGAATGCCACCGGAGTGCGCTTCGCGTCCCTGCCCATCGCTCGCGACCGGATCTATTTGGGGCTCAAGGAAGCCGGGCTGGTGCCCAAGCTGGAGCGTGTGCCTTCCTAGGCCAGCCGGGGTCATACTTCCGCTGGCGCGGATGCAACCCGGGGTCGGATCTGACCCGGGGTTGCATCGTTGCATATAGTCGGGGGATGGAACAGCGGATTTTAGGCAAGACCGGACGGAACGTCTCCATCGTGGGGCTGGGTACCTGGCAGCTCGGTGCGGACTGGGGAAACGTGGATCCGGCACAGGCGCAGGCCATCCTCGCAGCCTCGGTGGAGGCCGGAGTTACCCTCTTCGACACCGCGGACGTCTATGGTGACGGCAAGAGTGAGCAGGCCATCGGGAAGTTCCTGGCGGACAACCCGGGCTCCGGCGTCACGGTTGCCACCAAGATGGGCCGGCGGGTGGAGCAGCGGCCGGAGAACTACACGCTGGCCAACTTCCGCCAGTGGGTGGACCGGTCACGGAAGAACCTGGGCATGGACACCCTGGACCTGGTCCAGCTGCACTGCCCGCCCACCCCGGTCTACAGCAACAACGAGGTCTACGACGCCCTCGACACCCTGGTGGCGGAAGGTGCCATCCGCAACTATGGCGTCAGTGTGGAACGGACGGACGAGGCCCTCGAAGCCATCCGGCATGAAGGAACGGCCTCTGTCCAGATCATCCTCAACGCCTTCCGCCTCAAGCCGCTGGACGAGGTGCTGCCCGCCGCCAAGGCTGCAGGGGTGGGCATCATCGCCCGTGTGCCGCTGGCATCCGGTCTGCTCTCCGGCAAGTACACCAAGGACACCACCTTCGCGGAGAACGATCACCGCAACTACAACCGCCAGGGCGATGCCTTCGACGTTGGGGAGACCTTCTCCGGCGTGGACTACGAGCTGGGCCTGAAAGCCGTGAAGGAGTTCGAGCAGCTGGTCCCTTCCGGCGCTACAACGGCGCAGGCGGCCATCGCCTGGATTGCTGCCCAGGACGGCGTCACTACCGTCATCCCCGGCGCCCGCAACGTGGATCAGGCACGGGCCAATGCCGCCGCGGCCACGGTCAGCGTGGGCAAGGAGTTCGACGACGGGGTCCGCTGGATCTACGACCACTACTTCCGCGAGTCCATCCACCCGCGCTGGTAGCGTTCGCCGCCTGCCCAAGCCCCACTTCGCTCGCCACGGGGACCCCGGGCGGCTTTCTTACCCACTCGGCTCGGTGGCACGCCGGCGGCAAGGAGTTCAGCGATGGGCAAACGGTCGGATTACCGGGCGGTGCTGGAATTGCTTCCGCCCGGGGAGTGGACCGCCTACCTGACCGCTGAGTCCGGGCTTCCTGGGCCCCGGGGCAACCTGGAACTGGCGGTGGCGTTTGCCGATGTAGCGGAGCCGGACCTGGTCCGGCTGTGCGCCGGGAGCCCCGACGAGTACCTTGCCCTGTGCGGCGCTATTGGTCTTGGCCGGCTGCTTGTGGAGGGCGATTCTGATGCTGCCGCTACCCTGCGGGCGCTGGCGGAAGACGACCGCTGGCGGGTCCGCGAGGGGGTAGCCATGGCCCTGCAGCGCCTGGGGGATGCGGACATGCCCGCCTTGTGGGCCGTGGTGGAACGGTGGGCGGACGACGGGCCTCTCGTGCAGCGTGCCGTTGCGGCCGGGATTTGTGAACCGCGGCTGCTGGGTGCTCCGGAGGATGCCACTAAAGCGGTTGAGATCCTCGACAGGATAACCAGTGTGGTGGAAGGAACGGATTCTGCATCCCGCCGGTCGGAGCAATTCCGCGTGCTGCGCCAGGGGCTTGGATACTGCTGGAGCGTTGCCGTTGCCGCGGCACCGGTCACTGGGTTCGGACACCTCGCCAAGTGGGCTCGCAGCCAGGACCGTGACGTGCGCTGGATCGTACGCGAGAACCTTCGAAAAGCGCGCCTTCACAGGGCCGATCCGTCGGCAGCAGAGCGTTTGGCTGCCGTCCTCGAAAAGTCCGCCGAATGACGGCCCCCGGCATCTCTGCGTTCGTTCAGCGGCTTGCGGCCGTGGAGCTCGGACCGGCGTGCACTAACTTCTTCAATCATGAAGTCCCGGAGAACGCGCTGCGCAGGCGCAACCTGGAGCTCTACCTGCAGGAGATGCTGGACCGGCAGCCCAAGGTGCTGCTGGTAGGGGAGGCACCCGGTTTCCGGGGCATGCGGATCACCGGCGTGCCATTCACCAACCGGGTTATCCTCGGAGGCCCCACCAACAGCTTCGGGCTTTTCGGCCCCGGCAAGGGGTACGTGCTGCCGCCCGAAGCTGCAGGGGTGGCTGCCGAGCCAACGGCAACGGTGCTGTGGCAGGTGCTGGAAGAGGTGGGGGCTCTGCCACTGCTGTGGAGTGCCTTCCCCTGGCACACGCACCAGCCAGGAAAGCCTTTGTCCAACCGCACGCCCAAGCCTTCGGAGACAAAGCTGGGGACTCCTTTCTGGCAGGAATTGGCGGAACTGTTCGGTACTACCTCCATCGTGGCGGTGGGCAATGTGGCCCAGCACAGCCTCCAACGCAGCGGCTTGGCCGTTCCCAAGATTCGGCATCCGGCGCATGGCGGCAGGGCGGGTTTCAAGAGCGGGCTGGAGCAGTTGCTGGAAAGTGGGATGCAGGCCTGAGCTGAACACTTCACAGCCAGAATGTCGTACCCCTTTGTCATGATTGGTTCATGGGAAGGGCGGCGGTGGTCAAGGCTTACGCAGACATCCGGGCTGCCCTTGCTGTGCTGAATGCCGAGGTGGATTGGTGCGGTTCGGAGTCGTTTTCGGTGGCTGATCCGTTGGCCGGCCTGGCGGATGGTTGCTTGGACATTCTTGCCGGTGCCCGTGAGGTTGAAGCAGGGATTGCCGGGTTGAAGGCGAAGGCTGCGGTGATGTACGCGGAGAGCGCCAGTGCTGTTGCCGGTCCGGATGTGCCGGTGCAGGCGCAGGAGATGGCGGTCGCGGCGGAGGTCGGGTGCGTGCTGGCGCTGGGGCCGCGGGCGGCGTCCTCGTTCCTGGCGACTTCGCACGCCGTTGTTTCCTCGTTGCCACGGACCCTTGCGGGGCTGCAGGCGGGGACGTTGTCCTGGAGTCATGCGGTAGTGATGGCTGATGAGGCCGCGAGCCTGGGTGCCGCGGGGGCGGCGGCGTTGGAAGCTCATTTCCTTGACCCGGACGCCCCGGATGCTGCTCGGGGGTGCCCTGCCGGGGAGATGCCGGCGCATCGGTTCAGGGTAAAGGCCCGGACCTGGCGGGAACGCCACCACGCCGAGAGCATCGAAGTGCGCCATGCCAAGGGGGTGGCGGATCGGCGGGTTGAGTTCCGGCCGGACCAGGACGGGATGGCGTGGCTGTCCGCGTGTTTGCCGGCGGAGCAGGCGTTGGCCGGGTGGAACCGGCTCACCGCGGTCGCCCGGTCACTGCAGAGGCCGGAGGAGTCCCGGACCATGTCCCAGTTGCGGGCTGACAAGTTCGCTGATGCGATCCTCGGCAGCGGCAGCGGCAGCAGCAGCAGCAGCAGCAATAGGACCAGTAGCGGCCGTGGCGCCAGTGTCACGGATGCGATTGACGAAGCTGATGGTGGTGACGGCGATACCGGTGCCCGTGACAGCGCCGGTGTCAATGGCAGGGATGGACGGGAAGACATCTCTTCGCCGATCCGGGCCCAGGTTCTGGTCACGGTTCCGGTGTTCTCCCTGATGGGGTTGGCCGATGAACCGGCGATGCTCGACGGGTACGGGCCGATCCCGCCCTCGATGGCCCGGGACCTGGTCGCGAACGGCGCCGGGTCGTTTTACCGGGTGTTGGTGGATCCGCGGGACGGGGCGCCGCTGGAGATCGGCCGGACAAGTTACCGGGTGACCGGGGCGATGCGGGCCTGGCTGAGGATGCGGGACGGAAAGTGCCCGTTCCCGGGCTGCAGCAACAACTCCCTGGACAACGACGCCGACCACATCCTCGCCTGGGCCAACGGTGGCACCACCGGGATCTCCAACCTGGCACAACCCTGCCCGAACCACCACAAACTCCGACACAGCACCGGATGGAAACCCACGCGGGCCACCAAAAACGAACCACCCGGCTGGATCTCACCCGCTGGCAGGCACTACCCAAGCGAACACCAGGACTGGGAACCCACCCGTTGGCCTGTTCTTCACAACGCGGACCAGGTACCGGGGGAGGGACCGCCTGGCGCGCTTTCTGATCTCGTGCAGCTCGGGATATCCCCGGCAGAAGATTGGCTGCAGTGGGTCCTGCACGCTCCATCCGCCTGACGCAGCCAGGGTAATGCTGCCCTGCCCACGCCTGACCGTCTTTGCGTGCTGTTGGGGTCGCCTGCTAGTGGTGGACCGGTGCCTGTGGAGCTCGACTGCTACTGAAGAAGGCCCAGCTGGTCCGGCGTATCCACGTCCTCGCCGCTGGACTGGTCGCTGCAGTCCACCTCGTCCACAAGGTCAGGATGGGAACGCAGGAAGCCGCGCGCGCCGGCGTCACCCGTTACCGTTGCGCACACTGCCTCGCGCAGCGAGGCGTCGATGAGCAGGGGGTGCCCGCGGTGAAGTTGGCCCGCTTGCCCGCGGTTGTTTCCGTGGCGGCCGAATCCTGGCTGTCGTGACCTGTTCTCCTGCTGTGTGTTTTCGTTCCCTCCTGCGGTCTCCTTTGGCTCAACACAGTCTCCGCGGCCAGCGTCGCCCGCGTGGCTTCGGGTATCCGGCAGCCCGCCGTCGGACGGCGCGCGGCGGTAGGCCGCCGCCGTGACACGCCCCGGACGATGGGCGGCTAACAGCCGCCGGACAGTCTCCGGGGTCAGTCCGGGCTGGTCCACAAGGGCTATCAACAGGTGGCTTCCGGGGTTCGCGGCGTGGTTCCCGAGCAGGAATGAGCTGCCCATGCCCGTCTGCCAGTCCGCGTTGTCCACCACGCGGAAGCGGTCGAGGCTGGCAGCTGCCTGAACTTCAGACGCTCCTGCGCCGAGGACCACCACTACTTCCCGGCAGCCGCCCTCAAGCAGTGCATTGCCGACGGACTCCACCAGCGGCCGGCCCCGGTAGGGCAGCAGGGCTTTCGGTCCCAGACCCAGACGCGTCCCGGCCCCGGCCGCCAGGAGTACTCCCGTGACAGGCCTGGCCGGGACCCTCAGATGCTCCGCGTTCCTCATAGCTGCACCCTAGCCAATGCCAAAGCAGTCGGGGCAGCCTCCCACGGAGACTGTCCCGACTGCTCCTGGCGGTGCTTCTCAGGCGTCGCCGCCCGCCCCGCCCGTGGTGCCGGCGTTGACGTCCAGGAGCTTGTACCGGTCAATGGCGTATGACGGCGCATCCTCCTCAACTTCGCCCCTCGCCGCCAGCATTTGCAGCACTTTCACCACGATGGAGTGGGTGTCGTTCTTGAAGTAGCGGCGGGCTGCTGCGCGGGTGTCGGAGAAGCCGAAGCCGTCGGCGCCGAGGGTGGCGAATTCGTTGGGGACGAACTGCCGGATCTGGTCCGGGACTGCCTTCATGTAGTCGGACACGGCGACGATGGGGCCGGTGGCTCCTTCGAGTTGCTGGGCGACGAAGGGGACGCGGGCGGGCTGGCCGGGGTTGAGGAAGGCTTCTTCTTCGGCGGCGAGGCCGTCGCGGCGCAGTTCGTTCCAGGAAGTCACGGACCACACGTCGGCGGAGACGTTCCAGTCATCGGCCAGCACGCGCTGGGCTTCGAGGGCCCAGGGTACGGAGACGCCGGAGGCGAGGATCTGGGTGCGGGGACTGCTTTCGTTCAGTCCTGCGGCCTTTGCCGGGGCGAGCAGGTAGATGCCCTTGATGACGCCTTCGACGTCGAGGTTCTCCGGTTCTGCGGGCTGGATGATGGGTTCGTTGTACACGGTGAGGTAGTACATGACGTTCTTGTCGCCGTCGTGTCCTTCGGACTCTGCCCCGTACATCCGTTCCAGGCCGGAGCGGACGATGTGTCCGATTTCGTAGCCGTAGGCGGGGTCGTAGGTGAGTACGGCGGGGTTGGTGGAGGCCAGCAGGGGGGAGTGGCCGTCGGCGTGCTGGAGGCCTTCGCCGGTGAGGGTGGTCCGTCCTGCGGTGGCGCCGATGATGAAGCCGCGGGTCATTTGGTCCGCTGCTGCCCAGAAGGCGTCGCCGGTGCGTTGGAAGCCGAACATGGAGTAGAACACGTAGACCGGGACCAGGGGGATGCCGTGGGTGGCGTAGGAGGTTCCGGCGGCGGTGAACGCTGCCACGGCGCCGGCTTCGTTGATGCCGGGGTGGATCAGCTGGCCCGCGGGGGACTCCTTGTACGCCAGGACCAGGTCACGGTCCACCGACAAGTAATTCTGGCCCTTGGGGTTGTAGATCTTCGCCGTGGGGAAGAACGCGTCCATGCCGAAGGTGCGGGACTCATCCGGCACGATGGGCACAATCCGGTTCCCGAATTTCTTGTCCCTGAGCAAATCCTTCAGCAGGCGCACGAATGACATCGTGGTGGCCGCCATTTGCTTGCCCGAACCGCGTTTGGCCACCTCATAAGACTTCGCATCCGGCAGTTCCACGGGCTGGTGTCCGCCGCGGCGCTCAGGAACGGAGCCGCCCAGTGCCCTCCTTCGTTCGAGGAGATAGGCAATTTCGGGTGCATCGAATCCGGGGTGGTAGTAGGGAGGCCGGTACGGATCGGCGTCGAGCTGCTCATCCGAGATGGGAATGCGCAGGTAGTCCCTGAACTCCTTGAGATCCCCGATGGTGAGTTTTTTCATCTGGTGGGTGGCGTTGCGGCCTTCGAAGTGGGGGCCGAGGCCGTAGCCCTTGACGGTGTGGGCGAGGATGACGGTGGGTTTGCCCTTGAATTCGGTGGCGGCCTTGTAGGCGGCGTAGACCTTGCGGTAGTCGTGGCCGCCGCGTTTGAGGTTCCAGATCTGGTCATCGGTCAGGTCCGCGACGAGGTCTTTGGTTTGCGGGGTTTTGCCGAAGAAGTGTTCGCGGACGAACCCGCCGGATTCGGCCTTGTAGGTCTGGTAGTCCCCGTCGACGGTTTCGTTCATGATCTTCACCAGGGAGCCGTCGGTGTCGCGGGTGAGCAGGTCATCCCATTCCCGGCCCCAGACGACCTTGATCACGTTCCAGCCCGCGCCGCGGAAGAACGCTTCGAGTTCCTGCATGATCTTGCCGTTGCCCCGGACCGGCCCGTCCAGGCGCTGGAGGTTGCAGTTGATCACGAAGTTCAGGTTGTCCAGGTTCTCGTTCGCGGCGAGCTGGAGCAGGCCGCGGGACTCGGGCTCGTCCATTTCCCCGTCGCCCAGGAACGCCCAGACCTGCTGGTCGGAGGTGTCTTTCAGGCCGCGGTTGTGCAGGTAGCGGTTGTTCTGGGCCTGGTAGATCGCGTTCATCGGCCCGATGCCCATGGACACGGTGGGGAATTCCCAGAAGTGCGGCATCAGGCGCGGGTGCGGGTAGGAGGACAGGGCGTGGCCCTGGCGGGACTTTTCCTGCCGGAACCCGTCCATGTCTTCCTCGGAGAGCCGGCCTTCCATGAATGCCCGGGCGTACATGCCGGGGGAGGCGTGGCCCTGGAAGAAGACCTGGTCCCCGCCGCCGGGGTGATCCTTGCCGCGGAAGAAGTGGTTGAACCCGACCTCGTACAGGGTCGCCGCGCCGGCGTAGGTGGAGATGTGCCCGCCGACGCCGATATCGGGCCGCTGCGCCCGGTGCACCATGACCGCGGCGTTCCACCGCATGTAGGCCCGGTAGCGGCGTTCGTACTCCTCGTTGCCCGGGAACTCTGCTTCCTGGTCCACCGGGATCGTGTTCACGTAATCGGTGGTGGTCACCATCGGCACACCCACGCTCTGCGCGCCCGCGCGCTGCAGCAGGCTCCGCATGATGTATTGGGCACGCTCGGTACCCTGTTCCCTGATCAACGCATCCAGGGACTCAACCCACTCGGCAGTCTCTTCCGGATCACGATCAGGCAGCTGGTTAGTCAACCCGCTGAGGATATGGGAGGTCTCTTCTCCTGCAGCCACGGCAGCCTCTTTTCATCTTTGAATGCTTGGCCTCATGTTTTCGTATTGTGAGAAAACAATATTGCTAGACGAGATTAGTAGGAGGCGTGTCCAGGGTCAACGTGATAGCCGCCACCAACCGGCCGCAGCGGCGGGTTGGAGCGAATCAACGTATTATGACCGGCCGGGGGTGCCCGTGGCCCTTGACCCGCAGTGACCCAAGTCATACCATTATTTTCACTATTCAATATCTCGTTTCCGGTATGTGGAATAACAGAAACGACTCCCCAGTCGGCCTCACCACCCGGATTCCCAACGAATTGAGACCCTTATGCAAACCCCTCCCACGGCGGGCGTTACTGCTGAGCAGGGCCTGGCAGCGCCGTCAGCCCCCGCAGTACATACCCCCGGAAGCGTTGAAGCCTTGTGCGAATCAGCAAGCGCAGCCTCGGGCACGAGCATCAGCCCTTCCCTGTACAACTCCGATCTTGCCCCCACCAAGCGCGCCGGCCGCAGCTGGACCAGTTACAGCATCTTCACCTTGTGGGCCAACGACGTGCACAGCCTGGGCAACTACGCCTTCGCCATCGGGCTGTTCGCCTTGGGGCTGGGCGGGTGGCAGATCCTCATGGCCCTCGGCATCGGCGCGGCGCTGTTGTTCGGCCTCCTGACGCTGTCCGGATTCATGGGCGTCAAGACCGGTGTTCCCTTCCCGGTCATGAGCCGAATCAGCTTCGGCATCAGGGGCGCCCAGATCGCCAGCCTCCTCCGCGGCGCAGTGGCCGTGGCCTGGTTCGGCATCCAGACCTACCTCGCATCCGTGGTGTTCCGCGTGATGCTCGTGGCCATGTTCCCCGCGTTGGCGGACATGGACAAAGACTCCATCCTGGGCCTGTCCACCCTGGGCTGGATGGCGTTTGTGACCCTTTGGGTGGTGCAGTTGGTGATCGTCAGCTTCGGTATGGAGATGATCCGCAAGTATGAGGCCTTCGCCGGCCCGGTCATTCTTGCCACCATGGCCGCCATGGCCATCTGGATCTTCGTCGAGGCAGGCGGAAGCATCGCCTGGTCCTCCGACAAGGCGCTGGAAGGGCCGGAAATGTGGCTCACCATCTTCGCCGGCGGCGCCCTGTGGGTGTCCATCTACGGCACCTTCGTCCTGAATTTCTGCGACTTCACCCGCTCGGCAGTCTCCAAGAAGGCTGTGGTGCGCGGCAACTTTTGGGGCATCCCCATCAACATGCTGGTTTTCGGCGCCATTGTGGTGGTCATGGCCGGTGGCCAGTTCAAGATCAACGGCACCATCATCAAGAGCCCCTCGGACATTGTCCAGACCATCCCCAACACGCTCTTCCTGGTCCTGGCCTGCCTTGCCCTGCTGATCCTGACCATCGCCGTGAACCTCATGGCCAACTTCGTTGCCCCGGTTTACGCACTGACCAACCTGTTCCCCAAGCGGCTGAACTTCCGCAAGGCCGCCATGGTCTCAGCGACGATCGGCTTGGTCATCCTGCCCTGGAACCTCTACAACAACCCGCTGGTCATCGTGTACTTCCTCGGTGGACTCGGTGCGCTGCTCGGCCCGCTGTTCGGCGTCGTCATGGCCGACTACTGGCTCATCCGCCGCGGGAAGGTCAACGTGCCGCAGCTCTACACGGCATCCCCTGACGGAACGTACTTCTACAAGAAGGGCGTCAACCCGCGGGCCATCATCGCCATGGTTCCGGCCGCCGTCCTGGCCCTCCTCATCGCCTTCGTCCCGGGACTGGCTGCGGCCGCTCCCTTCGCCTGGTTCTTTGCAGCAGGCATCGCCGCCACGCTCTACTTCTTCATCGCCGACCGCAACCAACGGCTGGAAGACCACGACGGTGAGGCCATCGCCGTCGTCAGCACCCACTGAGCCCCACCCACCCAGCAACCGGCCCCACAGGGACCCGGAGCACCAAAGGAATTCCCCATGCGCATACTCGTTGCCAATGTGAACACCACCTCGTCGATGACGGACTCGATTGCGGCCTCGGCACGCAGTGTGGCCGCTCCCGGTACGGAAATCATCGGCATCACCCCGAGGTTCGGCGCAGACTCCTGCGAGGGCAACTTTGAAAGCTACCTCGCCGCCATCGCCGTCATGGACGCCGTCACCTCCTACCCGGAGCCCTTCGACGCCGTTGTCCAGGCCGGCTACGGCGAGCACGGCCGCGAAGGCCTGCAGGAGCTGTTGGACGTGCCGGTGGTGGACATCACCGAAGCCGCAGCCAGCACGGCGATGTTCCTGGGTCACAAGTACTCCGTGGTGACCACCCTGGACCGGACGGTTCCCCTCATCGAGGACAGGCTGAAGCTGGCCGGACTGGACGCCAGATGTGCGTCCGTCCGTGCCAGCGGCATGGCCGTGCTGGAACTGGAGGAGGAACCCGGGCGGGCAGTGGAGGCCATCATCAATCAGGCGATGCTGGCCGTCACCCAGGACAAGGCCGAGGTCATCGTGCTCGGCTGCGGCGGCATGGCCGGGCTGGATGAGCAGATCCGGCAGCGGGCGGGAGTCCCCGTAGTGGACGGCGTGGCTTCCGCGGTGACAATCGCCGAATCCCTGGTCCGGATGCGACTCTCCACCTCCAAAGTGCGGACGTTCGCTGCGCCCCGCCCCAAGACCGTCATAGGCTGGCCGCTGAACAAGCCGGCCGTGCCGGCGCAGTCCTAAGCCAGGAGACAGAATGGACACGTCCCCTCCCACTGCCCGCGTCGCCGTCGTTACCGGGGCCGGCTCCGGCGTTGGCCGGGAGGTCGCCCGGCAGATGCTGGCCGACGGCTTCCGCGTGGTGCTGGCCGGCCGACGCGAAGCGCAGCTGAAGGAGACAGCGGACAGTCACCCCGACGCTCTTGTGGTGCCGTGTGACGTCACGCGACCCGACGACGTCGAGCGCCTTTTCGAGGCTGCCCGCCGGCAGTGGGGGCGCGTGGATGTCCTGTTCAACAATGCCGGCGTGTTCGGCCCGGCAGCCGGCGTGGACGAGATTAGCCTGGACGACTGGAACGCCACGCTGGCCGTGAACCTCACAGGCTCCATGCTGTGCGCGGCCGCGGCCGTCCGGGCCATGAAAGCGCAGGTGCCGCAGGGCGGGCGGATCATCAATAACGGTTCCATCTCCGCCCATTCGCCCCGGCCCCGGACGGTCGCATACACGGTCACCAAGCACGCCATGACCGGCCTGACCAAGAGCATCGAGCTGGACGGCCGCGGCTATGGCATCACGTGCGGGCAGATCGACATCGGCAACACGGCCACGGAAATCATGGACACCATCGGCGTCGGCTCGGGGGCACTGCAGGCCGACGGCAGCCGCAAGGTGGAGCCGATGTTCCCCGTGAAGGACGCGGCGCGCGCGGTGCTGATGATGGCCAACATGCCGGCCACAGCCAGTGTTGGCTCAGTGGTGGTTACCGCGGCCGGCATGCCCTTCATCGGCCGCGGCTGACGCGCTCCGGCCTACTCGCCGCGGCTGGGGATGAGGCGGCAGGGCTAGAGGGGCAGCAGGGCCGACAGGTCGGCCCGCAGGCCTGATGCTGCCACTTTGCCGGCAGCAACTGCATCCGCCCAGCGCACCTGGCCCGTCACCATCCCAAGCCAAGTGGCGGCGTCGCACTCAATCACATTGGGTGGGGTGCCGCGCGTGTGCCGCGGCCCCTCCACGCACTGTGTGACGCCAAAGGGCGGCACACGCACCTCAACAGAGTTGCCCGGGGCGCGGGCGGTCACTTCCTCCAGCGAGTACCTCACTGCGGTGGCCAGGACCGTGCGTGGCACGGGAACGTCCGACGGCGGCTGGGCGGCTTCCAGCCATGCCTTCAGTGCTGCTTTGCCTTCCTGGACGTCGATACGACGGCGGGCTACGGCCATGCTTTCAGTCTTTCCTTTTGCGGCGGTGCGGATTTTGCGGCGGCGGGAGAACGGGGTGTCAGTCCAGAAGGGCGGAAACTGCCGGGCCCAGCCGGATCTTGCCCACCGGTCGGCCGCCGCCAAGCACCGGCTCAACCACTTTTTCCAGGGCGCTGGCAACGCCCGGAATCTCCACGGCCCCCGCTGCCGCAAGAAGGGTCAGAGCCACAAGCGAGGTGGCGCGGACATTGCCGTCGAGGATCTTGACGGCCACGGAAACGCCTTGGGGCGTGGCCATGGCCAGGACTCCCTCGGCCCCGATCTTGGCGATGATCTCCAGTTCGTCCATCACCAGCGTGTTGGCTTCGCCGCGGCCTTGCACGGCCCAAGGGTAATCCAGCATCGACGTGGCGATGGTGGCCGCCCTGGCGCTGAAGCTCTGGTCGCCGGGCGCCTTGGCCAGCTGGGAGTAGGCCCTGGCCAGCCCCTTCAGGGAAACTGCTGCTACCGGTGCGCCGCAGCCGTCGATGCCCAGGTGCGCGATCTGCTCGCCCGTGTATTCCTCGATCACGGTGCGGACCCGCTGCTGCAGGGGATGGTTGGGCTCCAGGTAACTGTGCGTATCCCACCCGTTCTCCGTGCAGGCCCAAAGGAAAGCTGCGTGCTTCCCGGAACAGTTGTAGGCCAGCCGCGACATCCCCTTCTCCGAGCGCACCAGCCAGTTGCGGGCCGTCTCGTCCTGGGGCCAGGTTTCGGGGCACTGCAGCTGGTCTTCACGGACGCCGGCCGCCTTGAGCATGCCCGCCACCACGTCCATGTGGTCCAGTGACCCGGTGTGGCTGCCGCAAGCGATGGCCACCTGGGCGCCGCGCAGCGGAACCCCGGACTGCATGGATGCCAGCGCCTGGAACGGCTTCAGGGTGGACCGGGCGTAGATGGGGGTGTTGATGTCGCCAAGCTCGGTGACCACCGACCCGTCGGCGGACAGAAGGACGGCGGAACCAATGTGCCGCGACTCCACAAAGCCGCTGCGTTCGATCACGGCCAGTTCGACGGCGGAGTCCACGGTGAAGGTGGCATGCGGATTATGCGGCATACCGCCAGTCTATGGGCCAGCCTGCCACTGCACGGGGACCCGCCACTGAGCGCTGACCATCTACTGCACGGTCACCATTACCGACTGCCAGCCGGAGGCGCCATCCGGAACCGGGTCGGCACGCTTGTCCGTTTGGATTTCGCCGGTGCCGTCGGTGGCCCGGACCTTGATGTAGTGCGGGCCGGGCGTGGCGTCCCACTCGTAGGACCACTGGCGCCAGGTGATGGTGGACGCTTCGGCCGACAGGGTGGTTTCCATCCACTCGCCGTTATCGATCTGGATCTCAACCTTGGTGATGCCGCGCGTCTGGGCCCAGGCGGTACCGCCCACCGCTACCTTCCCGGCCGGCACCTTGGCGAAGGACTTGGGCACCTCCACGCGTGCCATGGTCTTGATGGGTCCGCGTTCGGACCAGCCACGGTTGGTCCAGTATGCCTTGTTGTCGGCAAAGCGGGTGACTTCCAGGTCAACCACCCACTTGGTGGCTGAGACGAAGCCGTACAGCCCGGGAACCACCATCCGCACAGGGTAGCCGTGCTCCAGCGGAAGGGGTTCGCCGTTCATTCCGATGGCCAGAATGGCGTCGCGGTCATCCTGCAGGACCTCCAGGGGAGTGGAGGCGCTGAAGCCGTCAATGGAGGTGGACAGCACCATGTCCGCGCCGTCCTTGGGCTTGGCGCGTGCCAGGACCTCGCGGATGGGAAGGCCCAGCCACTTGGCGTTGCCGGCCAGGTTGCCGCCCACGGGGTTGGAAACGCAGGTGAGGGTGACATGCGACTCAATCAGCTGCGCATCCAGCAGGTCCTGGAACGTCAGGGTCACTTCCTGTTCCACCAGCCCATGCACCCGCAGTTCCCAGTCATCGACGTTGATTTCCGGGACACTCAAGGCCGTATCGATGCGGTAGAACTCATTGTTCGGCGTCAGCCACGGGGTAACGCCCGCAACAGGGGACTGCACGCCCGCCGGGACGGGCGCTGCAGCCTTGGCCGGTGCCGGCAGCCGCAGGGCGTCCCGGGCCTGGGCCACATTGTTGCGTGCGGCACCCAGGAGCCGGCCGCCAGTCGCCGCGATTCCTGCAGCCACCGCGGTGATCCCCGCGGCGGTGAAGAAACCCCGGCGGCTGGTGCCGTCGCCACGTTCCCGGGCACCGCCGTCGTACGCTGTATCAGCCGGCGCTTCGGGCCACTCCTGCAGCCCCCACAGCTGCACCATCAATCGGCGCAGGGCCACCAGGCCGGCCAGTGTCCCCAGCACTGAAGGGATGGCGTCCGCGGGGCCAACGCCCGCCCGGGTCACCACGCAGGCCACAATCACGGCACCCATGAACAGCACACCCAGGACGCCCAGCGCCCATTTCCGGTAGGCCACCACGCCAAGAATGCAGGCAAGCACCGCGATGGTGAGGCCCATGCCCACGAACAGGGCGGCCTTGTCATTGGTGCCGAAGGTGGCGATCGCAAAGTCCTTCAGCCACGGCGGCGTGAAGTCGATGAAGGTGGAGCCCAGGGCAAACAGCGGCGTGGCCCTGGCGGTGAAGAATGCGCCGATCAGCTCCGCAACGGCAAGTACGACGGCGGCCGCCACCACGCCTGCCAAAGCGGCCATGGTGGCGGTGCCGGTTTTCCGGTTTCGAAGCGTTGTCATGTGTATGGTTCGGAGCGGCCGGGGCCACGGATTGACCGGCCGGGCAGGGAAGGTCACAGCTTAGGAGCCGGAAGGGTGCACAAAGTACCCTTGGAGACTGTGAAGGTACTCGTCATTGGCCCCGGAGGCCGCGAACACGCCATTGTCCGCTCCCTGCTCGCCGACCCCAACGTGTCAGAGGTCCACGCGGCGCCGGGCAATGCCGGCATCAGCAAGCTGGTCCCTACCTACAACATCAACGGCAACGATCCCGAGGCGGTTGCGGAACTGGCCACCCGGCTGGGCGTGGACCTCGTGGTGGTGGGCCCCGAGGCTCCGCTGGCCGCCGGTGTCTCCGATGCCGTGCGCGAAGCCGGCATCCCCGTCTTCGGACCCAGCATGGCGGCGGCACAGCTGGAGGCCTCCAAGGCTTTTGCCAAGGAAGTCATGGCAGAAGCCGGGGTACCCACGGCGATGGCCATGGTGGCCACCAATGCCGAGGAAGCAGCGTCAGCACTGGACACCTTCGGCGCCCCCTATGTGGTGAAGGACGACGGCCTGGCCGCCGGCAAGGGCGTGGTGGTCACCAGGAACCGCGACGAAGCCCTGGCCCACGCGCAGTCCTGCTTCGACGCCGGCGGATCAGTGGTGATCGAGGAGTTCCTGGACGGGCCCGAAGTTTCCCTGTTTGTGCTCTGCGACGGGCAGAACACCGTTGCGCTCACACCGGCGCAGGATTTCAAGCGCATCTTCGACAACGACGAAGGCCCCAACACCGGCGGCATGGGCGCCTACACCCCGCTTGAGTGGGCCCCTGAAGGGCTGGTGCAGGAGGTCCTGGACCGGGTGGCCCAGCCCACCGTCAACGAGATGGCCCGCCGCGGCACCCCGTTTGTCGGCGTGCTGTTCGTCGGCCTGGCCCTCACCTCACGCGGTACCCGCGTTATCGAATTCAACGTGCGCTTCGGCGACCCCGAAACGCAGGCGGTCCTCGCCCGGCTCAAGACGCCCCTCGGCGCCCTGCTCATGGCGGCTGCCAAGGGCGAACTGGACAAGGCAGAGGAGCTGCGCTGGTCCAAGGAAGCCGCTGTCGCCGTCGTCGTAGCCTCGGAAAACTACCCGGACAAGCCGCGCACAGGTGACCGGATCCGCGGACTCAAGAAGGTGGAAGCGCTTGAGGGCGTGCACGTCATCCACGCCGGAACCGCCCTGGATGATGAAGGCAAAGTAGTTTCCGCCGGCGGCCGCGTCCTGGCCGTCGTAGCCCTGGGCAGCGACCTGGTGGAGGCCCGCGAAAGAGCCTACGACGGCGTGGAGCTGGTCCAGCTGGAAGGCTCGCAGTTCCGCAGCGACATCGCCCGCAAAGCCGCCCGTGGCGAAATCAAGGTTCCCTACGGCGCCACGGGTTCAATGCCCATCGTGAAAGCAAAGGCCTGACATGACTGACACTTCAGAAAACCGCGGCTACGCCACCGAGACGCTTGACCTGCCCGGTTGGAAGCATGTCTATTCCGGCAAAGTGCGCGACCTCTATGAGCCCGCCGATGAGTCCATCCTGCAGCGCTTGGGCCAGGACTGCGTGCTGGTGGTGGCCAGCGACCGGATCAGCGCCTACGACCACGTGCTGTCCAGTGAAATCCCTGACAAAGGGCGCATCCTCACGCAGCTGAGCCTCTGGTGGTTCGACCAGTTGGGCGTTGAGCACCACGTGCTCGGTTCCACTGTGGAGGACGGCGTGCCGGCCGAGGTTGAGGGCCGGGCCATGATCTGCAAGAAGCTGGATATGTTCCCGGTGGAGTGCATTGCCCGCGGCTACCTCACCGGTTCCGGGCTCCTTGAGTACAAGGCCTCGGGCACGGTCTGTAACATCCCGCTGCCCGAAGGGCTGGTGGACGGATCCCGGCTGGAGCACGCCATCTTCACCCCGTCGGCGAAGGCTTTGATCGGCGAGCACGACGAGAACATCACCTATGACGCCGTGGTGGCGCTGGTGGGGGACGACATCGCCGCCCGCCTGAAAGAGCTGACGCTGAAGATCTACACCACCGCGGAAAAGATCGCCCGGGAGCGCGGCATCATCCTGGCGGACACCAAGGTGGAGTTCGGATACGACGCCGTCTCCGGGTCCATCACCCTGGGCGATGAGGTACTGACCCCGGATTCCTCGCGGTTCTGGGACGCCAGCACCTATAAACCGGGCCAGGCCCAGCCGTCCTACGACAAGCAGTATGTGCGGGACTGGCTGACCTCCGCCGAGTCCGGCTGGGACAAATCCTCCGACACCCCGCCGCCTGCGCTTCCAGCCGACGTGGTCGAGCGCACCCGCAGCCGGTACGTTGAAGCGTACGAGAGGATCACAGGAAAGACGTTTTCCTAGCTGTTCAGACCGAAGCCAGGTAGGCCCGAAAGCCGGCCAGGTAAGCCTCCCGCTTACTTGGCCGGCTTTATTTAGCTTGCTTTAGCCGCTGCTGCCGCTCTTTTTTGCGCGAGCTTTATTTCCAGGATCGCATCCAGCGCCTGCTGAACCCGGTCCTGCGCACCTGCCGCGGCGAAGGCTTTTCGAGCCTCCTCGAGATACCCCAATGCCTCGTCGATATCGCCCGCGGCCTTGAGGGACTTGCCCAGGAGCAGGGAGACCTCACCGGCGGTGTGCTTGCCCAAGGCATCACGTTCGGCGTGGATTTCGCGGAGTTTTTCGACTGCTGCCACGATGTCGCCGGTTAGGTAGAGCCAGCGGGCGCGGATAAAGGCAACCTCCAGCTCGTCACTCTTTGTACCGCCGACAATCGAGAAGGCAAGCTCCGCACGTTCGATGGCTGCGAGCGTCTCCGGCTCCACAATGCCGGATGAGAGCCGGACAGCGGCAGAGGCCTTGTTGAAACGCGCCCATAGCTCGATGTCATTGGCAGGGGAGAGCAGGCGGGCTGCCCGCTCATGGTGCTTGACGCCTTCTGTGTAGTCGTGCCGCATGAACGCCACATTGCCGACTACCCAAGCCACCTCGCCAGCGAGTTGGGACATCGCGTGCTCGTCAACTTGGTCGAGCAGCGCCTGGCAATACTTCCAGGCTTCGTCCAGCCGGCCACTTTCGGCCAGCGCACCTATCAGGATCCGGTGTGCACCGATAGCGACGGTCGAGCCGCGGGGGAGGTTGACGGAGAGCCTGACAGCCTCGAGAGCGTGTTCTACCGCGATTGCCAACTGGCCCTGGCCATGGCAGACGGCAGCCAGCATCTGGCGTGCGCGGACTCCCAGGCCAACGGACTCCGTCGCCATTGGGTGCTCAATGAGCCGCTCGATGATTTTGCGGCACTCCTGCAAATCGCCTTGTTTCATGAGGCACTCGGCCTGCATGTAAGTCATGTTCCACCAGGCACTGGTGTTCTTACCCTCCAAGGCAATCTGCGCGGCCGTCGCCGCGTGGCTCGCCGCAAGAGGGTAGTCGCGGAGGTCCCATGCCTGGCGCGCATAGAGCCCAGCCAGCACGTATTCAGCGTCGCTGACGGAGATCGGTTGGCTCCAAGCCTCCAGTGCCTTGGGGGCCAACTCCAGCCTGCGGGCCAGTTCTTCAATGACTTCAGCCGTCGGTTCGCGCCGGCCGGTCTCGAGCAGTGAGATGTAGCTGGGGGAGTACAGGTCCTTGCCCAGTTCCGCCTGTGTCAGTCCACGCTCAAGGCGCTCCGCCCGGAGCTTTTCTCCGAATCCGTTGCCCACGCGTTTCCTCCTTCTGGACAGCTGGGGCGCCGAATGCTTGACAGCCCCTGTGGAAAATATTTTACAATGTGTGTCAACAAGGACAGTGCTGGCTTTGTAACGAATCCGACTCGTATTGAGGAACTTATATGTTGAAGAAGATCGCAACCGCGGCCGCCTTGGCTGGGGCCTTGGCTTTTTCTGCGGCGGCTCCGGCCGTCCTGTCTGCAGGTTCCGTCGCCGATAATTCGGGTACGTCGGTAGCTATTGGAAACTGGCCTGACCCTGCCTCCACCAAGGCGAAGGGCAAGAAGACCACAACCACCGATACCGCCGTCGTCACCTACATCGGCAACTGGCCTGACCCCGCATAAATAGCTTCCTCACCATAGGAGGCGAAGGCAGCCCCGGAGCAACTGCTCCGGGGCTGTTCCTTTTAAGGCCACCATGCGTAAGGCCGGAAGCCGGCTGGTCGCGATGCTTTCGCAACCCCTTTGAGATGCAAAAAGAGGGCCTCCGCAAGGAGACCCTCTTTCATTATGGTCGGGATGACAGGATTTGAACCTGCGACCTCTTCGTCCCGAACGAAGCGCGCTACCAAGCTGCGCTACATCCCGATCCGCTGCAAAAGCAACTTTACAAGGATAGCCGATCCAAGGCCCCGATGCGAAATCCTGAACGGGATGGCTAGACCAGTGAATCCTTCCAGGCCCCGTGCAGGTCGGCGAAGCGTCCGCCGCCACCGATCAGTTCCTCAGGCGTCCCGTCTTCCACGATCCGGCCGTCATGCACCACCAGGACGCGGTCAGCGGTCTCCACCGTGGACAGGCGGTGGGCGATGATCAGTGCCGTCCTCCGTGCTGCCTCCGTGCCGGCCAGGAGCCGGGCCAGCCCGGCCTGCACCAGTCGTTCGGACGGGATGTCCAGCGAGGAAGTGGCTTCGTCCAGGATCAGCACCGCCGGCCGTGCCAGGAAAGCCCGCGCAAAGCTGATGAGTTGCCGTTGCCCGGAGGAGACCCTGCCGCCGCGCTTGTTGACGTCCGTGTCGTAGCCTTCGGGAAGTTCAAGGATGAACTCGTGTGCCCCAACCGCCTTGGCGGCTTCCTCGATTTCCTCCCGTGAGGCTTCCGGCCGGCCCAGGGCGATGTTGTCCGCCACCGAGCCGCTGAACAGGAAGGCTTCCTGGGTGACCATGACGATGTTCCGCCGGAGGTCGGAAGTGGCCAGGTCGCGAAGGTCTACGCCGTCCAGGGTGAGCGTGCCGGAGGTGACGTCGTAGAACCGGGCAATGAGTTTGGCCAGGGTCGATTTGCCGGCCCCGGTCTGGCCCACCAGCGCCACCGTCTGCCCGGCGGGGATGTGCAGGTCCAGGCGGGGGACCACCACAGGCCCGTCGCCGTAGCGGAATTCGACGTCGTTGAAGTCGATGCGACCCGTGGCGCTGCGCAGGGCAACCGGGTTCTTCGGTGGCCGGACTGTGGGCACCTCTTCCAGCAGCCCGGAGACCTTTTCAAGGGCTGCCTGCGCGCTCTGGAACGAGTTGTAGAACATGGCCATCTGGTCCACCGGCTGGAAGAACCGCTTGGTGGAGAGGATTAGGGCCAGGAGCACGCCAACGGCCAGGTCGCCGCCCAGCACCCGGAAGCCGCCGAAGAGCAGGACAACTGCCACGCAGACGTTGCCGATCAGCACCAGTCCCGGCTGGAAGATGCCGTTGAGGTTGATGGAGCGGACGGTCACCAGCCGGTAGTCCTCGGCAAGCTTGCCGTAGCGCTCGGAGTTTTCCTTTTCCTTGCGGAAAGCTTTGACGGCGCGGATTCCGGTCATGGTCTCCACGAAATGCACAATGAGCCGGGCAGAAACCACACGGGACTCACGGAAGGCGATCTGCGAGTGCTTCTGGTACCAGCGGGAAAGGAAAAACATCGGAACACCGGCGGCCAGCACCAGCAAACCGCTCCGCCAGTCGAGGGCAAAAATGGTGATTGCGGTAAACGCCATGAACAGCATCCCCGAGGCCAGGGAGCTGACGCCGGAATCGAGCAGTTCCCTCAGCGCCTCCAGGTCCGAGGTCTGCCGGGCGATAATCCTGCCGGAGGTGTACTTCTCGTGGAACTCCAGGCTGAGCCGCTGGGTATGCCGGAAGACGCGCACCCGCAGGTCCAGCAGCATGGCCTGGCTGAGCCGCGCCGTGGAGGTGACGTAAAGGGACGTGAGTCCCGCCGTTGCAATGGCTGCCAGCAGGTAGGCGACGCCGGTGAACACCAGCGGGAGGTTATCGCCGGCCCGGAGCGCGGGAAGCGCGCGGTCGATGCCGAAGGCGATCAGTGCCGGGCCTGCAACGCGCGCGGCCTGCGAAAGGACCACCATGGCGATGGTCAGCCAGAACCGTACCCGTACCGGACGGATCAGCGACCCCAGCAAGGCGAGTGACCGCCGTCGTACTGCCCTGCTGTCGCTCTTGCTGAGGTGGGCATTGTCTTCATTGGCGGTGCCGAACGTTGCGGTGCTCATCGGGTCACTTCCTCCGCCTGGACCTCAAGCGCCGACAGTTCGGAGTCCAGGTCGCGCGGTTCGCGGTCCAGGCTGGCGATGACGTAGCGGTAGTGCTGGTTGTGGGCCAGGAGTTCGGTGTGTGTCCCGACAGCGGTGATGCGGCCATCCTCGAGCAGCGCCACCCGATCCGCCAGAGCCACGGTGGAGGGGCGGTGGGCCACGATCAGGGTGGTGGTGTCCTTCAGCACTTCCCTGAGGCGGGCTTCCACCAACTCCTCGGTGTGCACGTCCAGGGCGGACAGGGGATCGTCCAGGACCAGCACGCGCGGGCGGGCGGCGATGGCGCGTGCCAGCGCGATCCGCTGCCGCTGCCCGCCGGACAGGCTTAGGCCTTCCTCACCGATCAGCGTGTCCACCCCTTCCGGCAGAGAGTAGGCGAAGTGTGCCTGGGCCACATCCAGTGCTTCGTCGAGGACCTCCTCCGTCCGGACCGGGGCGCCCAGGAGGACGTTGTCCCGTACGGAATTGGAGAAGAGCGTGGTGTCCTCGAACGCCACGCCAACAACCCTGCGAAGCTCCTCAACCTCGAAGTCCCGGATGTCCACGCCGTCGATGGTGATGGCCCCTGTGGTGACGTCGTAGAGACGCGGCACCAGCTGGATCAGCGCGCTCTTGCCGCTGCCGGTGATGCCCACCAGGGCCATGGTTTCGCCGGGACGGATGTCCAGGTTGATGTCCTTGAGGATGGGCTTGTCCGGCGCGTCCTCGAAGGCGAAGGTTGCGTTCGCGAAGCGGAGTGCCCCAGCGAGTTCCTTGGGGCGCCGTGGCTGAGTTGGGCTGGTGATGGTGTTTTGCGTGTCCATCACCTCGTAATGGCGGTCGACGGCGGTCTTGGCCGTGAGTGCCATGGCCAACAGCATCCCGGAGAATTCCACGGGGGAGGCAATAACCGCCGCGGTGGCGAAAAACGCCACCAGGGCGCCGATGCTCAGTTGACCGCTGGCGCACAGCATGACGCCCACCACCAGCCCGGCTCCCAGCGCCAGCTCGGGAAGCAGGGTGACCACCATTGTGAACGTTGCCTGGTGGCGCGCCTTCTCGATCTCGGTCTGGCGCAGTTCCTCGGCCTGCTCGTTGAAGTTTTCCAGGGCTTCCCGGCTGCGTCCAAAGGCCTTGAGCACGCGGATGCCGTGGACGGATTCCTCCACGGTGGTGGCGAGGTCGCCGGCTTGGTCCTGGCTGCGGCGGGCAACCTTGCTGAACCGGGTGCGGAACCGGAAGCTGTTGATGGTGATGGGAACGGCGGCGGCAAGGAAGATCAGGGCCAGCTGCCAGCTCATGGCGAACATGGCAACGATGCCGATGATCACGGTGAGGGTGGTGACCACCAGCATGATGGCGCCGAAGGCCATCCAGCGGCGCAGGAAGTTCAAGTCCGTCATGGCCCGGGACAGCAGCTGGCCGGAGCCCCAGCGGTCATGGAAGGAAACGGTGAGGTCCTGCAGGTGGTCGTAGAGGGACACACGCATCCGGGTTTCCACCGTGGTGGCAGGGTTGATGACGAATTGTCGGCGCAACGCCACCAGGCCAGCTTCGGCGATACCCAGGACCAGGATGACGCCCGCTGACGTCCAGACTGCCTCCGGGGTACCTCCGGGCTGCAGGGCGGTGTTGACCAGGACACGCAGCACCTGGGGGATGGTCAGCGCAACGATGCTGGCCAGGAGTGCACAGAGCAGCCCCAGCAGGAGCCTGGGGATGATGGGCCGGACGTGGGGATAAAGACGGCTGATGGATCGGAAAAAGGGAGTCTGCTTGGCCATGCCCGCTTCTCAAGCTATAAAACGAATGTAGTTTCCTCTAGCAACAACCCTATGCCATGGCGTGAGCTGCTTCACAGCGATTGTGCGGGCCACTGGCTGCTTCCCCAGTTATTGCACTCCGTAATGCCGGATGCCCTATCAGTTATGGTGCCCATAACCCGCTTTTGGGGACCATAACTGATGGAGCAATGGGTTAGTTCGGTGAGGTGAGGGTCAACAGGACGGCTTCGGGCTTGCAGGCGATCCTTACCGGGGCGAAGCGCGAGGTGCCGATGCCGCCGGAGACGTTGACCGGCGTCGTGCTTCCGTTGCTTGACCAGTCGTTGAGGCCTTTGGCGCGCCAGGTGGGAAGGTCGCAGTTGGAGATGATGGCGCCGTACCCGGGGATGCACAGCTGGCCGCCGTGAGTGTGGCCCGCCAGCAGGAGGTCGGCGCCGCTTTCGGTGAAGTGGTCCAGTACCCGCTGATAGGGCGCGTGGATAACAGCCACCTTAACGTGGTCTTTTGCGTTCTGGCTCACTGTTCCGCGGGGCCAGCCTGCATACCGCTCCCGCTTCAGGTGCGGATCGTCGACCCCGGAGAAGTCGAAGCGCATGCCGTTCAGAACCAGGGATTGGTTGCGGTTGGTCAGGTCAACCCAGCCGCTCATGCCGAAGCCTGAGCGCAGGCGCGGCCAGTCAAGGGCTACCGGCTTGGGCTTCACCTTGGACGGTCCCAGTAAGTAGGCCGCTGGGTTTTTTGGGCTGGGGGCGAAGTAGTCGTTGGAGCCGGGGACAAAGACACCGGGGAACTGCAGCAGCGGCTTCAGTGCCTCCAGCAGCGGGTCCACCGCCTTGACGTGGCTGAGGTTGTCGCCGGTGTTGACCACCAGGTCCGGCCGGAGGTCCGCCAGGGACCCGAGCCACTCGGCCTTCTTCCGCTGCCCGGGGACGAAATGGATATCGCTGAGGTGCAGGATGCGGAATGGTTCGCGGCCGGGCGGGAGGATGGCAAGATTCTCCTCGCGCAGGACGAACTGGTTCTTCTCCCACAGGCCGTACCCGAACGCAGCAACGCCGGCCGCGGCCCCGGCGCCGGCAGTGACGGCAAAGCCGCGCCCGATGGAACGGGCGCGGCTTGCCAGGCTATCCATGCTCATATGCGCTTAGCCGTTTCCTCTGCCGTTGTTGCCGTTTCCGTTGCTGGTCGGGGCCGGGGCCGGGGCGGGGGCCTGCGTGGCAGGAGCCCGGGTTGCCTGGGGGGCAGGAACGGGAGCCTGGGTGACCTGGGGCGTGGTCCTGCCAGGCGAGGTAGTGGTTACACCATTGATCATGTTGCTCGGCGGGGCAGGGAACGGGTTGGTCCCATAGGCCGGAGCAATCTTGGCCATGTAGCTGGAGAACATGGGACCGGCGATCATGTAGCCGTCAATGCCTTCATAGAACTTTCCGTTGACGGTGATGTTCTGCCCTGCGCGGTCCTGCGCCCCCAGCGGGTCGCCGAACCAAGCGGCGGTGGCCAGGCCGGTGGTGTGGCCAACAACCCAGGTGGAGCCGTTGTTGTTGGAGGTACCGGTCTTGGCGCCGATGGGGAAGCTGGTGGTCGTGGAAATCCGCGGCCGGATCAGCGATCCTGAACCCCTGTTCAGGACTTCCTGGAGGGCATAGTTCACGCCGCGGGCAACTTCAGGCTTGATGGCATCGCGGCAGCTGCTGGACTGGGCCGGCAGCTGCTTGCCCGTGGCATCGACAACAGAGGTGATGGCGATGGGCTCGCAGTATTTGCCGTCATTCGCAAACGTGGCGAAAGCACTGGCCATGGTCAGCGGCGAGGTCTGCGTGGAACCCAGCAGGTTACCCAAGGTTGACATGTCGATTTTCGGGTGCGGATCATCTGCGGAGGGCAGGCCACCGTGCAAACCTGTCGCATCCACGATTTTCTGGATTCCGCAGAGATCCAACTGGGCGGCTGACGCGAACGTCACGGTGTTGATCGAGTTGTAGAGGCCTTCCAAAACCGTCAGCGGCTTGTACCACTTGGTCTCAGCGTTCTGCAGGTCGTCCGCCGCATCCAGGCCCTGGTTCTTTTGCGCCGTGCTGTACGCGCCCTGCACCTTGCCGCAGGTGTTGCGCCAGGGGAAACCGATGGGGTAGACCCGCTGGGCGGCGTTAACCACCGTGTTCATGGTCTTGCCTTCGTTGAGCCACTCGGCAAAGGTAAAGGGTTTCATGGTGGACCCAGGCTGTGCGCCACCCATGCCGTTGAGGTCGTTCCCGTCCTTATCCAGCTTGTCCACGTTGAAGTTCAACTGGGAATCGAAGCCCTGGCCGGGCAGGAACGTGGTGTTCTGGGCCATTGAGATGATCTTGCCGGTGCCCGGCTGCACCGACACCATCGAGGCGCCCCACTTGTCCGGGTTTGCGCCCGCAGCAGCGTTGACCTGTTCCTGGGCGGTGGCCTGCGCGTTGGGGTCCAGTGTGGTGGTGATGGTCAGGCCGCCGCCGTAAATCAGCCGCTGGCGGTCCTTTATGTCCGCACCATAGGCCGGGTTGTTTTCCAGCAGGTGCAGGATGTAGTCGCAGAAGTAGGGGGCGGAGGCCGCGTACGCACAGCCCTGCTTGGGCTGGGTTACCTTGGGCTCCACCGGGGTGGCCACGGCGGCGTCGTGTTCGGCCTGGGTGATCTTGCCCTGGTTCAACATCAACCCGAGCACCAGGTCGCGGCGCTGCTTGGACTTCTCCGGATTGGTGATGGGGTCAAACGCGGACGGGCTGTTGACCAGGCCGGCCAGGAGTGCTGCCTGCGGCAGGGTCAGGTCCTTGGCGGTGGTGCTGAAGAAGTAGCGGGAGGCGGCTTCGATGCCGTACGCGTCCCGGTTGAAGAAGACGATGTTCAGGTAGCCCTCAAGGATCTGGTCCTTGGTGAACTCCTTCTCCAGGGCGATGGAGAGCTTCATTTCCCGGAGCTTGTCGCCCACGCCCTTATTGACACCGTTGAGCTTGATCTGGTCTTCCTCGCCGGCGGCGGCAAGGTTCGCGTTGAGCACGTTGTTGACGTACTGCTGCGTGATGGTGGACGCGCCCTGCTTGTTGCCGCGGGCGGTAGCGACCAGTGCTCGCAGGATGCCGGTGGTGTCCACGCCGCCGTGCTCGTAGAACCGGCTGTCCTCCACGGCG
This sequence comes from Arthrobacter sp. FW306-07-I, assembly GCF_021800405.1. Classification (NCBI taxonomy): domain Bacteria; kingdom Bacillati; phylum Actinomycetota; class Actinomycetes; order Micrococcales; family Micrococcaceae; genus Arthrobacter; species Arthrobacter sp. FW306-07-I. The sequence goes on along the minus strand of NZ_CP084550.1, from coordinate 3,667,114 downwards.
ATGATGGCGTTCTTCATGTTCGGTGAAATCTGGTCCAGCGGAACCTTGGTGCGGTTCTCGGTGTAGACGCTGGCGATCTCGCTGCCGTCCGCGGCCAGGATCCGGGTGGTCTGGCTGGGCGGATCGACCTTCAGCTCGGCCGGAAGGGAGTCGAAGAAGTCGATGGAACCGCTTGCGGCGCTGCCGGAGACGGCAGCGGCAGGGACCAGCAGGCCCGCCACGAGGACACCGCAGATTGCGCTCACGCCAAGGAAGAGAAGAATCTTGCCCAGTGTGGTGGCAGTGTCGAATAAGGGGTTGTTGCGAGTCGCCATGTTTTCCACTTTACCGGCAAGGACTACGCTTTCTTTCATGACCAAATGGGAGTACGCGACGATTCCGCTCATTATTCACGCCACAAAACAGATCCTGGACCAATGGGGAGAGGACGGCTGGGAGCTCGTCCAAGTAGTCCCGGGACCTGACGGCAACGGCCTTGTCGCCTACCTCAAGAGGGAGAAGCAGTAGCATGAGCACCCCCGCAGAAGCCCAGTCCAGCGCGGCCACGGCGCCCGCATCCGCCGTCGAGCAGCGCCTCGCGGAACTCGGCATTACCCTCCCTGAGGTGGCCGCTCCCGTGGCTTCCTACGTTCCCGCCGTGGTGTCCGGCAGCCACGTCTACACCTCGGGCCAGCTGCCGTTCATCAACGGCAAACTCGAAGCCACGGGCAAGGTGTCCGCCGGCACCGAAGGGTTTGCCGACGAGCCCACTGTCTCTCCCGAGGATGCCCAGAAGTATGCAGCCATTTGCGCTGTCAACGCCCTTGCCGCCGTCAAGAGCGTCATCGGGGACCTGGACCGGATCACCCGAATCGTCAAGGTTGTGGGATTCGTCTCCTCAGACCCCTCGTTCACCGGCCAGCCAGCCGTCGTCAACGGGGCGTCGGAACTGCTGGGCCGCGTCCTTGGTGACGCCGGGCAGCATGCTCGTTCCGCCGTCGGCGTTGCCGTTCTTCCGCTCGACTCTCCCGTAGAGGTCGAGCTGATCGCCGAATTCAGCTAAGACCGGACACTTCCCTTGCCTCACCTCGCACGACGCCTTTTTGCACTGCCCCAGGATCTTGAAGGGGCGGCGCAAAGCTGGCTCGAACACGGCGAGCGCACCCCCCGTGCGGCGCGCTTCGCCTCATCCGTCGTCCTTCTCCGGGACTCACCTACCGGCCTGGAGACCTGGCTGGGCTACCGGCCGGGCTCCTCGCCGCTGGGGGTCCTCGCCTTTCCCGGAGGTTCCCTGGACCCGGCCGACGACGACCCCATGGGTTGGCTGGGCCCCTCACCGCAGCATTGGGCTGAGCAAATGGGAACAGACGACGTCGGGCTGGCGCGCCGCTACGTGGTGGGCGCCATCCGCGAACTCTTCGAAGAAACAGGCGTGCTGTTGGCCGGTCCGGATATGTCGAACACCGTCGAGGGCACATCAACGTCGGAGTGGATGCGCGCCCGGATGGCCGTGGCGGACCAGGAAAAGACTCTTTCCCAGGTGCTGGGCAAGCGCGGCCTGTCCCTGCGCACTGACCTGCTCAAATCCCTGGTCAACTGGCGCAGCCCGGACTTTGCGCACCGCAGGTTCGATACCCGCTACTTCGCGGCCACCCTGCCGCTTGGCCAGGAACCGTCGCTGCTGGAAGGCAAGGGCGTGTGGGGCCGGTGGGTCAACGCCGCGCAGGTGGTCCAGGAACGGGATACCACTGCCCTGGGCGATGAAGTGGGGCAGGAGAACACCGTGGGCCGTGCCTTGGGTGAACTGCTGGTCCCTGGCTCAGAGATCATGCTCGAAAAAATGGCATCAGCAAACGGCTGCATTGCCTACCTGAGCTACAAGCGCAAGCCGCACGTCTATCAGCCCAGCCTGGTGGAAGAGGACGGCAAGCTCATGCTGGAAGTCGAGGCCGCCAAAACCGTGGCGGGGGACCACCAGCGGGAACGCTGACGTCCGGGGAGCCGGGTAAAATCTCCAGCAAAGCCACACCGGAAGCAAGGGGGGGGCGCCTTTGCGCGCAACGGTCAAGGACGTAGCGCGCCTCGCAGGGGTTTCGCCCAAGACAGTCTCCAATGTCATGAACGGAATTGTCCCGGTCAGCGGTCCCACCCGCATCAAGGTGGAGCAAGCCATGGCGGAGCTGGACTATGTCCCCAACCTCTCCGCCCGGGGACTGCGCAATGGCAGGTCCGGCGTCATCGCCCTGGCGTTGCCGGACCTCGGCACTCCGTACTCCGCCGAAGTCGCCCACAGCGTGGTGGAAGTAGCCCATGAGCAGGGGTGGAGCGTACAGATCGAAGAGACAGGGTCCGACCCCACCCGCGAATACGAACTCATGTCGCGGGCTCGGTCCAACCTGATCGACGGGCTCATCCTCAACCCGGTGGTGCTGGACCAGAGTGCTGTCAAAGTCGGCGTTGCCCTCCCTCCGGTAGTCCTGCTCGGGGAAGTGTCCCAGAAGCTGGCCGACCGCGTCTGGGTGGACAGCGTGGCCGCGGCCCGTGACATGACACTGGCGCTTGGCAGGACGGGAAGGCGCCGTATTGCCGTCCTTGGCGCCCCCGGTGGCCGGGGCTCTGCGGCGGCTGCCCTGCGCACCCGTGGCTACCAGGACGCACTTGCTGAACTCGGCATTGCCCGGGATGACTCACTGGTCATTCCGTGTGAAAAGTGGAGCCCCGATGCGGCCGCCCGTGCGCTGTCCGCTTACCTGGATTCAAATCCCGTTCCCGATGCTCTTTTCTGTTTCACCGATTCCATGGCCATTGGCGCGCTCAGTGTGTTCTGGAAGCGCGGCCTGAAGGTCCCAGATGACGTTGCCGTGGCCGGTTTCGATGACATCGCGGACGCGAAATATGCGGTACCGGCGCTGACAACTGTTTCCTTCGACAAGCGCCAGCTGGCCCGTGAGGCCCTTCGCCTCCTCACCGAGCGCATGGGCAACCGTGAAGGCCCGCAGCGGGTGGTCGCCATCGACTACGAGATCGTGGAACGGGAAAGCACGGCCCGCTAGCCTTCGGTCGACGGACGGGCCACCAGACCCGGACTAATCGAGACCGCGCCGTTACTTTGCGAACGCTAACAAATTTTCATTGCGGCTCCCATTACATCGATGTAACGTGTTGCCTGCGTCACACCCCGGAACCAACAGGGCTGCAACGAAGGGATCCTGCCGGGCAAGGGGGTTGAGGCACGAAATGACTTTCAGCGGACCCATCCAAAGGAGTGACGGGTGAAGCAGTTTGACTTTTTCGCAGGCAAGGAGCTGTCCAGGCGGCATCTGCTGTCTGGTACGGCAGCAATAGGAAGCCTGCTAGCCGCGGCGACCCTTTCCGGGTGCGGTGGGAACGCCTCCGCCGCGGCTCCCAGGGACATCCAGTTCTGGCATCTCCTGTCAGGCGGCGACGGCATAAAGATGCAAGCCTTGATCAGCAAAGCCAATGAGGGCAACCCCGGGTTCAAGGTGCACCCGACCGTCCTGGCATGGGGCCCGCCCTACTACACCAAGCTGGCCATGGCATCGGCCGGCGGCCGGCCGCCGCAACTCGCCATCATGCACGCCAGCAGGGTCCCAGGCTATGCGCCCGGTGGACTGATCGATCCATGGGACCTGGACCTGCTGTCGGAGAACGGCGTCACGGCAGACAGTTTTGCGCCCAGGATCTGGGACAAAAGCCAGCAAAACGGCAAAGTGTTCTCCATCGCCCTGGATTCACACCCGTTCATCATGTTCTACAACACGGACGTGGCACGCAAAGCCGGTGTCCTGGCCGGCAACGGACAGCTGCAGGAGGTGAAGTCCCCGCAGGAGTTCATCACCATGGCCAAGGAAATGCAGAAGGTTACCCAAGCCCACGGGTTGTCCTTTGGCTACCTGGGCAGTGGATCGCAGATGTGGCGGCTTTTCTACACGCTCTACAAACAGCACGGCGCGGACATGGAACTGACACCGGGCCAGCCGATGAAGGTTGATCGGGACGCAGCCATAGAGTCGTTGGAATTCATGGCATCGCTTTTTGATGACACCATCGCGGCCAAAAGCGGCGATATCAGTACCGGCATCGCGGAATTCGCCCGTGGCGGCTCAGGGATGCTGTTCAGCGGTGTCTGGGAGCTGCCGACGATGAAGAAGGCAGGCCTCCCCGTGGACGCCGCAACTATCCCAACCCTCTACGGCACGGCGGCTGCATACGCCGACTCACACTCTTTCGTCCTGCCACGGCAGCTGAACGTGGATGACGCCAAGCGGCGCGACGTGTATAAGTTCGTCAGCGACATCCTCAAGGGATCACTTTCCTGGGCAGAAGCAGGACACATTCCCGCTTATCAGCCCGTGGTCCAGTCACAGGCCTACAAGGACCTCAAGCCGCAGGCGCATTACGCGAATGCCGCGGACGTCATTGCGTACGATCCCCAGTCCTGGTTCAGCGGCTCGGGCTCCGACTGGCAGACCTACTTTGCGGAAAACGTACAGAACGTCCTCCTTGGGCGTGACAAGGCAACTGATGGATGGGCCGCCTTCGAGAAGCGCACCAACACCCTTCTTTCCCGGCCCAACCCGGTCTAACCGTACTGAGCGACAAAGGAGTCCTTCATGAGTTCTTCATTAACAGCCCGGCGGAGTCCGGGGAGCCGGGTTTCTTCACCAGCAGCCCGGGGGAGCCGCGACAGCGTCACCAGGAACAACCTCAGCGGTTGGGGGTTCGCCGCGCCGTTCCTGGCATTCTTCCTCGTTTTCCTTGTGTGGCCCATTGTCTACGGCATCTACATGAGCCTCACCGGCAAGTCCCTTACCGGAGCCAATGACAGCCTGATTGGCTTCGCGAACTACGCCGAGGCCTTCGTTGACGCGGACATGTGGCGCTCGCTCGGAAATACCCTCTACTTCACGGTCATCAGCACGGTCCCCCTCGTGCTGGTCGCCTTGGTGATGGCGGCACTGCTAAACGTCGGATTGCCGGCGCAGTGGCTGTGGCGCCTCTCGTACTTTGCCCCGTACCTGCTGGCGTCCACCGTCGTGTCCCTGTTCTTCACGTGGATGTACAACCCGCAGCTTGGCCTGATCAACGATGCTCTGTCCAAGATCGGCATCCCAAAGATCGCCTGGCTCAACGACCCCAACGTGGCCATGTGGGCGATCGTCATTGCCACCCTCTGGTGGACGGTGGGTTTCAACTTCCTGTTGTACCTGGCTGCGATGCAGAACATCCCCGCCCAGCATTACGAGGCGGCGTCATTGGATGGTGCCGGGGCCTGGCGCCAGCTCTTCTCCATCACCCTGCCGCAACTGGTCCCCACCACCGTGATGATCGTGCTCCTTCAGGTCCTTGCCTCGCTCAAGATCTTCGATCAGGTGTACCAGATGACCGCCGGTGGACCGGGAGGATCGACCCGTCCCGTGGTGCAGTACATCTTCGAAACCGGGTTCACCGGCTACCGGCTGGGCTATTCCGCAGCCATCTCCTACATCTTCTTCGGACTGATCGTGCTCGTCTCGGCCATTCAGTTCGTCATCACCCGCCGCAGGAGCGCATAACCATGGCAACCCAGACCCTCAACCGTGCCACATTGGGCACAAGCACCAGCCCAGCCGTCCGCCAGCCACACAGGAAGATGTCGGCCGGCAAGGTCGCTGCCGTAATTGTCGCCGCCGTTATCGCAGTCCTGTGGCTGGTCCCCTTCGCCTGGGCGACCGTTACGGCGTTCAAGAGCGAGACGGATGCCGCCTCGCCGAAAATCAACTGGATCCCGCCGTCTGGCTTTACCGCCGACGCGTTCGTGAAGGTGTTCCAGGACGGCAACATCCCACTCTGGACCTGGAATTCGCTTTACACTTCGGCGGCCATCACGGCCGTCACGCTGGTGATCTCGTCGCTCGTGGCGTACGCCTTGTCCCGGATCGACTTCAAGGGAAGGAAGGTGCTGATGACCGTGATCATCGCCTCCATCATCGTCCCTCCGCCGGTCCTAATCATTCCGCTGTTTTACCAGATGCTCGCCCTCCACATGATCGATACGTCCTGGGCCATCATCCTGCCGCAGGTCATCCACCCCGCCATGGTGTTCGTGCTCAAGAAGTTCTTCGACCAGATTCCCCGCGAACTTGAAGAAGCCGCAGTGATGGACGGCGCCAGCCGGATGAGGATCTTCACCCAGATAATCCTGCCGCTGTCCCGGCCCATCCTGGCCGCCGTCGCCATCTTCGTGTTCATCGGCGCCTGGAACAACTTCCTGTGGCCGTTCATCGCCACCAACGACCCGTCCCTCCTCACCCTCCCGGTGGGCCTGCAGACCATCAAGAGCGCCTATGGCATCCAGTACGCGCAGAACATGGCGTCCGCGTTGCTCGCGGCCCTGCCCCTGATCCTGGTCTTCCTGTTCTTCCAGCGCCAGATCATCAAGGGCGTTGCGACGACGGGCCTCGCCGGCACCTGATGCCCACCGTCACTTTTCACCCCGTACCTGCTGCACAACCAAGGAGATAGTCCTCATGTCCCGCGCCAGAATCACCCTCGACCGCGACTTCACCATTGGTGAAGTGCCCCGCCGGCTGTTTGGCTCCTTCGTGGAGCACATGGGCCGCTGCGTCTACACCGGCATCTTTGAACCGGGCCACCCGGAGGCCGACGAGAACGGCTTCCGCCAGGATGTCCTCAAGCTCGTCAAGGAGTTGGGCGCCACCGTGATCCGCTATCCCGGCGGCAACTTCGTTTCCGGCTATGACTGGGAAGACGGGATCGGTCCCCGGGAGGACCGCCCGCGCCGGCTTGATGGCGCGTGGCACACGGTGGAAACGAACGCCTTTGGCCTCCACGAGTTCGTGGACTGGTCCCGCCAGGCAGGAACCGAAATCATGGAAGCCATCAATCTCGGCACCAGGGGAGTAGACGCCGCCCGGGCAATCGTGGAGTACGCCAACCACCCCGGCGGCACCCGCCTCTCCGACCTGCGCGCAAAGAACGGCCACAAGGACCCGTTCAACATCAAGCTCTGGTGCCTGGGCAACGAGATGGACGGGCCGTGGCAAATTGGCCACAAGACCGCCGACGAATACGGCCGCCTGGCACAGGAGGCTGCCAAGGCCATGCGTTATGTTGACCCTGGCATCGAGCTGGTGGCCTGCGGAAGTTCCAATTCGCGCATGCCTACGTTCGGCGACTGGGAGCAGACTGTCCTGACACACGCCTACAACGAGGTGGACTACGTGTCACTGCACGCCTACTACCACGAGTATGAAGGTGACGCTGGCAGCTTCCTCGCAAGCGCAGTTGATACCGACTACTTCATCGAATCAGTCATCGCAACTGCCGATGCCGTCCGGGCGAAGGGAAAGCACAAGAAGCACATCAACCTTTCCTTCGACGAATGGAACGTTTGGTACCAGCGCGGCAGGGACACCGAGGACCAGTTGCGGAACGTCGCCAAGGCCGGCTGGCGGGAGCACCCGCGACTCATCGAGGACAAGTACAACGTGACCGACGCCGTGGTGGTGGGCACCCTGCTTAACTCGCTGCTCCGCCACGGCGACCGCGTCAAGATCGCCAACCAGGCGCAGCTGGTCAACGTCATCGGCCCCATCTTCAGCGAAGAGAACGGACCGGCCTGGCGGCAAACCATTTTCCACCCCTTCTCCCGGATGGCAGAACTCGCCAAGGGCCAGATCCTGCGGCTGTCCGTTGACTCGGACAAGTACGAAAATGAGCGCTTTGGCGGCACGGACCTCGTGGATGTCAGTGCCACCTGGAACGAGGAGACCGGCCGCGTGGCGCTCTTCTTCGCCAACCGGGGCCTTGAAGAAGCGGCCGACGTGGAGGTCAGCCTGCGCGGTTTCGACGCCCAACGGGTAGTCCGTGCTGAGGTCCTGGAAATCCCGGAAGGCGGCGACCGCTTCACCATCAACAGCCAGGAAAACCCCGACCGGGTGGGCCTCAAGCCGCTGGAGGGAGCAAAGGCAAACGGTTCCGAGCTGCGGCTCAGCCTTCCCGCCCTCTCGTGGGCCGTCGTCGAACTGGACGTGGCGAAGAGCTGATCCGACGGCGGGTCAACGAACCTCCGGCAACAAAAAAGCCGCCCCCTCGGGCGGCTTTTTTGTTGGGTTCCAGCTTTATTTAGCGCGAGCGCTGGCGGAGGCGCTGCATGTCCAGGATGACCACGGCGCGGGCTTCGAGGCGGAGCCAGCCGCGCTGGACGAACTCGGCCAGGGCCTTGTTGACCGTTTCGCGGGAGGCGCCCACCAGTTGGGCCAGTTCTTCCTGCGTGAGCTCGTGTGCCACCAGGACACCGTCGGTTGCCGGCCGGCCGAAGCGGTCTGCAAGATCCAGCAGGGCCTTGGCCACGCGCCCCGGGACGTCGGAGAAGACGAGGTCGGAGAGGGAATCGTTGGTGCGGCGCAGGCGGCGGGCCAGGGCCTGCAGCAGCTGGGCCGAGACCTCCGGGCGGGTGCGGAGCAGGGTGTTGAGGCTTTCGTTCTTCAGCCCGGCCAGGCGGGTCTCGGACACCGCGGTGGCAGTAGCCGTGCGGGGACTCGGATCGAACAGGGCCATCTCGCCGAAGAGCTCACCCGGGCCAAGGATGGCCAGGAGGGACTCGCGGCCGTCGGGGGAGGTGCGGCCGAGCTTCACCTTGCCGGAGACGATGAAGTACAGCTGGTCACCCTGGTCGCCCTCGCGGAACACCGACGCGCCGCGGGAAAGGTCCACCTCGGTGAGCTCGTCCGTCAGCAGACGGAATGCGTCGTCGTCGAGCGTGGCGAAAAGGGGTGCTCGGCGCAGTACCTCGATGTCCATGAAATCTCCTACGTAAAAGTATCGGCTGTGGCGCTTTTGCCATTGTTTCAGAATTTTCAAGGTTCTGTGACGAACTTGGCAGCCGAAACACCTGCGGGCAGTGCACAGCCGGTCTTCCGGAGGGGGCGGCAGGCCACAGAAGATTGTCAGCCACCCCCCACTAGAATGGAGGTTCAACTGTTAATAAGGAGCCTTTGTGGTCGGCCTGACTGTCCTGGACATTGTCCTGATCCTGGCGCTGCTGTCATACCTGATCTACGGCCTCCGCAACGGGTTCCTGGTCACGGTCGGCGGCCTCGTGGGCTTTGCTGCCGGCGCCATCGCAGCCTTCTTCGCCGTCCCCCTCGTCAGCACCTTCGTTGAGGATTCAGGATGGCGGCTCACCGCCATCATCGCCGCCGCCGTCGTACTCATGGCACTGGGACACGGCCTGGGGACCATGGTGGGCCGGCAACTGCGCGGCGTGGTTCGGATCCGGCCGCTGCGCGCGGTGGACCGCCTGGTGGGCGGGGCGCTGAACCTTGTGGTCGCCGCGCTGGTGATGTCCATGCTGGCATTCAGCGTCAGCTCCCTCGGCGTGCCTGTTGTGTCCCAGCAGTTGGCCGAATCCAAGGTGATCCGCTTCATCGACGGGCTCACTCCCACGCCGGTCAAGGCCACCATGGCGCAGCTGCGTTCCACTGTGATCGGCAACGGCATTCCCACGTTGATTGAAGGGCTGGACCAGGGCCAGGCGGTCCAGGTGCCCAACACGAGCACCAACACGCCGGCGCTCAACAAGGCTGCCCAGTCCGTCCTGAGGATTGCGGGCACGGCCTACGAATGCGGCCAGAACCAGACCGGCAGCGGCTTCGTGGTCTCCGATGACCGCGTGGTGACCAACGCGCACGTGGTGGCCGGCGTCTCGCAGCCCGTGGTGGAAATGCCCGACGGCGGTGCCATGCCCGGCCGGGTGGTCTACTTCGACACCAAGCACGACCTGGCAGTCCTGGCAGTGGATAACCTGCCCTCCCGGCCGCTGCCGCTTAGCCGCGACCTGCCCGGCGGCAGCCAGGCTGCATTCGCGGGGTACCCGCACGGCGGTCCCTTCCAGTCCAAGCCTGCCACCGTCCAGGACATAGCCACCGTCCTGGTCCCGGACATTTACGGCAACAACCCCTCGCCGGAGGACATCTACCGCCTGGCCGGGGACGTGCAGCCCGGAAATTCGGGCGGCCCGCTGCTCACCACCGACGGCCAGGTGGCCGGGGTGGTGTTCGCTAAGGCAACCTCGGATGCCGAAGTAGGGTTCGCCATCACCATGAATGACCTGGAGCCTGTGGCAGAGCAGGCGCCGGGACTGTCCTCCCCGGTTTCCTCCGGACAGTGCATTCAGAAGTAGGGCAGGTCCAGCAGTAGGACCTGCCGGTCAGAGGACCTCGGCCAGGTAGTCGATGGCCAGCTTGTAGCCGAACACACCGGCACCCACGATTACTGCCGCGCAGACCGGCGACAGGTAGGAGTGGTGCCGGAATTCCTCGCGCTGGTGGACGTTGGTGATGTGAACCTCGACGGCGGGAAGCTGGACGGCTGCCAGGGCGTCACGGAGTGCCACGGAGGTGTGCGTGAAGGCGCCGGCGTTCAGGACGATGCCCGCGGCGGTGCCCCGGGCGGCGTGGATGGCGTCCAGCAGGACGCCCTCGTGGTTGGACTGAAGGCATTCCACCGCGAATCCGTGCGCCTTGGCAGCGGCCGCTGCCAGCTGTTCCACGTCGGCAAGGGTTGAGGTGCCGTACTTCTCCGGCTCACGGGTTCCGAGGAGGTTCAGGTTGGGGCCGTTGATGACCAGGATGGTGCCGCGGCCGGCTTCGACAGTGGAGGAGGCTTCAGTCATGCCTGCAAATCTATCGGGTGGCCCGGCCCGCCGCGCATTCTTACGCAACTCCCTCCCACCGGCTGCTGAATACTTGTCGTTTTCAGGCCTGTAAACGACAAGTACTCAGCAATCGACGGTGATGAAGACTGTTAGAGGGCTGTGACCTTCAGCAGCAGCGCGTGCTCCGGGTTCAGGATGGGCATCGGCAGGCCGACTTCGGCAAGGAACCTGCCGCTGGCCACCGCACCCTCGGCCAGCCATGCCGGCGGCTGGGCCTGGGTGAACGTGTGGCGGTAGTCGGCGTCCTCTGCGGTGGGGAAGACCGCCTCCACGCGGTAGCTGCGCGCATCATCGAGTCCCGGAATGCCCATCCGCCCCGGCTGCTCGGCAGCCGAGGTACGCGTGCTGACCAGGGCGAACAGGGCCGCCGTCGTCCCTGCCGCCACGGAGCTGTCCGCCACCACGCCGTGCAGCAGGAAGGAATCGTCCGCAACGTCCGCATGGACGGCACGGCCGCTGTGGATCAGGTCCCGGTGCTCCTTGTACAGGGCCACGATGCGCCGCAGCTCCTCGCGCTCCTTGCCCTGTACGCTGCGCACGTCCCATTCCATCCCAAAGTGGCCGAACAGTGCCGTGATGCCACGGAAGGACAGGTCGTGGGTGCGGGCGGTGGTGTGCGAGGTGGTGGGCCCGATGTGGCTGCCCACGAGTTCCGGCGGAACCACGGCCTCCGTCCAGCGCTGGATGGTCTGCCGCTCCAGCGCGTCGTTGCAGTCCGACGCCCAGATCCGGTCCGTCCGCTCCAGGATGCCCAGGTCCACCCTGGCGCCGCCGGAGGAGCAGCTTTCAATTTCGACGCCGGGGTGGGCCTGGCGGAGTGCGTCAAACAGCCGGTAGGCGGCAAGGGTTTGTTCGTGGACGGAAGCGCGGCCGCCGTGGCCGTGTTCCGTGAGGTCCCGGTTCTGGTCCCACTTCAGGTAGCTGATGTTGTTGCCGGCCAGCAGGGCGTCGATCCGGTCAAAGACGTACTGCCAGGCTTCGGGGTTCACCAGGTCGAGGACATGCTGGTTGCGCCACTCAAGCGGCAGCCGGCCGCCGTCCTTGTGCGCGGCGGCCGAGGGACCCACGATCCATTCGGGGTGCGCCCGGGCGATGTCCGAGTCCAGGTTGATCATTTCCGGTTCCACCCACAGGCCGAACTCCATGCCGCGGGAGGTGACCGCGTCAATCAGCGGCGCCAGGCCGTCCGGCCACACCGTCTCGTCCACATACCAGTCGCCCAGGCCTGCGCGGTCGTCGCGCCGCCCGCGGAACCAGCCATCGTCGAGCACAAAGCGCTCCACGCCGAGGTCCGCGGCGGAGTCGGCCAGCTCGATCAGGGTGTCCAGGTTGTGGTCGAAGTACACAGCCTCCCAGGTATTCAGCACCACCGGGCGCGGTTTGCCGGCGGGCAGCCCGGTGGCTGCGGCGGGCAGCACGTGGTGCGGGCGGGAGCGGAACCAGCTGTAGAAGGCTTCAGTGATACCGTCCAGGCCCCGGTCCGAGTAGGCGGCGAACAGGGCGGGCGTGGTGTAGCTGCCGCCCGCTGCCAGGATGACTTCGGCAGGGCCCAGGAGTTCCGAGCCGCCGATCATGGTCCGGCCGTCACCGATGGTGTCCGCAAACTGTTCGTGGTTGCCGCTCCAGGCCAGGTGCGTCGCCCAGACCTTGCCGTGCCGGTTGCCGAAGCCTTGGGTGCCGGCGGCGAACAGCAGGGAGGAATCGTGCCCGGTGCGGCCGTGCCGTCCGGTCCGTACCCAGGTGCCCTGCTGGATCCGGTGCCGCTGCGGGTGGCGTTCCCGGCACCAGCGCCCGGTCAGGTCCAAAAGTTCGACGGCGTCCGGTCCCACCGGGAGGACGGTTGCCAATTCGTCCACCTGGAAGGGCGTGGTGCCGTTGTTGGTGACGGTGTGCCGCAGTTCCAGCAGCCCGCCGGGGTGCAGCGTGAGGGAGGTTGTTACGCCGATGCCGGTGTCGGCGTCGGCGTGTTCAATGGTGGCCGATGCCCCTTCGGGGCTGACGGACGTGACGCGGAGGCGGGAGGAGAAGTCAAGGCCGGCCGCGCCGTCGCTGATCCGGTGGCCGCGCAGGGCCGGGCGGCCGCGCCAGGAGGAAGAGGCTTGGGGAAGGAGGCCGGCAGGGACGCGGGCGTCGATGGAGGAGTGCCCCACGGGCGTGGCCAGGATCGCGAGGTCCGGCAGGGCGTCGCCCAAGTCGGCACCCCAGTGGATGACCTCGGCCTCCCCGCTGTCGAAGCTAATCACCAGGCTGGTGCCGGCGGAACGGAGGTTGAGGGGTTCCATAGGATCTCTTTCAGTGTTCAAGGGGTGCATCTTAAGTTACGCACGGGAGAAAGCAAGGGAAAGGGGTGGCCGGATGCCGCCGCCGCGAGGTGGAAGCGGAGGCATCCGGCCGGTGGTTGCGACCACATACGCAACCACATACTGAGGGCTACTTGAACAGGGCGTTGACCTGGTCGTTGGCCTGGGTGAGGGAGCTGGCTGGTGCCTTGCCGGACACCACCGAGTCCATGGCCGGCTTCATGATGCCGTCAACCTTGGCGGCGTTGTCCGCAATCGGGTACAGGAACGTGGTGCCGTCCTTGACCTGCTCGCTGAAGGGGGTCACGTCCACGCCCTTGGCCTTGAAGGCTTCAACGGCCTTGTCGGCAGAGGTCTTGATGGCGGGGAAGACGACGGCCTTGGAGGCGACCACGTCCTGGCAGGCGGCGGAGCCCAGGTACTCCACCCACTTGATGGCGGCTTCAGGCTTCTTGGTGCCGGCGTAGACGGAGTCCGCCAGGCCGTTATACATGCTGGCGCGCTTGCCGTTGACTCCGACGGGAGTGGGGGCGATGCCCACCTTGATGTCCTTGTAGCCGGTGTACTGGCCGATCATCCAGGAGCCGTTGGCGTTGATGACGGACTTTCCGGCGGCAAAGGTATCAGCCATGCTGGCGCCAACCGTGGTTTCGAGCTTGGGCATGTAGCCCTTTTCCACCAGGCCGGCGAACCAGTCGATGCTCTGCTGGAACTTGGGGTCGTCGTAGTTGAAGTGCTTGCCCCAGGGGTTCTTGTCGGTGTGCGTCCAGTCGGTGGTGCCTGTCAGGTAGCTCCACTCGGTCTGGCCCTGTCCGGAGCCGGAGCCGTTGAGGCCCAGCCCGTAGACCGCCACGTTGTTCTTGTCGAAGCCGGGTTCGTCGCCGCGCTTGCCGTTCTTGTCCACGGTCAGGTGGGCGATGGTCTTTTCGTAGGTGCCGCCGTCCTGGGGGTTCCACGTGAGGCTGGCCATCTGTTCAGGCGTGACGCCGGCGTCGGCCGCGAGCTTGGTGTTGTAGAACAGCGCGATGGTGTCCCAGTCCTTGGGCAGTCCGTAGCGCTTGCCGTCCTGTCCCACCCACAGGTCGGCGAGGCCGGAGTTGTAGACGCTGGTGTCGATGTTGTCCTTCTTGACGGCGTCATCCAGCGCCAGCAGCTGCTTGTTCTTGATGAATTCCGGGTACTTGCCCAGGTGGTCAGTGAAGACGTCAGGGGCGGTGCCCGCCACGAAGCCGTTGGTGAGGGTGCCCCAGTAGTCGTCCCAGCCGCGCTGGGTGACCTTGACGGTGATGTCCGGGTTGGCCTTGTGGAAGTCGTCGGCGCACTGCTTGTACGCCGGCAGCTGGTTTGCGTCCCAGAGCCAGTAGTTGATTTCGCCCTTGCCGGCTTCCGAGGATCCACCGCTTCCGCAGGCCGAGAGTGCCAGTACTGCGGCAGCGGCTGCTGCCAGGGAGCCGAGCGCTTTTTTGTTCATTTTCATTACAGGTCCTTTCAAGGTGTTTCCGGGCACGCCGCCATGGCCTGTGCCGGGACAGGGTGTTGGGGAGTTGCGTGGGGAGGGTTACTGCTACTTGATGCCGGAGAAACCGATGGAATTGACGATTTTCTTGCCGAAGATGGCGAACAGGATGAGCACGGGAAGGGCGGATACCAGGGTGGCCGCCATGAGTCCGGACCAGTCGGGGGCGCCCTGCGGCGACTGCGACTTGAAGACGCCCAGGCCCACCGTGAGGACCCGGACGGATTCGTCCTGGCCCACCAGGAGGGGCCAGAAGTATTCGTTCCACTGGCCGATGAAGGTGAGCAGGGCAAGGGTGGCGATGGGGGCTGCGGCGTTTGGCAGGATGATCTGGAAGAAGATCCGAAGGTGCTTGGCGCCGTCGAGCATTGCCGCTTCCTCCACCTCGCGGGACATGTTCAGGAAGAACTGCCGGAGGAAGAAGATGGCGAACGGGGTCATGAAGATATAGGGGAGCACCAGTCCCACCATGGTGTTGAGCAGGCCCAGGTTCTTGATGAGCAGGAAGTTGGGCAGCGCGGTGAAGATCGGTGGCACCATCATGGTGGCCAGGAACAGGCTGAAGACCAGGTTCCGTCCCCGCCACCGCAGCCGGGCAAACGCGTAGGCGGCCATGGCGCTGAAGAACACGGCGCCGGTAGTGGTGATGGAGGCGAACAGGACGGAGTTGCGCAGGTAGATCCAGAAGTCGATCTGGGCACCGGATCCGCCCTGGGCCACGGCCTCTTCCGGGGACTGCAGGCCGAAAACGCGCTGGAATGCGCCGAGGTTGAAGTCTGCAGGGAGCAGGTTGGTGGCGTTGCCGGCCAAGGCCCCGTTGGTGGACAGCGCGGTCCGGAGGATCCAGTAGAACGGGAGGACCGAGACGGCAACGGCGAGGGCTACGAGGAGCCAGGCGCCGCCGCGGCGCCAGGTAAACGTCCGACGGCGGGCGGTTGCCCGGGCGGGTGCGGAGACTTTTGCGGTGGTCATGGAAGTGTCCTTAGTCCAGGTCTGATTCGTTGCCCTTGAGGAACTTCATCTGGATGAAGGCCACCAGGGCGAGGATGACGAAGAGGATGACTGCCAGGGCGGAGCCGTAGCCGAAGTCCGATTCCGTGAAGGCCTTTTGGTAGATGTAGAACTGCAGCACCCGGCTGGCGTTGACGGGGCCGCCCATGGTGGTTACGGCTACGGTGTCGAACACCTGGAAGGAGCCGATCACGGTGACGATCAGCACCAGCGCAAGCACCGGCCGGAGCAGCGGCATGGTGATTTTGCGGAACGTCTGCCAGGGGGAGGCGCCGTCCAGGTTGGCCACTTCATAGACGTGGCTGGGGATGGCCTGCAGGCCGGCGAAGAGGAGCAGTGCCGTGTAGCCCATGTGCCGCCAGGTGTTGATCAGGGCCTGGGTGGGGATGGCCCATTCCTCGCTGCCGAAGAATGCCACCTTGGGCAGGCCGAATGCCTCAATGAAGTAATTGACGATGCCGATCTGGTAGTCGAGGAGCCAGAACCAGAGAAGGGCGGCGATCACGTTTGCCATGAGGTACGGCAACAGGAGTGCGCCGCGGATCAGGGTTGACTTGGCCACCCGGTGCATCAGCAGCGCCAGCCCGAGTGCCAGGGCAGTCTGCAGGACGATGTTGATCAGGACGTACTGCGCGGTGACCGCCAGGGCGTTCCAAAACAGAGGGTCCTTGGCGATGGCTTCATAGTTGGCAGTGCCAATCCATGTTGGGTCACCGAGGATGCTGTATTCGGTGAAGCTGAGGTAGATGCCCCGCAGGGTGGGCACCAGGTAGAAAACGATAAATCCGATCATGGCCGGGGCGATGAAGAGCAGTGCGATCTTCAGGTCGCTTTGTCCCCTGCGCTTCAGGGGCCGGTGCACTGAGTGCTCCGTCCGGCTGGCGTTCCTGGTAAGGGTGGTCATCGTCGACCCTTTCCTGAGTGTGATGGAAGTAACAAGCTGGGTAGCAATCTACACGAGTAGATAAGAGGATCGCAAGAGACCCTATGAGGTTTAGTTTTCTTGATGTTTTCGCCAGTAAATGGATATTGACTCGAGTAGATAGTGATGAAACACTCAGGGAAACTTCAAATGGAAGGCAGACAATGGCGTTTTCGATCGGCGTACTCGGCGTTGGGCAGTTCGGCGGACAGTTCGCGCACCTTTTCAACCTCCACCCCGGCGTCAGCGACGTCTTCGTGGTGGACGAGCGGCCCGAGCGCGCGGCCGAGGCTGTGGAGCGGTACCACTTGGCAGGGGCCAAGGCGGACTTCGCGGAGCTCCTCGCCTCCGACGTTGATGCCGTTGCCATCTTCACCCAGCGCTGGACCCACGGCCCGCTGGTCGAACAGGCGCTCCGGGCAGGTAAGCACGTCTACTCAGCAGTACCCATGGCGGTATCGGAAGAGGAGATCGCCCGCATCATCCAGTCCGTCCGGGAAACCGGCTTGGTGTACATGATGGGGGAGACCAGCTACTACAACCCCGCTACGGTGTATGCCCGCGAACAGCAGGCGGCCGGCAGGTTCGGGCGAATCTTCTACTCTGAGGGCGATTACGTCCATGACATGGACCTGGGCTTCTACGACGCCTACCAGTACAGCGGGGGTGAGCGGTGGAAGGAGACCGCCAGCTACCCGCCGATGCTGTACCCCACCCACGCAATCGGTGGTGTGCTGGGTGCCATTCCAGGACACGCCGTCAGCGTCAGCTGCGTTGGAGTCCGCGACGACCGGAACGACGGCGTCTTCAACAGGGACATCAGTATGTTCGGCAACGACTTTTCCAACGCCACCGCACTGTTCGAACTGAACGACGGCGGCGTGATGCGAACCAACGAGATGCGCCGCGTGGGCTATCCCTCCCATATCCGTGAGTCCCGCTTCAGGTTCTTCGGCACGGAGGCGAGCTTCGAACAGCTTGCCAAGGTTACGGTCTGGCAGGACAAACAAAACGTCCATGACATCTCCGAGCAGATGGAGACCCGTCCCAGCATGTCCCTGGACGACCCCTCCCTGGCAAACGTGGCCCCGGAGCTTCGCGACGCCTTCGTCTCCGGACTCTCGCCCGTCCACGACGCAGAACGGCTCCCGGAGGAGTTCCGCGGCGCACCCAACGGACATGAAGGCAGCCACCACTTCCTGGTGGACGACTTTGTCACGGCCGTGAACACCGGCACCCTGCCGCCGGTCAATGCTTGGGTGGCGGCCCGTTACACCCTGCCTGGCATCGTGGCCCACCAGTCAGCACTTCAAAACGGCGTACGGCTTCCCATCCGTGACTTCGGTGATGCGCCCGGTACCAGCAGTTAGCATGGACACTATGACCTCCCCGCCCGCGCAGGCCTCCCGCGGCGGCCCCGTAACCCGCAAGGACGTTGCGCGTTATGCCGGCGTCAGCACCGCCGTCGTCAGCTACGTTGTCAATGGCGGGCCCAAGAAAGTGGCACCGGCAACGGAAGCCAAGGTCCAGGACGCCATCCGCGTCCTTGGCTACCGTCCCAACGCCGCCGCCCGGGCGCTCAAGCTGGGTTCAAGCGAGACGCTGGGGCTCATCATCCCGGACAACACGAACCCCTTCTTTTCCCTCCTGGCCCATGCTGTTGAGGACGCTGCCGCGGATCTGGGCTACGCCCTGGTGCTCAGCAACTCCGACGGGAACCTGTCCAAGGAGCGGCGGAACATCCGCAACCTCGCCGCCCGCCAGGTGGACGGCGTGCTGCTGGCAAGTGTCCTTTTCGAACCTGACCTGGAAGCGCTGGAAACGGCGGACATCCCGGCCGTGCTGCTGAACCAGGAACGCGATGCCCCGGGCTTCAACAGCATCGGTGTGGACCTCGCAGCAGGGGCCAGGATCGCAGTGAACCATCTGATCGGTCATGGGCACACCAATATCGGTCTGGCGATGGGCACCAACGTTTCCGGCAGCCTGGACGGCCGCGAGGTGGGTTGGCGCCAGGCGCTCCAGGAGGCAGGCCTGCCGGAGGGCCCCATCGTATACAGCGGCTTCACCTGGCCCGGCGGCTATTCGGCCGGCCAACGGCTGCTGGCCTCGATCAACAGGCCCACGGCGATATTCGCAACCTCGGACACCCAGGCGGTGGGCCTGCTCCGCGCCATTCATGAGGCGGGCCTGGCCGTGCCGGGTGAGATCGCCGTCGCGTCCTTCGACGGTTCCATTGAATCCGAATATTCGTGGCCGCCCCTGACCACTATGGAGCAGCCCGTGGCTGCGATGGCGGAAGCCGCCGTGCAGGCCCTGGTGGAAGCCAAGCGCGGCGGGAAGCCAAAGCACAGAATATTTCCCACAAAGCTCCACGTCCGGCAGTCGTGCGGGTGCCCCTGAAGGCCGTCTGACAACAAAGGCCACCATCCCCGCGGCGCGGGGATGGTGGCCTCTGTTGTCAGGAGTTGTGTCGAGGCTGTGCCTCCAGCTCGTTATTCCTTGACGGGGATGGACTGCGCCTTCAGGGCATCGACGGTCTTCTGCTGGCCGCTCTTAAGTGCATCCAGGAGCGTGCCGCTGCCGCCGGCTGCCTTGCCGAAACCATCCGACACATCGGTGTAGGTCTTGGTCATGGTGGGGCCCCAGGTGAAGTTCGGATTCACGTTGGACGAGGCCTCGGCGAAAACGTCGTAGATCTTCTGGCCACCGAAGTAGTCCACGCCGCCGGAGAAGGCGCCGAGGTCCTTTGCCGATTTGGCCGCGGGGTAGAGGCCGCCGAGCTTGTTGGCCAGCGCCAGCGCCTCAGGATCCGTGTTCAGCCACAGCGCGAATTTGGCTGCCTCGTACGGGTGCTTGGAGCCCTTGAGGACTGCAGTCGAGGAACCGCCCCAGTTGCCCGCGGCCTTTCCGCCGGCCTCCCACTGCGGCATGGGTGCAACTGCCCACTTGCCCGCGGTGTCGGGGGCTCCGCTTGCCAGGGTGGACGCGCCCCAGACCGCAGAGACCCAGGTCCACTGCTGGCCTTTGTTGAAGGAGGCGTTCCACTCATCGGAGAAGGAGGGAAGCGTGGATACCTCGCCCTTTTCGAGCAGCTTCTGCCAGTAGTTGGCCACCTTCGCGGACTCCTTGCCGGTCAGGTTTACCTCCCACTTGTCATCGGTGTTGGAGAACCACTGTCCGCCCGCCTGCCATACGTTGCCGGCAAACCAGTTGACGTCGCTGCGGGGGAAGTTGGTGATGTAGGAGCCGCGGGCCTTGATCTGCTCAGCTGCCGCAGCGTATTCGTCCCAGGTGGTGGGGACCTTGATGCCCGCCTCCTTGAAGAGGTCCGCCCGGTAGAACATCGCCATCGGACCGCTGTCCTGCGGGATGGCATAGACGGCCTTGTCCTCGTTGAAGGTGACCTGGCCCCAGGTCCAGTCCACGAACTTGTCCTTGGCTTCTGCCACTCCCTCGCAGCCGGCGATGTTCGCCAGTCCGTCCTGCACACGGAAGTTGGGGAGTGCGTCGTATTCGATCTGCCCCAGGTCGGGGGCGTTGCCCGCCTGTAGCTGGTTGAAGAAGTTTTGGTAGGTGCCCGAGTTGCCGTTGGGCCCGGTCTGGACCTTTACCTTGATGTCAGGATGGTCCTTGTTCCAGAGGTCCACCACCTTGTCCATGCCAGGCACCCAGGTGGTGAAGGACAACTCAACCGGTCCGGAGGAGGGCTTGCAGGAGGTGGTGTCCTGGGCAGCAGAGGTGCTTTCGCCGCTTGAGCAGCCCGCAAGGGACAGCGCCGAGACTATGGCAAAGGCGGCAGTGGCTTTTCCGTAACGCACGCGCATTTCTATTCCTTATTAGTGGGGTGGGTGTACCGGGGCAGTGGGCCGCGGGACGGGTTGTGGGGGGAAAATTTTGTGGGCTATTTGACGCTTCCAGCGCCCAGGCCGCTGCTCCAGAAGCGCTGCAGCCCGAGGAACGTTGCGATCAGCGGGAGGATCGACACCAGGGCGCCGACGATCACCAGGACCCGGAGCTCCGGAATCTGGCTGATCTGGCTGTTCCACGCATACAGGCCCAGCGTGACCGGAAACAGTGTCTGGTCCCGCAGCATGATGAGGGGCAGGAAGAAGTTGTTCCAGATGGCTACGAACTGGAACAGGAAGATGGTCACCAGGGCAGGAGCCATAAGGCGGGTGGAAACCGTGAAGAAGGTCCTGGCCTCAGATGAACCATCGAGGCGTGCAGCCTCCAGCAGCTCCGTGGGGACGCTTGCCGCCGCGTAGATCCGGGCAAGGTAGACGCCGAAGGGGCTGACCAGGCTGGGCAGGAACACTGCCCAAAGGGTATTGGTCAGTTTCACCTGGCTGAAGATCAGGAACAGCGGGAGGGCGAGTGCAGTTGCGGGCACCAGCACCCCGCTGAGCACGACGTTGAAGATGGCCTCACGGCCACGGAACTCATACTTGGCCAGGGCATAGCCGCACATGGCGGCAATGACGGTACCAACCAGGGCGCCCAGCCCCGCGTAGAGGGCGCTGTTGGCCAGCCAGCGCCCGAACACGCCGTCGCTGTAGGTGAACAGGTTGCCCAGGTTGGCGAAGAAGGTGGGGATGGAGTCCGCGGTGAACCACAGCGGTGCGGTGCCTGTGATGTCCCCGCCGGTCTTGGAGGAGGAGACCAGCAGCCACCAGATGGGGGTCAGAAAGTAGAGCGTGAAGACGCCCATGATGAGCATGGCCGCTCCCCGGGACATGATGCTTTGCCGGGGTCCCCGGGGTGTGGTTGCCGTGGTGGCCGGCTTTTTTGTGGTCATGGCCGTTGCTGCGCTCACTGGGAAACCTTCCGCTGGGTTGCCTTGAGGAAGACGAAGGAAAGAACGAATGTTGCCAACGCAAGCACCACCGAGAATGCTGCAGCCAGGCTGTAGTTCGGGACTGATGCTGTTGTGTAAACGGCGAGGTTGGGAGTGAAGGTGCTGCTGATGGCCGTGCTGAAACTGCGCAGGGTCTGCGGTTCCGCCAGGAGCTGGAGCGTTCCGATGATGGAAAACACGCCGGTGAGGATGATGGCCGGCACCACGAGGGGAATCTTGATGCGCCAGGCGATCTGGAAGTTGCTGGCACCGTCCAGCCGGGCCGCTTCGTAGATCTCCGTTGGGATTGCCAGCAGGGACGAGTAGATGATCAGCATGTTGTAGCCGACGTATACCCAGGTCACAATATTTGCCACTGCCCACAGGACCAGGTCTGCCGAGAGGAAGTTGACCTGCGAGGTAACGGCATCAAAAGGGGAAAGCGACGGCGAATAGAGGAAGCCCCACATGATCGCTGCGATGACGCCGGGGACGGCATAAGGGGCGAAAAACGCCAGCCGGAAGAACTTCGTCCCCTTCAGGAGGGGCGAGTCGAGCAGCAGGGCGAAGAGGAGTGCAAGGCCAAGCATGACGGGCACCTGGACCACTCCGAAGAGCAGTACCCGCCCCACAGACTCCCAGAATTCACTGTTCTGGAACACCTGCTGGTATTGGACCAGCCCGCCGAAGACCTGCTGGGGAGGTCCGAATGTTCCCTTGCGTTCAACGGTGAGCAGCGACTGCACCACGGCAAAAATGATCGGAACCGCATAGAAGGCAAGGAAAAGGACGCCGAATGGCGCAACGAACAGGAGGACGGCGCGGCGCTGGGCGCCTGTGGTTTTGGACTTCCGGGGCATCGGCACTCCGGTGGCCGTTGCCGGCGCGGTAATGGGTCTAGTCACGTTCATCATCTTTCTGGCCGGTGTTCTTGCCAGTAGTCGGGGGAGC
This sequence comes from Arthrobacter sp. FW306-07-I, assembly GCF_021800405.1. NCBI lineage: Bacteria > Bacillati > Actinomycetota > Actinomycetes > Micrococcales > Micrococcaceae > Arthrobacter > Arthrobacter sp. FW306-07-I. The sequence continues at coordinate 3,644,857 of NZ_CP084550.1, read as the reverse complement.
TGATGTGGCGGTGCGGACAACCCTCACGGCGCCCGCAGGAATGGCGACGGCGGTGGCGACTTCTTCGCCGGCGATCAGTTCGTGGCCGCGGGCCGCGTACTTGTGCTCTTCTTCGGTGTGGTTGATCAGGAAGGTGTAGTCGTGGTCAAGGCCTGCCCGGACCACGACTTCAAGCCCTGGGGCTGACTCATAGGCAACCACTCCAGCGCCGGCAGCAGCCTCGGACACGGTGTGGCGAAGTGCTGCCTGGTCCAGCGCCGTCGCCAGGTACCACGCCGTTCCGGACCCGTGCTGGTTGCGGGTGACGGCGGCCGTGCCGGCGAGGGGCCCATCGGTGAAGGAGGCTATTGCCTCCGCTCCCTCCAGCCGCAACGCTTCGGTCCACAGGGAGGCATCAGCACCGTTGTCGAGGGTCCTGGCCTGTCCCGGGGCCAGGGGGATGAATTCCTCCGTCCGGATGCCGAGCAGTTGCCGGAAGGCGCCGGGATAGCCGCCGGCCAACACCTTTTCGTTTTCGTCCACAATGCCGCTGAAATAGGTAACGATGGCATGGCCGCCGCTGCTGACGTAGTGCGCAAGCGCTGCTGACTCCTTGTCCCGGACGAGGTACAAGCCGGGCACCACCACGAGTTTGTAGCCGGAAATGTCGGCGCCGGGGGCCACGATGTCTACCGTGATGCCCGCGTCCCACAGTGCCTTGTACATCGCGTGCACTTGGTCCAGGTACCGAACGTCTGAAGATGGGTGGGACTCCTGGTCGTAGGCCCACCACGCTTCCCAGCTGAACATTAGGGCCGCCTCCGCCGTGACTGTCGAACCGGCTACCTCGGCAAGCTGCTCCAGTATGCCGCCGAGTTCCACCACCTCCTTCCAGATCCGGGAATCCGTTCCTGCGTGGGGAAGCATTGCGGAGTGGAACTTTTCACTGCCCTGGACTGAAGCGCGCCACTGGAAGAAGCAAAGCCCATCGGCGCCGCGGGCCAGGTGGGCAAGTGAGTTGCGGAGCATCTCGCCAGGGTTTTTGGCAATGTTGCGGGGCTGCCAGTTCACGGCCGACGTTGAGTGCTCCATGAGCAACCACGGCCGGCCCTGGGCGAGGCCCCTGGTTGCGTCGGCGGCAAAGGCCAGTTCGATGGTGGGGTCTTCAAGCCGGTGGTCGAGGTAATGGTCATTGGCAATGACGTCCATATGCGGTGCCCATGACCAGTAATCCTGGTTGCGGATGTGGGCGGCGACCATGAAATTGGTGGTGACGGGAACGTCGCTGTGCCGCCTCAGGACCTCGGCTTCGGACTGGTAGTAACCCAGCAGTTCATCCGAGCTGAAGCGGTGGAAGTCCAGTACCTGGGTCGGGTTGCTGGTGGAAACAGTGGTGCGGGGCGGCAGGATTTGGCTCCAGTCCGAGTACCGCTGTGACCAGAAGGCGGTGCCCCAGGCGCTGTTGAGCGACTCGAGGGTCCCGTACCGGGTGACCAGCCAGCCGCGGAAAGCCTCGGCGGAGACGTCGCAGTAGCACAGTGCGTTGTGGCAACCGAGTTCGTTGGAGACGTGCCACAGCCTGACGGCCGGATGGGCGCCGTACCTGCGCACCACCTCGGTGACCAGCCGGAGGGCGTATTCGCGGTAGTGCGGGGAACTGGGGCACCAGGCCTGGCGCCCGCCGGGCCAGGCGCGGGTTCCGGATGCCGACTGGGGGAGGATGTCCGGGTGAAGCGCTGTGAGCCAGGCCGGTGTGGAGGATGTTCCCGTCCCCAGGTTGACGCCAATGCCGTTGGCGTGGAGCAGGTCCAGGATCTCGTCAAGGCGGTCGAACGTAAAGATGCCCTGGGTTGATTCCAGTTCTGCCCAGCCAAAAATATTGACGGCGACGAGATTTACGCCGGCCTGTTTCATGAGGCGGACGTCTTCCTGCCACACGGTGTTGTCCCACTGCTCGGGGTTGTAGTCGCAGCCGTAAACGAGTTGTCCGCTCGGGGACAGCCCGGCAACCGGCGTTCTGGTGGGGCTCAACCCTGCTCCTTCGGCTTGCAGCAGACGTGCAAGACCGGGGCAGACCCGGACTCCTGGACGCTGTTGTCTCAACGATTTCTGTGAACGTTCCCAGAAAAGCAATGCAGTGAGTGATGTAGATCATCTGGGAACGTTCCCAGAGTACGCATCGGCGCGAGGGGTGTCAATGCGTGCGGCAGGACATCCCTTCCTGCAGACTCGGCTACAGTACAAATATGTCGCTGACACGCACCCGTGCCCGCCGCGCCACCATCAACGATGTGGCGGACGCTGCCGGGCTTTCCAGGGGGACCGTTTCACGTGTTATGAACGGGGAAAAATATGTGTCGGACGAGGCCAGGCAGGCGGTGGAGGAAGCCATTGCCCGGGTTGGGTACGTCCGGAACAGCGCCGCCCGGAACCTGGTTACCCAGGAGTCCCGGGCCATCGGGCTGATCATCCACGAACCACACTCGCTGTTGTTTGAAGATCCGAACATCGGCTCCATCCTGCTGGGGGCCAACGAGGTCCTGTCCAAGGCTGACTATCAACTGGTTTCGCTGATCATTGACTCGGACCGTGACAGCCGCCGGGTGGCTGATTACCTGCGGGGCGGCCTGGTTGATGGTGCCGTCATCATCTCGGCCCGCGCCTCCGATCCGATTGCGGCGGCCGTGGCGGAGATCGGCTTGCCGGCCGCTTTTGTGGGGCATCCGGAGGGGACTCCCGAGTTGCCCTACGCCGCCATCGACAATGTGGAGGCCGCCCGCAACATCACCGGAAGGTTGCTCGAAACTGGGCGCAAACAGGTAGGTATGATCGCCAGCGCATTGGACCGCGATTCCGGGAAGGACCGCGTGGCAGGCTTTCGCGCTGCACTGGGCGGACGCTTCAATCCCGACCTGGTTGTTGAGTATCCCCTGTACACCTATGCCGCAGGCTTCGATGGAATGCAGGAGTTGCTGCGGCGGGCGCCGGACATCGATGGAGTCTTCGCCGCCTCCGATGCCGTGGCTGCGGGCGCAATGACCGCGCTGCAGGAGGCCGGCCGAAGGGTGCCCGAAGATGTGGGCGTTGTCGGTTTCGATGACAGCAGTTGGGCCCTGCGCTGCCGCCCGCAGCTCTCCACAGTCCGCCAGCCCGCGGATCTGCTGGGGAGCGCCGCTGCTGAGCTCGTCCTTGCCCAGCTCAAGGGGCTTCCGGGCACGCCGCGGGTCCTTGAGACAGCGATCCAGTGGCGCGGTTCTGCCTGACCTTTCGGGGCGCATCCCCGCTCTGGTTCCGGAACAGGATGAAACCAAGGGACGCGAGAACCACCATGCCGCCAAACGCCTGTCCGGCCGAGAGTGATTGCCCCAGTACTATCCATCGCGCCAGAACTGCAGTGGAGCTGAACAGCCGCGAATTTGGGCCGGGAAGGTCAAATGTGCGTCAGCACTGAATAACAGGAGCGAGAAACAATGCATCTCAAAAGCATTCGGATGCCTTCCCCTGATCTTGAAGGCAGCGCAGTTTTCTACCGTGACGTTCTTGGTCTTCCGGTCCGGCAATCCAAGGAAACGGTGGTCGTCGAGGTTGGCTCCAGCCTGCTTGAGTTCTTCGAAGGCAATGCCTCTGAAGGCAGCAACCATCTGGCTTTCACCATTCCGGCCAACCAGTTGGCAGACGGGAAGCGCTGGCTGTCTGGCAGAACCAGGGTCATAAGCCTCAATGGAAATGACGAGTTTCAGCTGGGGGAGCCCTGGGAATCGGAGTCGGTCTACTTCGAAGGCCCGGACCGGATGATTTTGGAATTAATCTCCCGGCAGCAGTTGGACAACGCTTCCTCCGCGCCGTTTTCCGGCGCAAGCCTCTTATGTATCAGCGAAGTAGGGCTTGCCGTGCCGGATGTCGCACGCTCCATACAGGAGATAGGGGATGCGTTCGGGATTCAGTCTTTCGCCGGCGACGGGCAAAGCTTCCATGCGATGGGGAACCATGACGGGCTCCTCATTCTCGTGCCCGCCGGCCGGCGCTGGTTCCCAACCTCCGATGCCCTGTCGTCGTTCGGACAGCTCACTGTGGACATCGCGGGCACGCCCCGTTCCGGGACCTTTGATTCCGGGGTGGGATGGCGGCTCAGATCAAGCGAAGCCGTGAAGAAGCCCTAGGCAGGGACCACCCGCAGTTTGGCCCGTTCGCCGAGTACCCGGCGCGCCTCGGTGCTGAGCCCGACGTCGCTGATGACCTCGTCCACGTCATCCAAGGCGGCGATGGAGCTGATCCCCAGCATGCCCCACTTGGTGTGGTCAGCCAGCACCACTGTTTTCCGCGCAGCCGCCACGAACGCACGGTCCGTTTCGGCCTCCAGCAGGTTGGGCGTGGTGAACCCGGCATCGGCATCCATCCCGTGGACGCCCAGGAACAGGACATCCAGGTGCAGTTGCTTGAGTGCGCCCGTTGCGATTGGGCCCACCAGGGCGTCCGACGGCGTGCGCTCGCCGCCCACGAGAATGACGGTTGACGGCTGGCGGGCTGAGCCGGAGGAAGCAGCGTGGTGGAAGAGGTCTGCGATCCTCACCGAGTTGGTCACCACGGTGATCCGGGGGCCATCGACCAGTTCCTTGGCGAGCGCCCATGTAGTGGTTCCGGCACTTAGGCCAACAGCCATCCCTTCCTGGACCAAAGCGGCTGCCTCTACGGCTATGGCGCGCTTTTCCAGCGTCAACTGCGTGGACTTCAGTTCAAACCCGGGTTCATGGGTGCTGGCATCGCCGGGAAGCTTGGCCCCGCCGTGGATGCGCTCCAGCTTCCCGCCTTCTTCCAGCAACTCGATGTCCCGGCGGACGGTCATCAGTGAAACACCCAGCTGCTGGGCCAGGTCCGAGACACGGACAACCCGTTCGCGCCGGACAACGTCCACGATGGCCTGGTGGCGTGCGGCAGGGAGCATGGGGGTCCTTTCGTGCTGCTCGAGCCGGAAAGCTATGTTCCGTCTTGTTCCATAATGGTCTATCCCTTGCTGGAACCGAGAGTCAGCCCCGCAACAAACTGCCGCTGGAGGAGCAGGTAGATGATCAACGTGGGGATAACGGTGATCACCGCTCCTGCCGCCAGGAGGTTGTAGTTGTTCAGGAACTGGCCCTGCAGGTTGTTGATGGCGGTGGTGATGGGGAGCCGGTTGCCGCTCTGGATGAACAGGAGGGGCCAGAAGTAGTCGTTGTAGATGAAGATGACTTCCAGGGTGCCCAGCGCGGCGAACGCCGGGCGGCACAGCGGCAGGATGATCTCGCGGTACTGCCGCCAGATGCTGGCACCGTCCACCAATGCCGCCTCGGTGAGGTCGGCGGAAAGGGCCTTCATGTAATTCGAGAGCACGAAGGTGCAGAACCCCATCTGGAACGCCGTGTCCACCGCGATGACGATGATGTAGGTGTTGAGCATGTTGCCGGAATCGCTGAAGGAGTAGGGCACCTGGAAGTGCTTGGCCATCTCGAACAGGGGCGCAGCGAGAACCTGTGGGGGCAGCAGGTTTCCCGCGGTGAACATGATCAGCAGGGTGATGTTGAATTTCCAGCTGACGCGGCTGACGGCGAAGGCCATGAGCGAGGCGAGGAACAGGGTCAGCAGGACCGCAGGCACGGTGATGATGACGGAATTCCAGAAGTAGGTGGCAAAACCTCCCTGCGTCCAGGCCTGGACGAAGTTGTCGAAGTTGAACTCGCCGGCAACGCTGAAATATCCGTGCTCGTTGGTGGACGCCACCGGCCGCAGTGCGGTGAAGACGGACCAGCCCAAGGGAACCAGCCAGACGGCGGCCATCACCACCAGGAAGATGTGCGTCCCGTAATGGCGCTTGGGGCGGCTTCCGGACCGGCCGGTGGCTTCTGCGGAAGACCCGTTGGCGCGGGCTGTGGCGATGCTCATGCTTGGTTCTCCTTGCCAAAAGTGCGGCTGAGGTAGAAGACGATGGGAACGAGTGAAATGACCAGCAGCACCACAGCGAGGGCGGAGCCGACGCCGATCACCTGGCCTTCGCCCACGAGGTTCTGGATCACCAGGGCGCTGAGCATTTCCAGGCCGTTGGTGCCGCGGTTGATCACATAGACGACGTCGAAGGCGCGGAGGGACTCGATGATGGTGATCACGACAATCACGATGTTGATGGGCCGCATGGCCGGGAAAACCACCCGGAAGAAGGTCTGCACGGCGGAGGCGCCGTCAATGGCTGCGGCCTCCTTGAGGCTGGGGTCCACGCCCTTCAGGCCTGCCAGGTAGAGCAACATGACGTAGCCGGCGTGGCGCCACGTGGCCGCAATCATGGCCGCCCAGATATTGACCGACGAATCGCCGAACCAGTCAACGGCCTGCGGCGTGCCGGCAGTGCCCAGGAGGAAGTTGAGCAGGCCGTTGTCCCGCTGGTAGAAGAGCTGCCAGATGATGCCGATCAGGGCTAGCGACAGCATGACGGGTGCGAAGAAGATGCTTTGGTAGATCTTGCTTCCGCGGATGTTCTGGTCCAGCAGCACCGCGAGCAGCAGGCCCAGGGGCGTGGCGATGAGGGCCAAAAACAGCAGCCACAGCATGTTGTGTTGAACAGCCGGCCAGAACGGGGGGTAGTCCTGGGCGATGAACTGGTAGTTTGCGGTGCCCGCCGGGCGGATGTCCGCAAGGTCCAGGCCGTTCCACCGGGTGAAGCTGAGCCCCACCGACATCAGCATGGGCAGCCAAACCATCGCCAGTTCGATCAGCGTGGGGATGCCCACCATCAGGGACAGGACCACTTTGTCGCGTCCGGACAGGCGGCGGACGCGGCCGCCTTTGGCCCGGCGGACAGGTGCGGCCGGCTCCCGCGCCTCCGGCGGAATCAGTTCTCGTGCGGTGCTGCTCATGGCGTGTCTTTCCTTGCTGTTGGATGCAGGAGGCAGGACGACGGCGGGAGCCCCGTGCCGCCGTCGTCCTTCCTTTGGCGGGGCTACTGCGCTGCGTAGAGGTTCTTGGCCTGGGCCTCAAGGTTCTTGACGTCCACGCTGCCGTCCTTGATGAAGCTCTGCAGCGCCGGGATCATCACGTTGTTGGCCATGGCCGGCAACGCGTCGCGGTCGAAGAACTGGCTGATGTATTTGGCGTTCTTGATGGTGTCTGCGCATGTCTTGTTGAGGGGTGTGAACTTCGAGGTGTCTGCACCCTTTGCGGTGGCGATGTTCGAGTTATCGACCTTGGCATAGGCGTCCTGGGCCTCGGGCGTGCCCATGAATGCCATGAAGTCGCGGGCCGCCTTGTTGTCCCCGCCTTTCTTGGACAGCAGCAGGCCGTCAATGGGGGCTTCGACTGCGTCCCGGCCCTCCATGGCGATCTCCGGGAAGGGGAAGAAGTCGATGTCCGACAGCACCGCCGGGTCGGTGAACTGCTGGGTGACGAAGGAGCCCAGCAGGTACATGCCGGTCTTCTTGGCTTCCAGCGCCTTGGCCGCGTCCTGCCATGTTTGGCCGAGGGCGGCGGGATCCTGGAAGGGCAGTAGCGCCTTCCAGGTGTCGAAGACGGACGTTACTTTCTGCTGGTCCCAGGATTCCTTGTGTGCGCAGAGGTCCACATGGAACTGGTAGCCGTTGAGCCGCATATTGATGTAGTCGAAGGTGCCCATGGCGGGCCAACCGTCCTTGTCGGCAAAACCGATGGGAATGATGCCGTCTGCCTGCATTTTCGTTGCCAGGGCCTTGAGCGCATCAAAGGTGGCCGGCACCTGGTACCCCTTCTCCGCCCACAGGCTCTTCCGGTAGAAGAAGCCCCATGGGTAGTTGTAGTTGGGGACGAAGTACATCTTGCCGTCCGGCCCCGTGGATGCCTTCTTCAGGGCATCGGAGTAGTTGCCGCCAATGGTCTGCCAGACATCATCAATGGGTGCGAGGAGGCCCTTGCCCGCGTAGTACTGCATCCGGTAGCCGGCGAACCAGGTGAAGGCGTCGTCGGGAGAGCCCTGCAGGTAGGAATTGATCTTGTTCTGGAAGTCGTTGTGGGGCACCACGTTGGTGGTGACCTTTTTGCCGGTCTTGGCTGTGAAGGCATCGGTGACCGCCTGGTACGCCCGCTTGGGGACGTCGTCCGAGGAACCTGAACCGAACGTGAGGCCGGAAGAGTCGGAACCTGTGCCGGACGGAGCGCTTCCGCCGGTGCAGGCCGCGAGGAACGGGATGCCGGCCAGGCCCATTGCGCCAACACCGACGGTCTTGAGGATGGTCCGCCTGCTGGGGAAAGCAGTTGCCGACGCATCAAACTGTGAAGCCATGGTCTCTCCCTTGAGTTCTAGCCGCATGTGAGGCACCTCACATTAGCTCCGACTATAACTTCGCAAAACAGAACATGGAACAACGGTAAATAACACTTTGGGTGTCGATGCCATTTGAATCGTCACAACACCGAAATGGCCCTGCTTCCCTGTAATAGCAGGGAAGCAGGGCCATCCTGCAGCATGGTGGACAGGTACTAAGCCTGTGTTACTTTCTGAGCGACTGGGCGATCTGCTGCATGATCGTCGGGTCGGACAGGGTAGTGGCGTCACCCGGGTCGCGGCCCTCTGCGACGTCCTTGAGGAGGCGGCGCATGATCTTCCCGGAGCGGGTCTTGGGCAGTTCGGGCACCACCAGGATGTTCTTGGGCTTGGCGATGGGTCCGATCTCCTTCCCCACATGGTTGCGCAGTTCCAGGACGGTGGCGTCGCCGTTGTTCACGGCGTCACCGCGGAGGATGACGAACGCGACGACGGCCTGGCCGGTGGTTTCGTCCGTGGCACCCACGACGGCGGCCTCCGCCACGGCGGGGTGGCTCACCAGTGCCGATTCGATCTCAGTGGTGGAGAGCCGGTGCCCGGAGACGTTCATGACGTCGTCCACGCGCCCGAGCAGCCAGATGTCGCCGTCCTCGTCCTTCTTGGCACCGTCCCCGGCAAAGTACATGTTCTCGAACCGCGACCAGTAGGTGTCCTTGAACCGCTCCGGGTCGCCCCAGATGCCGCGGAGCATGGAGGGCCACGGCTCCCGGATCACCAGGAAGCCGCCGTGCCCGTTGGGGACCGATTCGCCCATTTCGTCGACCACGTCCACGGCGATGCCGGGCAACGGCACCTGCGCCGATCCGGGCTTGGTGGCCGTGACGCCGGGCAGCGGGGCGATCATCTGGGCGCCGGTTTCGGTCTGCCACCAGGTGTCCACGATGGGGGCTTTGTCGCCGCCGATGACCTTGCGGTACCACATCCAGGCCTCGGGGTTGATCGGTTCGCCCACCGAGCCCAGCACGCGGAGCGAGGAGAGATCATACTTCGCCGGAATCTCCGAGCCCCACTTCATGAAGGTGCGGATGGCGGTGGGGGCGGTGTAGAGGATGGAGACCTTGTACTTTTCCACGATCTCCCACCAGCGGCCCTGGTGCGGGGAGTCCGGGGTGCCTTCGTACATCACCTGGGTGGCGCCGTTGATGAGCGGCGCATAGGCGACGTAGGAGTGCCCGGTGACCCAGCCGACGTCGGCCGTGCACCAGTACACGTCCGTTTCCGGGTGCAGGTCAAAGACCGCCCTGTGGGTGTAGGCGGTCTGCGTGAGGTAGCCGCCGGTGGTGTGCAGGATGCCCTTGGGTTTGCCGGTGGTACCGGAGGTGTAAAGGATGTACAGCGGGTGCTCGGAGTCATGGCCCACGGCGCTGTGCTCGGCGGACGCGGTCTCCACGGTGTCGGCCCACCAGTGGTCCCGGCCTTCCTTCCAATCCACGTCCTGGCCGTTGCGCTTGACCACCACCACGTTCTGCACCGTGTGGCCATCGTGCGCCAGGGCGTCATCCACGGCCGACTTCAGCGGGCTCGGCTTGCCACGGCGGTAGGTGCCGTCTGCGGTGACAACGAGCTTGGCCTCGGCGTCGTCGATCCGGGAACGCAGGGCCTCGGCGGAGAAACCGCCGAACACCACCGAGTGGACCGCGCCGATCCGGGCGCAGGCCAGCAGCGTGATGACGGCCTCCGGGATCATGGGAAGGTATACCGCCACCCGGTCGCCCTTGGCCACGCCCAGGGATTCGAAGGCGTTTGCTGCCTTCTTCACCTCTTCAGTCAGCTGCGCGTAGGTATACGTCCGGGTGTCCCCGGGCTCGCCCTCGAAGTAGATGGCAACCCGGTCGCCTTTGCCGGCTTCGACGTGCCGGTCCAGGGCGTTGTAGGCGGCGTTAAGCTCACCGCCGACAAACCACTTGGCGAACGGTGGATCGGACCAGTCCAGTGCCTGGGTGAAGTCCTTGCTCCAGGTCAGCAGCTCCCGTGCCTTCTTGGCCCAGAAGGCGGGCCGGTCAGTACTGGCTTCGTCGTACTCTGCTGCGGTGACAACGGCGTCCGCTGCGAATTCCGGGCTGGGCGGGAAGGCCCGCGTCTCGCTCAGCAGGTTTTCGAAGGCGTCGCCCTGGTGGCCCTGCTGGCCTGCCGGCTGGTCGGAACCGGACGGAACGGTGGCGGTGGAGCTGGGAGTGTCCTGGGACATGTGAACCTCATCATTCATCGATCTTTGCCGCGCGGGATACCGCCACCGCAGGGCCCGCCGCTCGCACGGCGCTGGGCTCCAGCCGGGACGGACATACCGCAAAGAGCTGTTCCGAAACCAAGCCTAGTGCTTGCCGCCCATCCTCTGTGCGCCCCGTCACAGAAGTGCCAGCGAGCGGCATTTTTTAAGCGGTGAATGGCGTCTTGATCGCTCCGGCGGCGCTCCCGAAGGCTCGCCTCAGCTAGTGATCAGCTTGGCTGTTGACTAGGCTGAGATGGAATTGTGACTTCACTTCGGACCACTCCGGCAACGTGCTGATCGCGCAGCGCCGGGCCGGAACCGCATGTCAAGACGGCACAGTTTTCGGGGCCTCAAGGACCCGGTGCCGCCACGCTAAGGAGAGCAGAATGAACCAGCAGAGCTTCGGCCAGCGAAGGGCCCCGGACACCGATGCGGGGCCCGGAGGCTCCGGAACAACGGCCGGGGGACCGGGGCAGCCAGCTGCTGCCGGCGGTGCCGCCAAGGGACCGGCTGCAGGACAAAAGGCCGGTGCCGGAAAGCTGGATCCCCAGGCCAACCAGGCCGTGCTCGGTCCGTTCACCGTGCGCGACCTGGCCGTCTTCGCCGGTACCCTGATCCTCTTTGTGGCGTCCCTGCTGCCCCTGTTCGGTACCCGGTACAACCTGTGGAACCTGAACAACCTGTTCTTCCTGGGATTGGGCATCATCCTGCCGCTGATCACCAGTGCCCTCTTTGCCGCCCGCCGCCTGGCCCCTGCCACGAAAATCCGGGTTGGTTCGCTCTCGATCGACCAGTTCGCGTCCGTGGTGGCCTCCTTCGCGGTTGCCTTCTTCTTCCTGTCGGTTGCCGGCGGCTACGTGGCCAGCCTGTTGGTGGGACTGATCGGTTCGCTCGTCCTCTTCGCCGCCACGGTGCTGGGCCGCTTCCTGCCGTACCTCTCGGGCGACTTCAAGGACCGGCCCGAGGCACCGGCGCACCTCGTGGCACGCGAAGCCGCGGTCCCGGTACGCAAGCCGCGCGCCCCCAAAGCACCCAAGCCGGAAGTCGGCCCCAGCCAGTCAAAGGGCGGCCTTAAGGGCGCCGGCATCTTCGGCGGGGCGGGTGCAGGCTCTTCCGCCGTCCAGCCCGGTTCCTCCGCCCAGCCCGGGTCCGTTAACCAGCCGGTGCCCTCTGCCCAGCCGGCCGGTCCTGAGCCTGTCCGGTCAAACCACACGCCTGCCACCGCTGCAGTCCCCGTTGCCACAGCAGGAGGATCGGCCGCTGCGGCTGCCGGTGCCGGGAGCAGCAGCACCCCGGCTTCCACCCCGGATGCCGGCGCGGCCACTTCCGGCGCCGCAGCCGCCGGCGCGGCACCTGCCAGCGCTGAAGGCGCTGCCTCCCCGACGCCCGTCTCAACCGCCCCGGAAGTCTCCGACCGGATCCCTGAAGTGGAAGCCGGTCCGCCCACCCAGGCAGCGGACGTCGTCCGCCCTGCCTCTGCGCCGGCCGCCGAGGAGACCCAGTACGCAGACGTCCCCGCAGCCAATGCTCCGCAAGCGGCCTACGAGCCGCCGGCCGCCACCGCCGTCCATCAGCAGGTCCGCGCCGAGCAGCCCATCGGCGCAACCGTGGACCCGGCCAGCCGCCATGACGAAAATGACGGCCAGCCGATCCACGAGGCCTTCTGGTTTGCGGTTGCGCAGCACCGCACAGCCTTCGATCCCCGCACTGGCGCCCCTGCCTTCGTGATCGAACCCGGCGGCTGGGTGCTGGCACTCGAGGACCGCGGCCACGAGTTCCTGGTCCAGCACACCGACGGGCGGCTGGGCGTCCTGCGCGACCTCAGCAACATCGAGCGCGGCTGACGCCGGTGGCCGGGGTCCGCACCAAAGCCGGCCAGGCCGCCGGGATGCCGGTGGTCTCGTCCGAATCAGTCCTGGCACTGAAGCGGCGGGCACGGCGCATCCACCGGGCCCTGGCCGAGAAATACCCTTACGCCCACGCGGAACTCGACTTCAGGAACCCGTTCGAACTGCTGGTGGCTACCGTCCTGTCCGCCCAGACAACCGACGTCACGGTCAATCAGGTCACCAAAGTGCTGTTCGCGCGCTACCCCAACGCGCGTTCGCTGGCCGAGGCGGATCCTGCCGAGCTTGAAACGATCCTCAAGCCCACCGGGTTCTTCCGCGCGAAAGCAAGGAATGTCCTTGCCCTGTGTACCCGCCTGGTGGACGACTTTGACGGCGAGGTCCCGGGCCGGAGGGAGGACCTGGTCACGCTGCCGGGGGTGGGGCGGAAAACGGCCAATGTGGTGCTCGCGAACGCCTTTGGTGTTCCGGGGATCTCGGTTGACACGCACTTCGCCCGCCTCGCCAAGCGGTTCGGGTGGACCCAGTCCGAGGACCCCGTGCAGATTGAACAGGACGTGGCCGAACTGTTCGAGCGCAAGGACTGGACCATGCTGTCCCACCGGGTCATCTTCCATGGCCGCCGCGTCTGCCATGCCCGCAGGCCCGCCTGCGGTGCCTGCCCCGTCGCCAACTGGTGCCCCAGTTACGGGCTGGGCGAGACTGATCCCGACAAAGCAGCCAAGCTCCTCAAATACGAACTTGCGCCCGGCAGCGAGGAATTGCTGGCGCAGTACCTGGCAGAGGAACACCGGGCCGCGGAAATCCGGATGGCCTCCCAGCTGAGGACACCGTGAGCGCACGCGAAGACCTGGCTGAGCTGATCAGGAGGGCGGAATCCGGAACGGCCGGGCCTCCCCACCCCCGCTGGGCCGCGCTCGCGGTGGATGCCGCACATGCCCGCAGGGCCGCTGTCCTGATGCTTTTCGGTGTCCTTGACGACGTCCCGGCGGAGTCCGGCAAGCCATTGGCGCCGGCTGACCTGGACGTTTTGCTCCTCGAACGCGCCCACACCCTGGGGTCGCATCCAGGGCAGGTTGCGTTCCCCGGCGGCGGCATCGACAGGGGAGAAACCGCAGTGGCCGCGGCACTCCGCGAAGCAGAGGAGGAGACCGGACTGGACTCAGGCGGGGTTGAGGTCCTGGGCACGCTCCAGGAGCTTGGCCTGGCACACAGCAACTTCCTGGTGACGCCGGTGCTCGGGTGGTGGCATTCCCCGTCTCCGGTCCGGGTGGTGGACTACGCCGAATCCGCGCAGGTTTTCCGCGTTCCCGTCCGCGACCTGCTGGATCCGGACAACCGGGTCATGGCCACCGTGCACCGGGCAGGCCGCACCTTTGACAGTCCTGCCTTCACCGTCAACGGCGTAGTGGTGTGGGGCTTCACCGGCATTGTGCTGAGCGGCCTCTTCGACCAAGTCGGCTGGTCGGTTCCGTGGGACCGGAACCGGCTGCATCCCATGGGAGTCTAGTTTCAGGCCTGCTGGCGCAAGTCCACCACGATTCCCGTGGCGGCGTTCTCACGCATGGCATTGATGCCATCGCGGAGCAGGCTCAGGGACCGAAAGGTTGGCGACACCGCAACCACATTGCCCTCGGCGTCGGTGAGCCGCAACCGGTACGACTCGTCGCCTGCACGGTGGATTTCAAATCTTCCCGCCATGGACGGGGACCTCCCTGGTATGCGTCATTGCATCAGCGTGCGGACCGATCTGCTTCAGTCGCCGCTACGACTGTAACGTCAGTCACCGGACCCGCATAGCTACCGCCGGGTAGATTACTTTGCGTCTCGAACGCAAGCTGTTGACGCGCCGGGGACTGTTATTTCGCGAGGTCGTAGGAGTCAACCACGGCGAGGCTGACCGGAAACTCCACAGGGATAGGACCGAACAACAGTTCCTTCGCAGCCCTGGCCGACTCCTCGATCGCCCTGATGCAGGCGTCGACGCCGTCCGCGGGCGCATGCACCATCACCTCATCGTGCAGGAAGAAGACCAGCTCAGCCAGGACAGCACCGCCACCTCCACCGGTGCCTGGCGTCCGCAAGGTGCGCAGCCGCCGTCGTAATTCCGCCAGCCAGCACGCCGCCCAATCCGCCGCCGACCCCTGGACCACGAAGTTCCTGGTGAAGCGCCCCCGGCTCCGGGCAATGGACTCCGCCCGGCGCTGCTCCTCCGCTGTTGCCGATCGCTGGCTTAGGAACCACCGTTCCGAAGGCGGGGGGCTGCTCCGGCCCAGCCGCGTGGTCACCGTCCCGCCGGCTTCGCCCGCCCTTGCTGCCCTCTCCACGAAGTCCACGGCGCGCGGATAGGTGCGCGCCAGCTGCGGCATGAGCCGACCTGCCTCACCCGAGGTGGCCCCGTACATGGCGCCCAGCAATGCCATCTTTGCCTTGGCCCGGTCGCCGCCGAAACCCTTGGCAGCGATGCCGGCATAAAGGTCCTGGTCCCGAGCCGCCTCCGCCATGGTGGAATCCTGGGCAAGGGCCACCAGGACGCGCGGTTCCAGCTGCGATGCGTCCGCAACGATGAGCTTGTGGCCTGGATCGGCGTGCACCGCGCCGCGGACCTGGCGCGGGATCTGGAGCGCGCCGCCGCCCCGGGACGCCCAACGCCCCGACACCACGCCGCCCACCACATACTCCGGTCGGAACCGGCCGCCGTCCACCCAGGCGTCCAGCCAGGACCAGCCGTTGGCGGTGTGCAGGCGGGAGAGTTTCTTGTACTCCAGCAATGGTTCGATAGCCGCGTGTGTGTACTCCCTGAGCTCCCACTTGCGGGTGCTTTTCACTTCGATCCCGTTGCGGTGGAGGGCACGCATCAGGTCCTGCGGCGAATCCGGGTTGAGCCCGGGAGCCTGGAGCAGGGAGCGCAGTTCCGCGGCCAGCGCTTCAAGCTTTTGCGGCCGCTGGCCGGCCGGCGGGCGCGGACCGAGATGGCTGACGAGGATCTGTTCGTGCAGGTCCTCCCGCCAGGGAACGCCTGCGTGCTGCATCTCAGCAGCCACCATGGCGGCAGCCGACTCCGCCGCGAGCAGCAGCTGAAGGCGCTTACGGCGGTTATCCTCCGTGTCCACCTCCGCCAGTGCGCCCTGCTGGGCAGCGTATTCGGTCCGAAGGTCCTCAAGGGCAACGCCCGGCGGCGGGCCGGTCGCGGGATCATCGAACAGTGCACCCTGGTCGGCCGGGGGACGGGGCGGCAGCAGCGCTTTCGGGGGAAGCACGGGATCCTCCACCGGGGTTCGGTCGGTGTTCCTGGCGTAGTCCGTGTGGGCGCTGAACTGGGAAAAGGCCAGGATGTTGCCGCAGAGTGTGAGGTCATAGCAGCGTTCCACTTCCACGCCGGAGGCGAGCAGCTGCGGGTACCAGTCCTGGGTCCGGTGCCAGATCCAGCGGGGCGGCAGGCCGCCCGGGCGCGTGGCTTCGAGTTCGCGGACGACGGCGGCGAGGTCGCTGAGTGCCACCACTTGGGGTTCGGGGTTGGCCGGCTGGGCATGCCCGGCCTGGGTCAGTTCCTGGAGGGCCGCGCCGCGGGGGTGGGCGGCGAGCAGCAGGTACATGCTCCCATTGTGCCCTGTCTGGAGATGACGCAGTTCCGGGTTGTCCACATACAGGATGTGCTCCCTTACCTGGGCGATGGTGCAGGAACAAAGTGGTTCCATGAGCAGGCACCAGTTGAACGCAGCGCCATCCGGGCAGGAAAAGACGGGAGCTTCCTCCTGGCCGCCAACGGATCCGGCCTCAGCACCACCGGGGAGTCCCTTGGCGCCCGGGGATCCCTTGTCCGTCGGGACGGGGGAACGTGGTGCCCCATGGCTTCCGGATGGCGCCGGTCACTATGGGGCCGGGCCATATGGTGCCGCCCGGCACGACGCATCGCTCGCCGATCCGGTGCCGGGTGCGTCAGTGGCGGTGGGTCCGGGCGAGGTACTGCTGGTCACCTCCTCCGGCGTCCTCCGCGCCGAAGTGGAGCGCATTGTGGCAGCCGCCGGCGCCCAGTTGCGCGTCGTCGAGGACGCGGTGGAGGGCGGGCCCTACTGGGATTCTGCATCGGCCGTCCTGGTGGGAAGCGACATTAGGGAACTGCCGCCCCGGCGGAGTACGCCCGCGGTCATGGTGGGCCTTGACGGCGAGGGGGACAGCCTTTGGCATCTTGCGGCTGCTCTGGGTGCCGAACGTGTTGCAGTGCTGCCTGACGCCGCAGCCTGGCTGGCGGACCATCTCAGCCGGTCGCGCTCGCCGGGTCCGGGCGGCCTGGTCCTCGGTGTTATCGGCGGCTGTGGTGGCGCCGGGGCCACTACCGCCGCCATCTGGATAGCGCAGGCCGCGGCAGGGCTGGGCGCCAGGGTTCTGTTGGTTGACGGCGACCCTTGGGGAGGAGGACTGGAACTGGCGCTTGCCGCCGAGGAGAGTCCCGGTCTGCGCTGGCCGGACCTCGCCGAGGCCAGGGGAAGCATTGACCCGCTGCAGCTCTCAGATTCCCTCCCGGTCGCCGGCGGCTTTTCCTTCCTGTCCTGGCCTGCCACCCGGGAACCGCCCGCTGCAGTCGCCGCCGCTGCCGCAGCCGGGGTTCTCGACGCCGCGCGGCGGGGATACGAACTGGTTGTCGTCGACGTGGGACGCGGTGCCGAGCCGCTCCACACAGTGGCATGGGACTGCGACCGCATCTTGCTGGTGGTGCGGGCCCAGCTGAAGGCGGCGGTGGCGGCCGTACGCCTGCTGCAGGAGCTTCCCCCGGTGGAGGGGGCCCTCCTGGTACGGGGGCGGACCGGCGCGGCGCTCGACAGTTCCCTGATCGCTGAGGCCGTGGGGCTGCCGGTGCAGGGCCGTATCCCCGAACTGCGTGCTGTCGCCGGGGCTATGGAATCCGGGCGGCTTTTGGACCTGGGTAAGCGGCGGAATGTGCGGCACTTCGGCGGAACCGTGCTCGACTGGCTCGGAGAGGATCTGCAGGCGGAGGACATGGCGTGAGGCGGGCATGGGGTACTCCGATAACGTCGGCCCCGGAAACGGGCAGGACCCCAGGGGCGGGCGGCCTCGGGGAACGGCGCAGCGCCCGGATCCTGGCAGCGAACCAGGCTGGACGCGCCGGGCGCGGCAGGGACACCGCCGGCACCGGCAGGGCCGTGGATTCCGGGCTGCTGGAATCCGTCCGCGAGTCGATGATGGCTGAGGCCGGAGCGGTGACGCCGTCCCGAGTGGCCGCGGCGGTCCAGGCCACGGGCAAATTGTTAGGTACCGCCGGATCGCTCGCAGCCGTGGAGCGGATCAGCGCCGAGCTCAATGGGCTGGGGCCGCTGCAGGAGCTGACGCGCGACCCCGGCGTCACAGACATCTTCGTCAACGCTCCCGACTCCGTCTGGGTGGACCGGGGGCGGGGCATCGAACGCGTTGCCGTCCTGTTCGACGGAGAGGCACAGCTGCGGGCACTGGCCTGCAGGCTCGTGGCTGCAGGCGGTCGCCGCCTCGATGACGGTTCACCCTGTGTCGATGTCAGGCTTGCCGGCGGTTACCGTGTCCATGCCGTGTTGCCGCCGGTATCCACGTCCGGGACGCTGCTGAGCGTCCGGATCCGGAGGGAACGTGTCTTCACCATGGCGGAGCTGGGCTCCGGCGGCATGTTCGTGCCGGGAGTGCGTGCGGTGCTGGAGAGGGTTGTCGCGCAAAGGTTGAGTTTCCTTATCAGCGGGGCTACGGGCTCCGGCAAGACGACCCTGCTGTCCACCCTGCTCGGCCTGTGTTCCGTGGAAGAGCGTTTGGTCCTGATCGAGGACGCGTCCGAACTGAACCCTGTCCACCCACACGTCGTCGCGCTCGAATCACGCCACGGAAACCTTGAAGGCGGCGGCGCGGTGGACTTGGGGGAACTGGTTCGCCAGGCGCTGCGGATGCGCCCGGACAGGCTGGTGGTGGGGGAGTGCCGGGGCGCTGAAGTACGTGAGCTCCTCACCGCGATGAACACCGGGCACAGCGGGGGCGGAGGCACCATTCACGCAAACACGGCAGCAGCCGTACCCGCCAGGCTCAACGCCCTCGGCGCGCTCGCAGGGCTCGGCCCCGAGGCGGTGCGGCTCCAGGCCGCCAGCGCGCTGGATGTGGTCATCCACGTCGGCAGGACGCAGCGGGGAAGGGAAGTCCTGTGCATTGGACTCATCAATGACGGCCCGGAAGGACTGACGGTGGTGCCGGCCGTTGGACAATCGGGGACTCCGGGCCCTGCATGGCCGGCGCTGGCAGCCCGGCTGGGGATGGACCCCGAGGGCGCGTTGTGACTCCTCTCTTCACCCTGGTGCTGTGCGCTGCTGTGCTGTTGCTCCTCAAGCCGCCCCTGGATGCTGCCTCCAGGCTGCGGGCAGCAACCAGGAGCAGTCCCAAATCGCCCGCGCTTCCAAGGATTCGGAAACTGCCGTGGGCCAGGGCGGCCGGCGGAAACGCCAAAACGACGAGACAGCCCGGCCTGACCCTGGTGGTGCAGCAGCTTGCGGCGCTGCTCAGGGGTGGACGAACACCTGGGCGTCTGTGGGACGAACTCTGGACGGTCTACGGCGTCCCCAACGGGAACGGGCAGCCGCATTGGGGGCCACTCCACGCCGGCTCGGCGCTCTCAGAGGGATCAGCTGCCGTACTCGCGTCCGCGCGGGCGGCTGCCGCAACGGGAGCTCCCGTAGCCGAAGCCATCCGGCGGGCACTGCCCACAGCCTTCAAGGGCAGGGACAGGGAGGCCCGGACCTGGTCCCAGCTCGCTGCCTGCTTCGACATCGCAGAAGCCAGCGGATGTCCGCTCGCCGACGTGCTGGCGCGCTTTGCGGCCCAGCTCGAAGCGGAGGATGACGCAGACGCGGCGCGGCAAACAGCCCTCGCCGGGCCCAAGGCAACCGTCCGGCTACTGACCTGGCTTCCATTGATGGGTCTTGGACTGGGTGCGGCCCTGGGGGTGGACCCACTGGCCACCCTGCTGGGAACACCTCCAGGACTGGCGGCACTGTTGGGCGGAGCAGTCCTCACGGTTGCGGGGAGGGCCTGGTCCGCGCGACTTGTAGCGGCCGCCGCCGGGTCAGGAACTCCATGAGCACGGGTTTGGGCCCGGGCCTCGCGCTCTTCCTGCTGCTCGCGGCCGGCGCCTGGCTCGCCTGTTCCAGCCATGACCGTTCCCGCCAACGGCTTCGCCGCCTGGCTCCTCCAGTGCCGGGTGCAAAGGCCACCGCTGGGCCCGGAAGCAGTCACGGCAGGGGCCTGAACGATACGGCGATGATGCTTGAACTCGTTGCAGCGATGCTCGACGCCGGGGCCGGGATTGGGCGATCGCTCGAGCTGGTGGCCGCCTCGGCGGCACCGGAGTACCGGGACTCGCTGCGGCCCGTGGTTTCGGCACTGGCCATCGGCGCCGACTGGGAGACCGCCTGGCGCAGCTCCGCCGTCCGCAGCACCGGGATCCTGGAGCTCCGTGATGCCCTGGCGTTCGCAGCCCTCACCGGCGCTCCGTCCTCCGCGATCCTTTATGCCCAGGCCGCAAGGCTTCGCCGCGAGCGGTTCCGGGCCGCGGAAAAGCGTGCTGCCTCGCTTGGGGTAAAGCTGGTGGTTCCGCTGGGCCTGTGCTCGCTTCCTGCCTTCATTTGCCTTGGAGTCGTGCCGGTGCTGCTGGCCCTGGTGCCGTCAGGCTCGTAGCGGGCGAGTGCCGTCAGGCTCCCAGCAGGCCAGTGTCGTCCGGCTACCAGAGTCGATGGTTCCGGCCTGCTTCACGTGCAGTCATTCGTGGGCATCTCTTCCTCCACACAGGGAGAGATGCCCGGCTTTTCCACTTAGCGAACCGCTTCCCTTACCGGCTACAGGTACGCGGGGAAGAGTCAAAGGCAGCCGGCAAAGCCACCGGCAAAACAACCGAAAGGAAACCATATGTCCACCAACCACCGCCGTCGTCAGTACTCCGCCAGCTACTCCGCCGGGACCTCTGCGCTCGCCGCTTCCGGACTGCGGCCAGGGCCGCTGCAGTCCGGTCGAGGTGAGGGCCGCCTTCGTAACTCCGGCGGCACCCAATACCCTTCCAGCCCTGCACCGCTCGTGGACGCACCTTCCAGGAAGGCATCGGCCCCAACAGTTTCAGCCCCGACCACGTCCGTCCCTCTGCCAGGCAACGTGGTGGAGCTCTACCCCAATTCAGTGGGGCATGGTTTTGTTGGTCCCCGCTCGGTGGATAGCCGCCCAGTCGTGTCCGGTCCAGCCCGCGCCTCGTCGAAGTCCCCGCGCACCGCAACGCTGATGTTTTCCGAAGCCGGAATGGCAACTGCGGAGTATGCCATCGCCACCCTGGCCGCGGTTGGGTTTGCCGGGCTGCTTGTGTTCATCCTCCGCAGCGATGAAGTTCGGGGTTTCCTGCTCAACCTCATTCGCACCGCCTTGGCGCTGCCGTGACACCAACACCTGCCGTGACTCTCCTTCGTTCCGGCCGACCGCTTCCAACTAGCACCGGCAGCGTGGACTGCAGCCGAGTCGTCAGCAGCCCGGTGTCCGGGGTCGCAGTCGCGTGTTGCCGCATCACCGGCACTAAAGCAGCCAGCGGGAACGGCGGTGGGCATGGAGGCAGGGCATTGAACGCAGTAGTCAACGCACGCGGTGCGGTAACGGCAGAGTTTGCCGTGGCACTTCCTGCCGTGCTGGCGCTGCTGGCCATGCTGCTTGCCGGTGCCGCCGCGGGCATGACGCAGCTGCGTATCGAAGAGGGAGCCCGGGCCGGTGCCAGGGCTTTGGCGAGAGGCGATGACCCGGCAGCGGTGGAACGGACAGTCCGGACGCTTGCCGGCGGCTCGGCGGCGGCATCCGTCTCTGCTGACGGCGGATGGTTCAGTATCACCGTGACGGACCGGGTATCAGGACCTTTAGGATCCGCCATCCCCTGGACCCTCACCGCCCGTGCCACAACGCGCAGTGAAACAGCGGGGACCCGAGTGGGCGGTGGCGTTGGCGGTGGCCTGACCGAGGGCGCAGGGCTCAAATGATGGAGCAAGCCAAGCTACGCCCTGTGGGTAACGCAGGTAACCCGGCCAGTCCGTGCGACAGCGCTCTAACGGGGCAGTGCGGAGGCGGCCCGGCCAGTCCGTGCGACAGCGCTCTAACGGGGCAGTGCGGAGGCGGCCCGGCCAGGCGGTGCAACAGCCCTTCAACCAGGCGGTGCCGCAGGGCCCAGGCCAGTCGGGACCGCCCTGTTCCCAGGCCTGCTACCGGCCGTTGGCGGTGGGGGTTCGACGATAGGAGTGAGCGCGGTTCGGGGACCGTCCTGGCTGCAGGGCTGGCACTTGTGGTCATAACGGCAATGGCGGTCATGCTGCTGCTGGCCCAGTCAGCGGTACTTGCAAGCCGTGCGGCATCGGCCGCAGACCTGGCCGCGCTTGCAGCGGCGGACGCACTTCGCGGCATCAGCAGTGGCGAGCCCTGCACGGTTGCCGCCGAGGTGGCAGCCCGCCACGCGGCAACGGTCCTCGGCTGCACCGAGGGGGCGGGACAAACCATTGAGGTGCGGACCGAGCTTGCGGAGCGCTCACTGTTGGGCGCGGCCACCGGTCGTGCCCGGGCCGGACCTCCACCATAGGAATCGCGGCCTTGCGGGAGTCAGTTCCGGGCTTCCTGTTCCACCGGCACCGCTTCCGTGGCGTCCTTGAGCAGGACATCCAGCAGGGTCACCGCGGCAGCCTTGTCCAGCGGGTTGTTCTTGTTTCCGCACTTTGGCGACTGGACGCAGGACGGGCAGCCAGCCTCGCACTCGCAGGCCTTGATGGCGTCGCGGGTCGCTGCCAGCCACACCATGGCTTTGTCGAATCCCCGTTCGGCAAAGCCAGCCCCGCCGGGGTGCCCGTCGTACACGAAGATGGTGGGCACTCCGGTGTCGGCGTGCAGGGCAGTGGAGACCCCGCCGATGTCCCAGCGGTCGCTGGATGCAACGAGGGGCAGGAGCCCGATTGCTGCGTGCTCCGCTGCGTGCAGGGCACCGGGAAACTGCGCTTCAATCAGTCCGGCCCCGGTCAGCGAACGGTTGTCCACCACAAACCAGACCGCCTTGGTGAAGAGCTCGCGTGCACCCAGCTCAAGCGGCTCCTCCCCGAGGACCTCGTTGGAAATCAGGGCTTTGCGCTGGAAGGAGACAACTTGCGTGGTGACCTTCACATCGCCAAAGTGGACCGTGACATCGCCCCACTGCATGGTCCGCACGGTGTCCAGGACCTCGATCTGGGTCACATCCCGTGCAGTGGTGTAGTAGTCGGGATTTGCCCGGCGCACCATGACGCAGTGGTCGTCCTCGTTCAGGTCCTCCACCACGTAGGTGTCGCCCTGGTGGACGTACACCGCGCCAGTGTGCGCCTGGTAGTGGGTCTGCGGCGAGTCCATCGTTCCCAGGAGGGAACCGGTCTCGGCATCGACGATGCTGACCGGCCCGCCACCGTCGGCCCGGAGATTGACCATGGCGGCGGCGCTCTGCGAGTGGGTCCAGAACCAGCCCGCGGGCCGCCGCCGGAGGTAGCCCTGTGCCACCAACCGGTCCAGGAGCATTTCGGCGGTTCGGCCGAAGAGGTCGAGCTCGGCAGGTCCCAGCGGAAGTTCCGCTGCCGCCGCGCACAGGTGCGGTCCGAGCACGTAAGGGTTGGAAGGGTCAAAGACGGTGGCCTCGACCGATACGTCGAAGATGGCTTCGGGGTGGTTCACCAGGAACGTGTCCAGCGGATCGTCGCTGGCCACAAACGCCGCAATGGCGTCCTGGCCCGCGCGGCCGGCCCTGCCTATCTGCTGGAACAGCGATGCGCGCGTGCCCGGCCAGCCGGCCACCAGGACGGCGTCAAGGCCGGAGATGTCGATGCCCAGCTCCAGGGCGGATGTGCTGGAAACGCCCAGCAGCTGCCCTGAACGCAGGGCTTTTTCCACAGCACGCCGTTCCTCCGGCAGGTATCCGGAACGGTAGGCCGCCACCCGCTGGGGAAGGCTGGGATCCACCTCGTCAAGGAGGCGTTTGGTGATGGCGGAGATGGTCTCGGCCCCGCGCCGGGACTTGATGAAGGCAATGGTGCGGATCCGGGCTGACACCAGGTTGGCCAGCAGGTCCGAAGTCTCCGCAACAGCGGTCCGCCGCTCCTTGGCTCCGTTCTCACCCCGGACTTCGGTCAGCGCCGGTTCCCACAATGCCACGGTGGTGGCCCCGTGAGGCGAACAGTCGCTGGACACCGCCTTTACGGGGGCGCCGATGAGGCGGGAGAAGGAGACATCGGGCTCCGAAGCGGTGGCGGAGGCCGCAATGAACACGGGCTCCGGGAACGCCGTTCCTGCCCCGTAATAGGCGCAGATCCTGCGGAGCCGCCGCATCAGGTTGGCCACATGCGATCCGAACACGCCGCGGTAGCTGTGGGCCTCATCCACGATTACATAGCGCAGCCGGCGGAAAAACCCTGCCCACCAGGCGTGGTTGGGAAGGATGCCAAAGTGCAGCATGTCCGGGTTGGCCAGGATGAAGTTGGCGTGGTCCCGGATCCACCGGCGCGCGGCCGGATCAGTATCGCCGTCGTAGGTTTCGGCCCGGACGGTGGGCAGTTTGAGAGCACGGATGGCGTTCAACTGGTCGGCTGCCAGGGCCTTGGTGGGGGAGAGGTAGAGGGTGACGGCGCCGTCGTCGTGGATTTTTCCCGGGTCCGCGAGCACCTGCAGCTCGGACCGGTGGATCGCGTCCAGCGCCGGCAGCTGGTACGCCAGGGACTTTCCGGATGCGGTTCCGGTGGCCACCACGACGTGCTGGCCCGAGTGGGCTGCGTTGGCCGCATCCACCTGATGCAGGTATGGCTCCCGGATGCCGAGGGAGCCGTATGCCTCAGCGATGTCCGGATGCAGCCACTCAGGCCATGGTGCGTGGACCGCCTCCCGCGCGGGGATGGTATGGACATGACGAAGCTGCTCCGGGTCCGGGCCGCGGCCCAGCAAAGGAATCAGGGAGTCATGGGGGTTCACCCCACCATTCTTTCATCCGGCGCCTAACCCACGGCCAGCGGTTCGCCCACGGAAAAACCGGGCAGCCAGCTTCAGCTCAGCGAGAGGTCCGCGCCCTCGTGGGACGCCGAGAGCATCAGGACCCGCGCTACCGTGGTCCAGCCGAGGTGTGAGTAGAGCTTCTGCCCGTCCGCCGAAGCCAGCAGGAGGCCGGTCCGCACGTCGTGGCCGAAGGCCTGGGCCGCCAGGGCGCGCATGATGAAGCTGCCCAGGCCCCTGCGCTGGAACCGGGGTTCGGTGATGATCTTGTCGAACACTGCGGTGTCACCCACTACGAACACCCTGCCGCTCGCCGCTAGGGCATCTCCGGAACGGACCTCGGCATAGTGGACGCCATCCTGCTCGAAGGTGGACAGGCTCAGCTCATCGTCGGAAAGCCAGGGGTCCTCGGCGTCCTGGGTCTCCATGTCCACGATCATCATCGTTTGCGTGTCAGAGGTGACATTCAGCCCGTGCCGGGCAGCCAGGTCCGCATACCGGGAGGGGTCGTTGGTGAGGACGGTGAGCACGCGGGCCGGGGATTCGGCCGTCCTGGCGGCCAGTGCTGCGAACTCATCCGCCGTGGGTTCGGAGGCGAAGACTTCCCACTCCCCACTTGTGTCGGACCGGAGCACGGAGGGGAAGCGGCCCTCCGTGGAGGTCCGGTAGCCGCGACATCCCGTCCAGCCGGCAACCCACACTTCGAGCAGGCCAGTGATGTCTTCAACCAGGGTTTCCGGACTCATGGGATGAACAATATTCCAGCCCGATCGCCAGCAACAGGGGGTGTGGAAGTGCTTATGCAATTGTGATGAGCACCAGGGCTGGGTTATGCGGGGCAGGCAGGGGCAGGCAGGGACAGACAGCCCAGCCGGTACCCTTAAATACGTGGCTTTGAACAAGATTGTGCTCTTTTACGGCTTTACCCCCATCGCCGATCCCGAAGCGGTGCGGCTCTGGCAGCGCGCGCTGTGCGAGAAGCTGGGCCTGACCGGCCGCATCCTCATCTCCAAGGACGGGATCAATGCCACGGTGGGCGGGGAAATCCGCGCTGTTAAGCAGTACGTCAAAACCACCCGGGAATACCCCGGCTTCCGCGGCATCGACGTGAAGTGGTCCGACGGCGGCGCGGAGGACTTCCCGCGGCTTAGCGTGAAGGTGCGGGACGAGATCGTCTCCTTCGGTGCTCCCGGAGAACTCAAGGTGGACGCGGACGGAGTGGTCGGCGGCGGGAAGCACCTCAAGCCCGAGCAGCTGCACGAGCTCGTCGAGGCCAGGAAGCAGGACGGCGAGGACGTGGTCTTCTTCGACGGACGGAACGCGTTCGAAGCGCAAATTGGCCGGTTCAAGGACGCGGTGGTCCCGGACGTGGCCACCACCCATGACTTCATCAAGGAGCTGGACTCCGGCAAGTACGACGCCCTGAAGGACAAACCGGTGGTCACCTACTGCACCGGAGGCATCCGCTGCGAGGTGCTCTCCAGCCTGATGGTGAACCGCGGCTTTAAAGAGGTGTACCAGCTGGACGGCGGCATCGTCCGGTACGGCGAAGCATTCAAGGACCAGGGACTTTGGGAAGGCTCGCTCTACGTCTTCGACAAGCGGATGCACCTGGAGTTCAGCGAGGACGCCAAGACCATCGGTGCGTGCGCCCGCTGCTCCGCACCCACCAACAAGTTCGAGAACTGCTCCAACCCCAGCTGCCGGACCCTGACGCTGTACTGCGCTGAGTGTGCGGCCAGCCCGGAAACCCTCCGCTGCCCGGACGGCTGCGCGGCGGCGTAGCAGACGCGTTCAAAGCCGGCGCACGCGGAAGGCGTAGTTGGCAGGAGTCCTGGCCTCCACCCGGACCGTGAGGACGCTGTCCGTTGACAGGTAGATGACGTTTTCGCGGTTGATGCCACACCGCAGGGCCAAGTCCACCAAGGTGAGGGTTTCGGTGCGTACCGTAAAGGTCACCCGGCGCTGGCTTCGGCAGGCGATGGCGAGGATGTACGTTCCGGTCTCAAGTACCGGTGACGAAACATGCCGTACCTCCCCGGCGCCCAGGAGCCCGGCATCGGCCTGGACCACGGGACCGGTGCTCTCAGGCAGTGCCCGCGACATCCAGTCGCCAAGCTCGGCGTCGCTGACCGGGTCCTGCTGCAGCGGGTCGCGGGTGAAGGCCGGCGCCGGGGCGACGGTAGCGGTATCCTGCGCGCTTCCGGCGCGGTCGTCGTACGTATATTCACAGGCCGCCAGCGCACCTGCCGCAAGCACAAGTCCAAGGGCGACGGCGGCCGCCGGCTTCGGTGCCAGGGGCGCCCGTGCTGTCCCTCGGGTAAGGGGCGCGGAGTTTCTCCGCACGCTGGGCATAGTCCGACCTTATGCCCGCAACGGGCGGCGGGCCAGAGCCGGAGGAGGGGCTATTGCGCGGGCACCAGCCGGTAGGCGTAGAGCAGCGGAGCGTCCACGCTGGAGGTGCTGATTTCCACCCGTCCGGCGGCTGGAAGGGTGATCCTGGTGGATTCCTGCCGGCCATTGCACGCTGCCCCGGCTTCCGCCACGGCCTTGCCGTCCAGCGACACGGCGAAGAATGCCTTGCCCGTGCCGTCGCACACCGCCGCGAGGGTGTAGCTGCCGGCGGGCACCCTTGCGGCTTCCTGCACGATGCGGTCCCGGTTGAGGATCTTCCCCGAGTCCTGCAGCACCACGTTGGCCGGAGATGATGGCAGGGCAGTAGCCCGCCACTTCGGAACGTCGGCATTTTCCACCGAGTTCACCGGCGAACATCCCGCCAGGGCCAGGCCGAGTACCGCGGCAGCCGCCGGCCCCCGCAGCCAGCGCCGGACACTCGAGCCTCCCATGGGGGCAAACGAGGCGGCCGTGCGGGCACACGGAACGGGGGAAAGGCGGGAAGGCATGGCTCCACCGTACCCCGCAGCCATGCCGGACTAAACTTGAGCGGTGCCTAAATCCCCTTACGAGTTCACCGCCGGCAACACCCCCGACGCTCCCCGCAGCGACCTCCCCGGCCTGCTGGCCGCGCTTGCTGCGGACCTGCGCCGCCTGGACTACACGCTCGACGGCGTTGCCCGGCTCCTGGGCCCCACGGCCTCTGCGGCGTTGAACCGGGACCAGACCATTCCCGCACTGCTCGCTGCCGAGCAGGCTGTAAGGGAGGACAGCCGCGTGGTGCCGCTTGCCGCCATCGTCCGCCTCTGGCTCCTCGCCGAGCCACAGGAGCGGGAAACGCTCGACGCTGCGCTGCCGGATACCGGCGTGGAAGGCCTCCTGGAACTGGGGCTGGTGCAGCCCGTTCCCGGCTCGGCGCTGCTCACTGCGAAGGCAGACCTGCGGCCGTACGGCTGGGACAAGAATGATGACGGCAGCGGCGGAGCGGAGCTGTGGGTTGCCAGCGACCTTGCCGCCCATCAGCAGGCGGGCGTGCTGAGGCACGACCACGTCCTGGGCATCGGGCAGGCGTCCACCACCTTGGTCCAGACCACCATCCGCCGCCACACCGAGCGCGCACTGGACCTGGGCACGGGCTGCGGCATCCAGGCCTTCCACCTGCTGCACCACTGCCAGCATGTCACTGCCACTGACATCTCCGAGCGGGCCCTGGCCTACGCGCGGTTCAACATCCTGCTGAATGCTGAGGCGCTTTCGGTGGACCCGGACCGGCTCGAGGACCGGGTGAGCCTGCGCCTGGGTTCCCTGTTGGAGCCGGTCGAGGGCGAGGAGTTCGGGCTGGTGGTCTCCAACCCGCCGTTCGTTATCACCCCGCGCAGCGCGGGCGAGGATGCCGCGGACCAGTTCACCTACCGCGACGGCGGCCTGCCGGGAGATGAGATTGTCGCGTCCCTGGTGGCGGACCTGCCCGGCATCCTGGCGACCGGCGGCTGGGCCCAGATGCTGGGGAACTGGGAAGTCCCAGCGGATGACGCCTGGGACGAACGGCCCAGGTCCTGGGTGCAGCCGGGCACGGACGCCTGGTTCATCCAGCGCGAGCAAGTCAGCCCGGAACAATACGCCGAAACCTGGCTGCAGGACGCCTCGGAATCCCGCGACCGGCAGCACTACCGGGAGGCGTACGCGGCCTACCTTGCGGATTTCGCCTCCAGGAATGTGGCCGGGATCGGCTTCGGCATGGTGTGGCTGCGCCGCCCTGCCAGCGGTGCGCCGGCCGCCATCAGCCGCTTCGAGGAACTCACCTACCCCATCGAGCAGCCCATCGGCCCGCACCTGGGTGCCGCCGTCGACCGTTGTGACTGGCTCGCTGCGCATGATCTTGGCAACACGCACCTGCTGGTGGCGGACGACGTTACCGAGGAACGCCACCAGCGCCCCGGCGCCGAGCACCCAGGCGTGATCCTGCTCCGGCAGGGTGCCGGGCTGCGCCGCACGAACCTGATGAGCACCGAGCTGGCCGGGTTCGTGTCAGCGTGCGACGGCGACCTTACCGCCGGGCAGATTGCCGGCGCTTTGGAGGCCCTCCTGGGCGGGGGTTTTGGCGGCGAGGAAGCCTTCGACGCCGGGTCCTTCCAGGGCGCGCTGCTCGCGGACGTTGCCAATCTGGTCCGCGACGGCTTCCTCATCCCGGCCGGGATCCCGGCCTGACGGGACGCCCCCGTAAGCCCGCAATGGAGCCCCGTCTTTTCCACATGAATGCGCACGATTCCCCAAAATATGGTGAACTAGGCGAACATGGGCTCATCTGCCCCAGCAACCTTTTTCTGTAGGAGCACCGTGCCAAGCAAGGCCAAAACCGGCAAGAAACTCGTGATCGTGGAGTCTCCGGCCAAGAGCAAGACCATCGCCAAGTACCTGGGCGAGGGCTTCATCGTGGAGGCCTCCATCGGTCACATCCGGGACCTGCCGCAGCCGTCCGAACTGCCTGCAGAGCTGAAGAAGACCTCGGTGGGCAAGTTCGCCGTCGACATTGACCACGACTTCAAGCCCTACTACGTGGTGTCCCCGGACAAGAAGAAAAAGGTCACCGAGCTCAAGGCCGCCCTCAAGGACGCCGACGAACTTTATCTCGCAACAGATGGGGACCGCGAGGGCGAAGCCATCGCGTGGCACCTGCTGGAAGTGCTCAAGCCCAAGGTCCCGGTGTACCGGATGACGTTCGGCGAAATCACCAAGGAAGCCATCCAGCGCGCCATGGGCAACCTGCGCGACGTGGACCAGGACCTGGTGGATGCCCAGGAAACCCGCCGCGTCCTGGACCGCCTCTACGGCTACGAGATCTCGCCCGTGCTGTGGCGCAAGGTGGCCCGCGGCCTCTCCGCCGGGCGCGTGCAGTCCGTGGTCACCCGCATGGTGGTGGACCGCGAACGCGAACGCATGGCCTTCAAGGCTGCCTCCTACTGGGACCTGACCGGCCAGTTCGGCGCGGAATCGGGCTCGTTCAAGGCCAAGCTTGCCGCCGTGGACGGCGCCAAGGTGGCGACGGGCCGCGACTTCAACGACAACGGTGAGCTCACCTCCCGGAACGTGGCCCACCTCAACGAGGAACTGGCAACGTCCCTGGCGGCAGGCCTGCAGAACGCAGACTTCCGTGTCCGCTCTGTGGACACCAAGCCGTACACGCGCCGTCCCGCTGCGCCGTTTACCACCTCCACGCTCCAGCAGGAGGCCGGCCGCAAGCTGCGTTTCTCCTCGAAGAGCACCATGCAGATCGCACAGCGGCTGTATGAAAACGGCTACATCACCTATATGCGTACCGACTCCTCGGCGCTGAGTGACGAGGCCGTCACCGCCGCCCGCCGGCAGGCGTCCGAGCTGTACGGCCCGGAATACGTGCCGCAGTCCCCGCGTGTGTACTCGAACAAGGCCGCCAACGCGCAGGAAGCGCACGAGGCCATCCGTCCCGCCGGAGACTCCTTCCGCACGCCTGCCCAGGTGGCGAAACAGCTGTCCGGGGACGAGTTCCGCCTGTACGAACTCATCTGGAAGCGCACCGTCGCCTCCCAGATGGGCGATGCCAAGGGTTCGACGGCGACCATCCGCTTGGGTGCCGTGTCCACCGACGGGCGGGACGCCGAGTTCTCCGCCTCCGGCACCGTGATCACGTTCCCCGGCTTCCTCGCCGCCTATGAGGAAGGCAAGGACGAGACCCGCGGCGACGACGACTCCGACGAAGCCCGCCGGCTGCCCAACGTGGCCAAGGACGACTCCCTCACCGCAACGGGCATCCAGGCCGTGGGCCACGAGACCTCCCCGCCGCCGCGCTACACCGAAGCATCCCTCACCGCGGAACTGGAGAAGAAGGGCATCGGCCGCCCGTCCACCTACGCTTCCACCATTTCCACCATCCAGGACCGCGGCTACGTCCGGAAACAGGGCTCAGCCCTGGTTCCCAGTTGGATCGCCTTCTCGGTTATCCGCCTGCTGGAGCAGCACTTCTCCGACTACGTGGATTACGAGTTCACCGCGGACATGGAAGGCGACCTGGACAAGATCGCCAACGGCCAGGAAGCCGGGGCCTCCTGGCTGCGGCA
The DNA here is from genome assembly GCF_021800405.1 of Arthrobacter sp. FW306-07-I. Classification (NCBI taxonomy): domain Bacteria; kingdom Bacillati; phylum Actinomycetota; class Actinomycetes; order Micrococcales; family Micrococcaceae; genus Arthrobacter; species Arthrobacter sp. FW306-07-I. Next base: position 3,613,984 of record NZ_CP084550.1, on the reverse strand, counting down.
CTTCTACTTCGGCGAGGATTCAGACCCCGGCCTGTTGAGTATCGTCAACAACCTGGGCGAGATCGACGCCAGGGAAATCAACTCGATCCCCATCACGGACGAGATCACGCTTCGGGTGGGCAAGTTCGGCCCGTACCTGGAAAGCTCGGCCGCCGTGGTGGACCCGAAGACCGGCGAGATCGTGGAATCGGCCCGCGCCAACGTTCCTGAGGACCTGGCGCCCGACGAGCTGACCGCTGCCAAGGCCATCGAGCTGATGGAGACAGCGGCGCCGGAGGAGCGCGTGCTCGGCACCGATCCGCACACGGGGCACACGGTGGTGGCCAAGAATGGCCGCTACGGCGCCTACGTCAGCGAGATCATTCCCGAGATGACGGATGACGAACTGGCCAAGCAGCCTGTGGAGTACTACAAGAACGGCAAGCCCAAGCCGCCCAAGAAGCCGGTCAAGGCCAAGCCGCGCACGGGCTCGCTGTTCAAGTCCATGACCGTCGAGTCCGTGACCCTGGACGAGGCACTGCAGCTCATGAGCCTTCCCCGTGCACTGGGGGAGGACGCCGAAGGCAACCTCATCACGGTCCAGAACGGCCGGTTCGGCCCGTACCTGAAGAAGGGCACCGACTCCCGTTCCATCGGCTCCGAAGAGGAAATCTTCACCATCACCCTGGAACAGGCCCTGGAGATCTACTCCCAGCCCAAGCAGCGTGGCGCCCGTGCCGCGGTGCCGCCGCTGGCCGAGTTCGGCCCGGACCCGGTGTCGGAAAAGAACATCGTGGTGAAGGAGGGCCGGTTCGGGCCCTACATCACCGACGGCATCACCAACATCACGGTTCCGCGCGCCACCTCCCTTGAGGAGCTCACGCGGGAGCAGGCAGTGGAACTGCTGGCCGAGAAGCGCGCCAAGGGGCCGGTCAAGCGCACCGCCACCCGCAAGGCGCCTGCCAAGAAGAAGGCAACGGCCAAGAAGTAGCCCGTACCAGCATTTGGCCGGATTGCGGTGGAGAGTCCAACGTGATCGAGTAGGTGTATGACTGAACAGCAGGGAATCGACGACACCAATCCGCTCAACGACCTTGAGGAGAAGCTCTCCACTGGCGGGCAGCCTGACGCGAACCCCGTGGACGTCATCCTGTCGTTCCTCAACAGCGAGGTCTACATCATCAGCTCGGACACGGTGGAAGGCTTGGACTCCCAGGTGGAGCCGCTGGTCCTGGCCAACGCCGATGGCGACCCCGTCCTCGCCGTTTTCTCGCACCCCAGCAGGGTGGACCAGCAGTACCTGGAAGCGGCCCCGAACGTGCTGGGCACGCAGGGGGCAGCCATCATCGCCAACCTCGGCGATGAGCTGGGCATGGTGATCAACCCCGGAGCCGCCTACGGCTTTGAGATCAACCCCGAGGGCGTGGCCAACATCCGGCGCGACTTCAAGCGCGCTGACGAGCAATAATGTCCCCATGCGTCTAGGCGTCCTCGATATTGGTTCCAATACTGTCCACCTGCTCCTGGTGGATGCCCACCCCGGCGCGCAGCCGGTCCCGTTCGCATCGCACAAGCGGCCGCTGTCCCTGGTCCAGTACCTCGAACCGGACGGCAGCATCAGCGACGAAGGCCAGCATGAGCTGACCGAGTTCGTGCTGGAAGCATGGGAATTCGCTGCCCGGCACAAGGCCGAGGACCTGCTGGCCTTCTGTACGTCTGCCATACGCGAGGCCACCAACGGCCCCGAGGTCCTGGCCCGGGTCAAGCACGAAACCACGGTGACCCTGCAGGAGCTCACGGGCAGCGAGGAAGCGTCCATGACGTTCTTCGCCGTCCGGCGCTGGCACGGGTGGGGTGCCGGCCCCATCCTGAACCTGGACATCGGCGGCGGTTCCTTCGAAATGGCCTTCGGCCAGGACGAATTGCCCGAGGTGGCCACCTCCGTGCCGCTGGGCGCCAGCAGGCTCACCAGGGACTGGCTTGCCGGCGACCCGCCGTCGGCAAAGAGCGTCAAGGAACTCCGCCGCTATATCAGGGCCACGCTCAAGCCAGCGGTCCGCGAGTTCGACGGCCTGGGCCGGGCAAACGTGGTGGCCGGTACGTCCAAGACCTTCCGTTCCCTGGCCCGGATCGCCGGTGCCGCCCCCAGCGCTGAAGGCCCCTACGTCAAACGCGAACTGCACGCCTCGGACCTGGGCATCTGGACCCAGCGGATCTCGGCCATGAGCTCGGAAGACAGGCTGCATCTTCCCGGCGTGTCCGAGGCACGGGCCCACCAGCTGCTTGCCGGCGCTTTGGTGGCTGAGGCCGCCCTGGAGATGTTCAAGTTCAAGAAGCTGCGCATCTGCCCGTGGGCCCTGCGTGAAGGGCTCATCCTGCGGCGCCTGGACCAGCTGGTGTTTTCCGGCCCGCTCCAGCCGGCGCCCCACGTGGCCGCCGCGCAGTCGGTGGATGCACCCGTCTAGACGCCGGGCGCCTTGCTGCCTGCCGCCGTCGTACTCCCCGGCGAAGCCCTGGCTGTTGAAAGCCCGCGGTTAAAAGCGGAAGCACCGGGGCGGGCAACAGGAAAATGGGGGAAAACCTGTTGCCACGCCGCCGGTGCCCTGGCAGGCATCCCCATGCCTGCCGCATCACTCGCACCCTCAATGAGGTAATAACTACGTTAGGACCGTAAGTTGTGTGCTGCCTGCGGTGAAGATGGGAGTTGCCTGTGAATGCCTGCCTCCTGCAATGATGGAGGCATGAGCAACCGAATCGCATTCCTTGGCTGTGGATCCATGAACGAAGCCATTCTTGGCGGCCTGCTGAAGGCAGGAACGGACCCCGGGGATGTGGTGGCCACCGTCCGCCGCGCTGAGCGCGCCTCGGAACTGGCCGAACGGTACCACGGCATCACTGCCATCGCGGGCGAGGAAGAGCCCGACAACAACAGGCAGGCCGCCAAGGGATCCGCCGTCGTCATCCTTGGCGTCAAGCCGGTGGGCATCGCGGACCTGGCCCGGGAGATCAGCCCCGCCCTGTCACCGGACACCGTGGTGGTCAGCGTGGCCGCGGCCGTGTCGATCGCCCAGCTTGAGGCCGCATTGCCGGCCGGGCAGCCGGTGATCCGGACCATGCCCAACACCCCGGCAAAGCTGGGCCGCGGCGTCGTCTCCGTGTCGCCGGGAACGCACTGCACCCCCGAGCAGCTTCAGTTGGTCAAGGACATCCTGAAGGGTGCCGGGACCGTCGTTGAGGTCCCTGAGGAGCAGGTGGATGCGCTCTCTGCCATCAGCGGATCCGGGCCGGCCTACGCCTTCTACCTTGCAGAAGCCATGGCCAACGCGGGCGAAAAGCTGGGCCTGGACCGTGAACTGTCCCTGCTGCTTGCGCGCGAAACGGTGGCTGGGGCAGGCCTCATGCTGGCCGAGCCCGGGGCAAACCCCGCAGCGTTGCGCAAGGCGGTCACCAGCCCCAACGGCACCACGGAACGCGCCATTGCCACCTTCGACGAACAGGGCATCCCGGCCATCATCGCCGCCGGCGCCAGGGCGGCCGCCGACCGCGCAGCCGAAATCACCAAGCAGCTCGGCTAGGGGCGCGCTGCGAACCTCTCCAGCAGGTCCACGTGGCCGGAAACGATCAGCATGTCCCGCGAGGACACCTTGGTCTCGGGCCGCGCATAGGTGAAGTCCTCACCCGGGGACTTCACACCCACAATGGTGACGCCGTACTTGGACCGGACCTTTGACTCGTCCAGGGTGAAACCCACGGTTTCGCGCGGCGGGTACATTTTGACGATGGCGAAGTCGTCGTCGAACTCGATGAAGTCCAGCATCCGGCCGGACACCAGGTGTGCGGCGCGCACGCCGGCGTCAGCCTCCGGGTAGATGACGTGGTTGGCGCCGATCCGGGTCAGGATCTTGCCATGCGAGGGCGTGATGGCCTTGACCCAGAGGTGCTCGATGCCCAGGTCCACCAGGTTGACGGTGATCAGCACCGAGGACTCGATGGAGGTGCCCACGCCGACGACGGCGGAACTGAACTCCTGGGCGCCGAGCTGGCGCAGCGCATCGATATTGGTGGCGTCGGCCTCCACCACGTGGGTCAGGAGGGGTGCCCACTTCTGCACCAGGTTCCGGTCCCGCTCGATGGCCAGCACTTCCCGGCCCTGCTTGACCAGTTGCTCTGCGGTGGATGATCCGAAGCGGCCCAGCCCGATCACCAGGACCGGGGAGTTGTGGGCGGGGCGCCGGGGGGCGTCTGTGGAACTAGCCAATGATCGGCCTCTCTTCGGGGTAGTGGTACAACTGGCTGCGCTGGCGCAGGGCCAGCGCGGCGGCGAGGGTTACGGTGCCCACACGGCCTGCGAACATCAGCACCGTGAGGACGTAGACCCCGGCGGGCGGCACCTCGGCGCTCAGGTTGGTGCTGAGACCCACCGTGGCGAACGCCGAGATGGTTTCGAACAATACGCGGTCCAGCGACTGGCCGCTGATGTGCAGCAGCAGGAACGCGGACACGGACACCAGGGTGGCGCCGGCAACGATCACGGAGATGGCCACGCGCATGCTGCCCTGCGGGATGGTCCGGCCGTATACCTTGACGTCGGCATCGCCCCGGGCCTCGGCGATGATGGCCAGGAACATCACCGCGATGGTGGTCACCTTGATGCCGCCGGCCGTTGACGCCGAACCGCCGCCGGCGAACATCAGGGCGTCGGTCAGCAGCATGGTGGTGGAGTCCATCTGGTTCTGGTCCACCAGGTTGAACCCCCCGGAGCGCATCATCACGGAGGCGAACAGCGCGTGCGTGATCTTGTCGCCCACGCCCATGGAACCGATGGTCCGGACGTTGTCCCACTCCATCAGTGCCCAGAGGAATGCCCCAGCCACCAGGAGGATCAGGGACACCTGGATGGTGAGCTTGGTGTGGAGGTTCCACTTCTTCCAGTTCAGGCCGTTCTGCTGCAGGACCATCACTACGGGGAACCCCAGGCTGCCCAGGAAGACCCCCACCATGAGCGGGATGAGGATCCACAGGTCCGTCTCATAGGGCACGATGCCGTCCGAGTGCGGGGTAAATCCGGCGTTGTTGAACGACGAAATGGAATAGAAAATGCCGTGCCAGACGGACTGCCAGAAGGGCTCGCCCAGGGCGAGGAACCGCGGGATCAGCGCCAGCGCCAGGATGCCCTCGATCACCACCGATGTGGTGATGACGATCCGGAGCAGGGTACCCACCTCGCCCAGGCGCCCGGCGTTGTTCATGGACTCGGCGGCAATGATCTTGCCGCGCACACCCAGCCGCTTGCTCACCATCAGGGCCAGCAAGGACGCCAGCGTCAAGGTTCCCAGGCCTCCGATGAAGATGCCCACCAGGATCACCAGTTGCCCGAAGAAGGACCAGTGGACCGCCGTCGACACCACCGTGAGGCCTGTGACGCACACAGCCGAGACTGCGGTGAACAGGGCCTCGTCGAGGGGGGTGGGCGTTCCGTTGGCCGAAGACACCGGCAGGGACAGCAGGAAGGTGAATACGAGGCATACGGCGGCGAAGGCCGTTAGCGCCAGCCGTGCCGGGGTGGTGTTGGCGATGTCGTCAATGAAGTCGCGCAGCCGCGTCAGGATCCAGAGGCCCTCCCGCTCCTGTGCCGGGGGGTGCCAGATGGCCGGGGTCCGGGGCCTTGACTGGCTCTGCGTCATGTGTGGCTTTTCCTCGGTTGAAACGGCTTCCTTCAGTAGTAAACCACTAAAGCCGGCGTCCTGGCCGGGCGGACGGCAGGCTGGGCTCGGGTAGCCTGTGATTGATGACATACCTGCCCGGCCTCAGCCAACCCGCGCCGCCAACGGTGGTGGCGTGGAGTCCTGACATGACAGCCTACAACTTCGGCCCGGGCCACCCCATGGCGCCGGAGCGAATGGAGCTGACGGCGCGCTTGGCCCGGAGCCTCGGTATCTTCGACCTGGAGCACGTTGACGTGGCGGCACCTGAGGTGGCAACTGACGCGGAACTGGAGTCCGTCCATTCATCCGACTATGTGGCGGCAGTCCGCCGGGTCAGCGCGGACCCGTCCCGGCCGGACGAGTCCCGCGGGCTGGGAACCGAAGACGATCCGGCCTTTGCCGGCATGCATGAAGCCGCGGCGCGCCTTGCCGGAGGGTCCCTGCTCGCAGCGCAGCGGGTGCTGGAAGGTTCTGCCGTACATGCCGTGAACTTCGGCGGCGGCATGCACCATGCCGCCCGGGAGCGGGCCAGCGGGTTCTGCATCTACAACGACGCCGCCATTGCCGTGCAGAAGCTGCTCGACGGCGGCGTACGCAAAGTGGCGTACGTCGATGTGGACGCACACCACGGCGACGGCACCCAGAACATTTTTTGGGACGACCCCCGGGTCCTTACCGTTTCGCTGCATGAGACCGGCCTGACGCTCTTTCCCGGAACAGGGTTCGCCAACGAAATCGGCGGCCCGGCAGCCGAGGGGACGGCGGTGAATGTCGCGCTGCCGGCCGGCACCTCCGACGCCGGATGGCTGCGCGCCTTCTACGCCGTGGTGCCGCAGTTGGTGGGCGCCTTCGAACCGGACGTGATCGTGAGCCAGCACGGCTGCGACTCCCACCGCAGCGACCCCCTCACGCACCTCAACCTGAGTGTGGACGGACAGCGCGAGGCAGCGAACGCCGTCGGGCATCTGGCCGAGCGGTACTGCGGCGGCCGCTGGATCGCCACCGGCGGCGGCGGGTACAACGTGCTGGACGTGGTGCCGCGGGCCTGGAGCCACCTGGTGGCCATCGCCGCGGGGCGGCCCGTGCCGCTGCGGACGCCCGTGCCACAGGTTTGGCGGCAGTACGTGGCGGAGAAGTTCGGCAGGGAAGCGCCCGCCCTCATGGGGGATGACGTGGAGCTGTGGTGGCGTTCCTGGGAGGTGGGCTTCGACCCGAATGACGCGGTGGACCGCACGGTCATGGCCACCCGCAAGGCGGTGTTCCCGCTGCATGGCCTGGATCCCTGGTTCGACTAGCCGGCTCCACCAGCGGCAGCCGAAATAGTGATGCCTTTCGGCGTATATGTCGTTAGGGTGGGAGGCATGGTGACAGACGACGTATTTGCCGTCATAGCGGAATCCACGCGGCGGGACATCCTGGTGGCCCTCCGGGCAGGAGACAAAGCCGTGGGGGAACTGGTGGAGGAACTGGCGGCCAGCCAGCCCACCATTTCCAAGCACCTGAAGGTCCTCCGTGAAGCGCAGCTGGTCAGCATGCGCGCGCAGGGCCAGAAGCGGTACTACGCCTTGAACCGGGGTCCGCTGGAGGGCATCGCCACCTGGCTGGAAACGTTCGACGTCGGCACCCGCACCAAAGCCGCCGCCGCACCAGCCGGCCAGGACCAGGCAGTCCCCGCCCACCTGAGGGAGGGCGTCGCCGCTGTGGCGGCGTCGCTGCCGCCTGCCCCAAGGCCCCTGGAAACCGCGCAGCCGACCGGGGAGGAAGCCCCGGCCCCTGTCCTGGTGCGGGAAGGCGCCGAGCTGAGCCCCGCCGTCGTGATTCCCGGCGGCGCCACCGCGCCGCTGAGCGACGACAGCGTTCCGCAGCAAATCGGACGCACCGTTGGCCGCGCCGCCACCAAGGCGGCCGACCTGCTGGCGAACCTTCCCAACCTGCCCAAGTTTGGGCGTAAGAAGTAGGGAGCTACTGTCCCAACAGCCGCACGTGGTCCGGGGTGAGGTCGGAAACCTGGCTGACGCCCAGCAGGGCCATGGTGCGGACCATGTCCTTTTCGAGGATCTGCAGGGTGCGGTCCACACCGGCCCGGCCGCCCGCCATCAGGCCGTAAAGGTACGCACGGCCGATCAGGGTGAAATCGGCGCCCAGTGCCAGCGCGGCCACAATGTCCGCGCCGCTCATGATGCCGGTGTCCAGGATGATGGCGGCATCGCTGTTGTCGCTGGCGAAGGCCTGCTTGACCTCGGGCAGCAGGTGGAACGGGATGGGCGCGCGGTCCAGCTGGCGGCCGCCGTGGTTGGAGAGGATCACCCCGTCGGCGCCGTGGTCCACAACGCGGCGGGCGTCTTCCACGGTCTGGATGCCCTTGACCACCAGGTTGCCCTTCCACGTTTCGCGCAGCCAGTCCAGGTCCTCGAACGTGAGCGTGGGATCGAACATGGAATTGATCAGGTCCGCCACGGTGCCCGTATAGCGTGACAGCGAGGCGAAGGTGAGCGGCTCGTGGGTGAGGAAGTTGAACCACCAGGCCGGCCGGTAGGACGCGTCCAGGACGGTCTTGAGGGTCAGGGCCGGCGGGATGGTCATGCCGTTGCGGACGTCGCGGAGGCGGGCGCCGGCCACGGCGGTGTCCACGGTGACCATGAGGGTGTCGTTGCCGGCCTTGGCGGCGCGCTCGATGAGCTCCAGCGAGCGGTCCCGGTCGGTCCACAGGTACAGCTGGAACCAGTTGCGGCCGTTGGGGGCCGCCTCGGCGACGTCCTCCAGGGAGGCGGTGCCCATGGTGGAGAGGGTGTAGGGGATACCTGCGGCCTCCGCCGCCTGGGAGCCGGCATATTCACCCTCGGACTGCATCATCCGGGTGAAACCGGTGGGGGCGATGCCCACGGGCAGGCGTGAAGGCTTGCCCAGGATGTTGGTGCTGAGGTCGATGCTGGAGACGTTCCGCAGGATGCCCGGCCGGAACTCGATGTCCAGGAACGCCTGGCGTGCGCGGCGGAGGGTAATTTCCGCTTCGGCTGCCCCGTCCGTGTAGTCGAAGGGCGCCTTGGGCGTGCGGCGCTTGGCGATGTCGCGGAGCTCCCAGATGGTGCTGGCCCGCTTCAGCCGCGCCTCCTTGCTGAACTCCGGCTTCTTGAACTGCATCAGCGGGGCCAGGTCGGAGTACTTGGGGACCCGCCGTTTCAGGGCTGGGGGCAGGGCGGACGACGACGGAGCCTTGGCAGGTGCCGGCGCTGCGGGGATGTCCGTGGCGTCCGGCGCCGGGGTGGCCTCCGGATTGTTGGGCTGGATGGTGTGCGTCATGGCTCCTCCTATGGGGTTGGGTAGCTTCGGGTGGCGGCAGCAGCGGCCGTGCGGCCCGGCCGGACTGCGGCAGGCTGTCGTCCTGGGTCAGCCGTGGACCGTGCTGCGCGGTGCCTTGGCCGGTCCCGTGCTGGCCCTGACTTCCAGGCGGGGCTGGTAGCGGCTGCCGGAGGTTCCGTCGCCTTCCTGGCGGATCAGCGCCCTCAGTTGGTGCCATGCCTGCTCGCCCAGTTCGCTGATGGGGACGGCGCCGGTGGTGAGCGCCGGCGTCGTATACCTGGCGAAGGGGATGTCGTCGAAGCCGGTCACGGAGATGTCGCCGGGGACGTCCAGGCCCCGCTCGTGCAGGCCGCTCATCAAGCCCATCGCCACCAGGTCGTTGAAGGCCAGGATGCCGGTGGCTCCGCTGGCCAGGACGGCGTCCACCGCTTCATGGCCGGTGTCGAAGTCCGAGCCGCCCTCCAGCATGGTCACTTCAACCTCCGGGTGGGCGGCCTTGAAGGTTTCCAGGCCCCTGAGCCGCATCTCGTTGGAGGCACTGCGGGGCGGCCCTGCGAGGAACGCCAGGCGGGTGTGGCCCAGTTCCACCAGGTGCCCGGCGATGTCCTGCACGCCCTGGCCGTAGTCCACCACCAGGCTGGGCACGCCAGGGGTGGCCGTGGTGCGGTTGATCAACACCAGTGGGTGCAGGGAGGGGGCAATCTCTTCCAGTTCCGCATCCGACATGCGCGGGGCGCACAGGACCAGCCCGTCACACCGCCGGCGGGCTTCGCCGGCCAGGATGGACTCTTCGCTGGAGACTTCGAACGAGTCGGCGATAAGGACGCGGTAGCCGTCCTGGGCTGCCGCCCGGCTGAGGCCGCGGAGGATCTCCTGGAAGGTGGGGTTGGCCAGGTCCGGCACCACGATGCCGATGGTGTCCGTCTTGCCGAGCGCCAGGCTGCGGCCCACCGGGTTGGGCTGGTACTTCAGTTCCGCGGCGGCGGCACGGACCCTGGCTGCAATGTCCGGATCTACGGTGAAATTCCCGTTCATGACGCGGGAGACGGTGGCATGGGAAACTCCCGCCTTCACGGCGACATCCGCGATGCCGATCCGGCCGCTTGCCGATTTCCTGGCCATGGGGGACCCCTTCTTTTACGCCGCCCGGCCGCGTCCTCCGGAACAGTCAGTGACCTGGAGGGCGCAGGCCGGAAGGCAGGTGCTTTGAAGGACAGCATATACGGCTTTGGGAAAGCGATTTCTTTCTTTTCCCGCTGTTTTCCCGGCCCTTCGCGGAGCGATCCGAAGCTGATGGCTAGAAAGCGCTTTCTTCCAATGCCTAAAGTGGTTGACGTACCCGCTGGCGGATTGATACAACTGCTATAGCGAAGCGAGAAAACGCTTTCTCGTCCGGTGCCCGCGGGCACCGCGCCGAACGTCAACGGCCGCTCCCAAGGCCGGGTAATGAGCTTTTCGAAAGGGACCCATCATGGTCAACACCGCCGAGACCACTTCGGCCGCAGCTGCCTCCCGGCCCGGCACTGCCGCCGGAACCGCCACCACCGCCGGGGACGGCCGGAAGGCCCGCATTGCCCTGATCGGCACCGGCGGGCGGTCCGAGATGTACATCCGCGCCATTTTCGGCAAGCATGCGGACACTGCCGAACTGGTGGCATTCTCCGACGTGAACCCCGGGCGGGTGGAGTTCTACCAGAAGCTCATCCAGGAACTCGGCGCCCCGGGCCCGGTGGCCGCCTTCGAGCCCGGCGACCTCACCGCCTTCATCCAGGCCAACAACATCGACCGCATCATTGTCACCACGCCGGACTACACCCACGCCGACTACATCGTGGAGGGCCTGCGCGCCGGGGCTGACGTGGTGGTTGAAAAGCCCCTGACCATCGACGCCGAAAGCTGCCGCCGCATCGTCCAGGCCGTCCACGAGACCGGCCGGAACGTGGTGGTCACCTTCAACTACCGCTACTCGCCGCGCAACAGCGCCCTGAAGGAAATCATCCAGAGCGGCGTGATCGGCAAGGTCACCTCCGTCGACTTCAGCTGGGTTCTGGACACGGTCCACGGCGCCGACTACTTCCGCCGCTGGCACCGGGAGAAGAAGAACTCCGGCGGCCTGCTCATCCACAAGGCCTCCCACCACTTCGACCTGGTGAACTGGTGGATCGATGATGTCCCGGAGCGGATCTTCGCCTCCGGCGGCCTGAAGTTCTACGGCGACAAGAACGCCGCCGAGCGCGGGCTGGGCCCACGCCCCGAGCGTGGAACGCCCGACGCCGATGCCCCCGCAGGCGACAAGGATCCCTTCGCACTGGACCTCAGGGAGGATGAGCGGCTCAAGGCCCTCTTCCTGGACAACGAACACTACGACGGCTACCGCCGCGACCAGGACGTCTTCACCAGCGGCATCACCATCGAGGACAACCTGGCCCTGGTGGTGGAGTACCAGGGCGGCCCGCGCCTGAGCTACTCCCTGAACGCGCACAGCCCTTGGGAGGGGTACCGGGTGGCGGTCAACGGCACCGAGGGCCGGGCCGAGCTCGAAGTGGTGGAACGCGCCGCCGTCCTGCACAGCACGGACCAGAAGACGGTGGTGGACCCCAGCGCCACACCGGTCGAGGAAGAGGACGCCGTACGCCGCAACGGCGAGCGCCTGGTGGTGCAGCGCCACTGGGAGGCTGCCTACGAGGTGCCCATCATCAATGGTGAGGGCGGCCATGGCGGCGGTGACGAGCTGCTGCTGTCCGACCTGTTCAACGGACCGGGCGAGGATCCGCTGGGCCGACCCTCCGGCTACCTGGACGGACTGCGTTCGGTGTCCGTGGGCATCGCCGGCAACCGCTCCCTCGAAACATCCCTGCCCGTGCGCGTCGAGGACCTGGACCTCGGCGTCGACCTTCGCCGCGGCAAGTAGGAAAAGGCCATGAGCAGGATATTTGTCACCGGCGGCTCGGGCCGCCTGGGCCGCAGCGTTGTGGCCGGGCTCGCCCAGGCCGGCCACGAGGTAGTCTCGGTGGACCGCGACGCCGTACCCGCTGAACTGCTGCCGGCCGGCGTCGTCCAGGAAACCGCCGACCTGCTGGCCCCGGGTGAGGCGTTGCGCCTGATCGGGGCAGCAAAGCCCGACGCCGTCATCCACCTTGCAGCGATCGCCGTTCCGTTCAGCGCACCGGAGGACGTCATCTTCGGCGCGAACACCCGGCTCGCCTTCGCGGTGATCAGCGCGGCGACGGAGGTGGGGGTCCCCAAGATCGTCACGGCCAGCAGCCCCACCGTGCTCGGTTACGGATGCCCTGCAGGATGGCTGCCGCCGTCGTTCCCGCTGGACGAACGCACCCCGGCCAAGCCCTGGAACGCCTACGCCCTGTCCAAGCTCATCGCCGAACAGACCGTACAGATGTTTGCCGCAGCGCAGGGGGAGAGGATCCGGTATGCGGCCTTCCGGCCGTGCTTCGTGATCTCGCCCGAGGAATGGGAGGGCGCCCCCACGCAGCAGGGCCACACCCTCGCCGAGCGCCTGGCGGACCCTGCACTCTCCGCCCCGGCCCTGTTCAACTACGTGGATGCGCGGGACGTGGCGGACTTCCTGGACCTGCTGCTTCAAAAGATGGAAGACATCCCCAACGGGGAAACCTTTTTCGTGGGCGCGGCGGACGCACTTGCCACTGCACCCCTTGCGGAACTGATGCCGAAATTCCTGCCCGGAAGCGAAGCACTCAGCGCCGGCCTCACCGGCACCAGCCCCGCATTCTCCATCGCCAAAGCCCAGGAACTGCTCGGCTGGCAACCCAAGCGCACGTGGCGCACCGAACTCAAACCCACCCTCAACGACGAGGCCTCCACGCTGGTCACTGCCGGCGGCGGAGCCAAGGAGACATCATGAAATTCGACGGCGTTCTCTTCTTCCCCGTCACCCCGTTTACGGCCGATGGTGCCGTTGACGTGGAGCTGCTCAAGGAGCACATCGGCTCCCGGCTGCCCTTTGGGCCCGGCGGCGTGTTTCCCGCCTGCGGCACAGGTGAATTCCACGCCTTGAGCATTGACGAGGTCCGCACCGTGGTGGCGGCCGCCGTCGAAGTGGTCGCGGGCAAGGTTCCCGTGGTGGCCGGTGCAGGCGGGCCCTTGGGCCACGCGCTCGCTGCGGCGCGTGCCGCTGAGGAGGCTGGCGCGGACGCCCTCCTGGTGCTCCCGCCCTACCTGGTCACGGGCCCGACGGACGGCCTGGTGGCCTACATTGAGGCTGTGGCCAACGCCAGCAGCCTGCCGGTCATCGTGTACCACCGCGGCAACGCGAAGTTCACCGCCGCGTCCATGGCCAAACTTGCGGCCAATCCCAAGGTGATCGGCTTCAAGGACGGCCTGGGCGACGTGGGCCTGGCCCAGGAGATCGTGACCGCCGTCCGCGCCACCGGCCGGACAGACTTCGCCTTCTTCAACGGCCTGCTCACCGCCGAACTGACCCAGGGCGCCTACCGCGGCCTGGGCATCCCGCTCTACTCCTCCGCAGCCTTCGCCATGGCCCCGGAGATCGCCAAGGCCTACTACGACGCCTACGTTTCAGGCGACGAGGACCGGCGCAGCGCCCTGCTCGAGGGTTTCTACGCACCCCTGGTCCGCCTGCGCGACCAGACCCCGGGGTTCGGCGTTTCCCTAATCAAGGCGGGACTGCGGTTGGCCGGGCTGCCCGTCGGTTCGGTGCGCCCGCCGCTGGTGGACCCCACGGAGGAACAGCTGGTGGAGCTCAAGGCCATCCTGGCCAAGGGCCACGAGCTGGCCGGCAGCTGATGACGGCGCCTACGGCCGAATCCGTCCGCACCGTTCCCCGCATCACCGGGCTGGCCACGCGGCTCCTCACCGTTCCGCTGCGGCGGCACTGGGGTACGGAGGCACCGGAGAACCACGTGATCGCAACCGAGCTTTCCACGGACGACGGCGGCACGGGCTTTGGTTTTTCCTGGACACCCACCATCGGTCCCCAGGCAGTCAAGGCGCTGCTTGATTACGACATCGCACCTTTCATCACCGGCCTGCCGGCATCGCCCGAGGCCGTGTGGGACGCGGTATGGAAGCGCCTGCACGAAGCCGGTGGCGGCGGGCTCACCACCATTGCCATGGCCGGGGTGGACCTCGCGCTGTGGGACCTGCAGGCGCGCCGTGCCGGAACATCGGTCACCGGTTTGCTGGGCCAGCGCCAGGACTCCGCCGAGGTCTACGGCTCCGGGGTGAACCTGCACTACACCCTGGACGAGCTGGTGGCGCAGGCCGAACGCTGGGTCGCCGCGGGCCACCAGGCGGTCAAGATCAAGGTAGGCAAACCGGACATCCGCGAGGACGTCGAACGCCTTGCCGCAGTGCGCTCCGTCCTGGGCCCGGACCGCAGGCTCATGATCGATGCCAACCAACGGTGGGACCTGCCCACCACCTTCCGCGCCCTGGATGTCCTGGCCGAATTCGGGCTGGAGTGGCTGGAGGAGCCCATCCGCGCGGACGACCTCTGGGCCTACCGGCGGCTGCGGAAACATTCACCGGTGCCCGTCGCCCTCGGCGAAAACCTGCACACCATCTACCGGTTCCGCGATTTCATTGAGGCGGAAGCGGTGGACATCATCCAGCCCAACATCATCCGGGTAGGCGGGATCACCCCGTTCCGGCGGATCGTGGAGCTGGCACGGAGCCACAGCATAAAGGTGATGCCGCACCTGCTGCCGGAACTGTCCGGACAGCTGGCCCTCACCCTGGCGGAGCCCACCCTGGTGGAGGACGTCGAAGAGGCGTCCTTCGAACAGCTGGGCATCCTCGACCAACCATCGCCGGTGCGGTTCAGCAACAGCCGGGTGACGCTCGCGGACCACGCCGGGCTGGGTTTCCGCTTCAAGGACAGGCTGCAATGATGAATTTCCAGACGACCTCTATTGGATGAACAGGTTCCTGACGTGACAACTGCAACGCTTTCCCTCACCGAACTCACTGCCGCCGCCACGGCCGCAGCAAAAATCGCCGCGGCTGCCTCCGACGCCGAACGCGCCGGCTGGTTGAACGCGGTGGCAGACGCCCTGGACGCCAACGCCGCCGAGCTGGTAGACATCGCGGACGCCGAAACCAGCCTGGGGGCCACCCGCCTGACGGGCGAGGTGGCCCGCACCACCGGCCAGCTGCGCCTGTTTGCCCGCGTGATCACCGAAGGCTCCTACCTGGAAGCCATCATCGACCACGCGGAGCCGGCCGCCACCCCGCCCCGGCCGGACCTCCGCCGGATCCTCAAGCCCATCGGTCCGGTAGCGGTTTTCTCGGCGTCCAACTTCCCGTTCGCCTTCTCGGTGGCCGGCGGAGACACTGCCTCGGCGCTCGCCGTCGGCTGTTCAGTGATCGTCAAGGCACACTCCGGCCACCTGCGGCTCTCCGAACGGACGGCGGAAATCGTGGCGGAGGCGCTTCGCCGCGCCGGGGCACCGGAGGGCCTGTTCGCCCTGGTCCACGGCCGCGAAGTGGGAACAGCCCTGGTCCAGGATCCTGCCATCAAGGCCGTGGGGTTCACCGGATCCATCCCCGGCGGCCGTGCCCTGTTCGACCTTGCCACC
Organism: Arthrobacter sp. FW306-07-I; assembly: GCF_021800405.1. Classification (NCBI taxonomy): domain Bacteria; kingdom Bacillati; phylum Actinomycetota; class Actinomycetes; order Micrococcales; family Micrococcaceae; genus Arthrobacter; species Arthrobacter sp. FW306-07-I. The sequence goes on along the minus strand of NZ_CP084550.1, from coordinate 3,598,425 downwards.
TCCCGCCCCGACCCCATCCCGTTCTACGGTGAACTGGGCAGCCTCAACCCCGTGGTCATCACAGCGGAAGCGCTGCAGGCACGCTCAGCGGAACTCGCCGCCGGACTTGCCGGGTCCTTCACCCTGGGCGCCGGGCAGTTCTGCACCAAGCCGGGCCTGGTGTTCATCCCCGCGGGAACCGACTTCGCCTCGGAGGCGGCAGAAGCGAGCAGGTACAAGCCGGCCCTGGGCATGCTGACCAGCCGCATCGCCGAGGCCTACCCGGACGGGCTCCGCAGTTTCGCTTCCGTTGACGGCGTGGACGTGGTGGGCGGCAGCGTGGACCAGGACGCCGTGGCCAACGGCGCCGCTCCGGTGGTCTTTTGCACCAGTGCCGCCAAAGTCCTGGAAAACCCGGAGCAGCTGCTGGAGGAATGCTTCGGACCCACCACCATCCTCATCGAGTACAAGGACCGGGAGGAGCTGGCTGCCGTCCTGGCCAAGGTCCCGGGAAGCCTCACGGCAACGCTCCACAGCGAGCAGGGTGAGGATATCGAGGCCCTGGTGGAGCAGCTCTCCGGGCTGGCCGGACGCGTCCTGTTCGAAGGCTGGCCCACGGGCGTGGCCGTGAACTGGGCCCAGCAGCACGGCGGCCCCTACCCCGCCACCACGTCGCTGTTCACCTCGGTGGGTGCGACGGCGGTCCGCAGGTTCCAGCGCCCCGTGGCCTACCAGGACGCCCCGGAAAGCGTGCTGCACCCGGCACTGCGCGAGGACAACCCGCTGCGCATCCCGCGCCGGGTGGACGGGGAACTGCAGCTTCCGTAGCTCACAAAGAAAACCCCGGAGCCTTTGGGCTCCGGGGTTTTTTGCTGCCCGGGAAACTCGTTTACTACAGCTGCAGCGTCACCGGCCGCTCCAGCCCGTTGACGGTGCTTATGGGCCAGCGCGGGTCCACCGTCAGGACGCGGAGGCCGGACTCCGTCAGCTGGATGGTGTCTTCGATCTTGACGCCGGGGCCTGACGGGTTCCAGGTGAAGGCCTGGTCCAGCACCACAGTGTCGGTCACCGCAGACGTCACTCTGGGGTCACGCCCCGCGTATCCGGCCGGTCCGCCCTGGTGATGCTGCTCCCACTGGTCCGTCCCGAAGCCGTGCCGGGCGTACGCTGCCTGGATTTCGGCAAAGATCCTGTCCAGGCGCGCCCCGGGAACCGTGGCATCGAAGATGTCCGCTTCCACGGCCGCGATACGGGCCTCGGCGTCGCGCTCTTTCGGGGTGCCGGCGTCGAACCTGACCCAGCGGGTGATGTTGGCCACCAGGCCGTCCCGGCGGGCGCACACCACGGCCATGGCACGACGGCCCAGCGGGGCGTGGGTGGCCAAAGGGTGCCGGAAATCGCTGCGGGAGCTGCCGTTGCACAGGAGTACCAGCGGCTCCGCGCCGGCCGCCACCACGCGGGCGGCCAGCGCCGAGACGAGTTCGAACTCGGTGGTCTCCGGGCGCGCTGCGGAAAGAACGTCCGTCATCATGGCAGCCAGCTCGGCGCTGAGCTGGGAGTACCGCGCGCTCTCGGCCGGGAGGAGCTGCTGGCGGGCGGCGCGCAGTTGCGCTGTGACGTCCGCTTCCGCGAGCGGCGGCCGGGAACTGCTTCCGACGGCGGCGGCGGCCTGGTGCAGGTTGCCGTACCAGGGCACGGTGTGCAGGTTGACTTGGGCTGGAAGCTCTTCGGCCTCGATCCGCCCGGCCTCATTGTTGAAGGTCACCAGGTGGTCGCCGTCGCGGTCCACCAGGAGGGCTGCGATGGGGTCGCCGGCCAAGCTGATGTGCACGCGGCTGCCGTCCAAGTACCACGTCAGGGCAGTGTTGGAGGTCAGGAGCAGGGAGTCCCGCCCGGCAGCGTCCAGGATGTCCAGGACGCAGCGGCGCTTGATGGTGCGGTCCGTCCTTGAGCCCGGCGGCCGCCGTGCCTCCTTCGGGGGAGCGGCTGTGGTTGTTGTTTGCGTCATGACGGGTCCCCCTGTTGGTTAATAAGCGCTTCTACGTCGGCGGTGGCCAGGATTCCGTCGGCCACGAAAACGGTGATGTGCCGCCGTACCGGGTTTCCCGGCCGGGCCAAGACGGGACTGTCCCAGGCGAGCGACTGTCCCACGCCGGGGTAGCCCTCCACACGGACAAACCACGGGTCCGTGCAGCCTTCCGGGGCGACGAACACCAAGGTGGCCGGCCCGCCGTCGAACCTTCCGGACCAAGCGAGCCAGCGCGTGACGCTGCCGTGGGTCTTTGACTCGCCGCTGCCGGCCTGCGTCCACACCGCCGCTTCCCCGCACGCCGGCAGGCGCCAGAAGAAGCCGCCATAGCCGCCCTCGAAGCGGCCGTTGGAGCCCGGGCTGCCCAGGCTGACGGGCTTGTCCCCCGCGGGGGACAGGGCAAAGTCCACCGACAACCGCCAGATGGAAGGCGCGACGGCGGACCACGCCCAGGTGCGTTCCTCCACCAGGACGGGGGAGCCGTCGGGGCCGTTCCACTCCAGGGTCTCCTGGAGCCTGCCCTTTTGCCCGCCGCCGTCGTCGGTCTGCTGTGAAGCGGTGGCCGTGATGCTGCCGTGGTCCGGGCGCCAGATGTACTGCCCGGCCTCCCGCGTATAGGTGCGTCCGCCCCAGAAATTGACGCCGTCCACGTCCTGCAGTGCCACCCCAACACCCAGATGCCACACGTGGTCCAGCGGCATGTGGTCCGTAACCACCGTGCCGCCGAGGGTCCGGACAGGGTGCAGGTAGGGGCGCGGGGAGGATACGGCGCGGATGTGGCTGCCGTCCTGGTAGTCCGCCACCGGCCGGCCATCCAAGGCCAGCGCCCGGACCGGCGGGAGGGCCCGGGCCCACGGGACGCCAAGGTCGGCGAACGTTGCCTGTGACTTGATGGCGCGCCCGATCAGGTCGCTGATGCCCTGGATCACGGGGTGGGCGTCGTCGCCGTCGCCCTCCCAGGAGATGGATGCAGTATCAATCGGAGCCGGCGCGGGGGAGGTGCGGATGGCTTCCAGCACTGCGGTGAAGGCGCCGGTGTCCTGCAGGGCGCACAGCAGGGGCGTCCCGGTGGCGCGGGCGTCCAGCAGGTTCTCCAGCAGGTCGGTGCGGCCGTACGTTTCATGGCGCTCGCCGTCGGCGCTGCTGATCACCACCTCATCCCGCGTGTAGTAGAGGGTGATGTCGCCCAGGGTTCCATGCACAGTGACGGTGGGATCGAGCTGCTCGGGGGCGCACAATGTGAGGGCGCACAGCAGGGTGTTCCCGCCGGCGGTGCGGATCCGGAGCACCGAGGTGTCGTCGCTCTCGGTCTGGTTGGCCCGGTAGAGGTCGGTTTCCACGGAGGCGACGTCGGAGAGCGTGTGGGCGCCGGCCAGGGACAGACCCGTGGCAACGGCGTGGGCCAGCGCATTCGTGGCCACGCCATCCACCACGTCGGTGCCGTCCAGGCTGCGCTTCCCTGCCCAGCGTGAGCGCTTGAAGTAGGCCTTGGTCCGCAGCCACTGGCCTGTGGCGCTGATGCCCAGGACGGTGCCGATCTCCCCGGCAGCAACTTTGTCACGGATGGCGGGCAGGGCGTGGGATCCCAGGCTTTGGAAGCCCACTTGGACCAGGCGTCCCTTCTCCTGTGCGGCGGCAAGGACCTGATCGTACTGCGCCAGGGAGGCCACCGGTGGCTTTTCCACATAGACGTCCATCCCGGCGGACAGCGCGGCGAGGGCCAGCGGCGCGTGGGTTTGGATGGGGGTGGCAAGAATGACGACGTCGGCACCCGGCTGTGCGGCCAGCAGCGAGTCCAGATCGGGGAAGACGGCAACCGTATCGGCCAGGGTGCCGGCCTGCGGCGGAAGGGGATCGGCCACTGCCACCAGTTGCAGGGCGCCGGCCGCCTCGAGCCGGGCCAGGTTGGCGAGGTGGCGCTCGCCGAAGCCGTGCACGCCCACCAGCGCAACCCGGGGGATGGCGGTGGAGGTGGGCTGTTGCTGGGCGGATTCCGCTGGGTGCTGTGTGGTCACGTGGGTCCTCGGTGCTGTCGGAAAGGGGGTCAAGAGGTCAGTGTCCCGGCCAGGAAATCGAGGGCCTCGTCCTGCATGCCCGCCGTGAACACGTGCCCGCCCGGCCAGAAGCTGCCGGTGTAGGCGTCCGTGCCGGGGTGCAGGGATTGCAGCAGTTGGTCCGCCTGGCGCATCCCGTCCTCCGGGAACAGCTCATCCGCCAGGGCGTACTGCACCAGGAAGCGTGCTGTTTCCGCCCGGCAGGTGAGCTCCGGCCAGTCGCCCAGTTTCCACAGGCCGGGAGTCTGCAGCAGCCAGGAGTGCGCGTCCAGGTAGGCGGGGAAGAGCGACTCGAAGGTGGTCATCATGCAGGTGACCACAGCGGCCCGGACGCGCGGGCTGAGGGCGGCGAGGGCAAGGGAGCGGCCGCCGCCGCCCGAGAAGCCGATGCAGCCCAGCCTGTCCTGGTCGACGTCCGGAAGTTCTGCCAGGATGTCCAGGGCGGCAAGGTCGTCATGCGCCACCATGCCGGCCAGGCTGGTGCCCAGCAGGCCGGCTGCCTTGGCAACGGTGTCTTCATGAAAGCCGGCAGCGGCGTTGTATTCCTCCGCCTCGGAAGGCACTACGCCGTCCTCCCGCCACTGCGCCCGCCTCGCCGCTGTTGCGGAGGCCGTCCGCCATGGGGGAGTTTCGAGGTTGAACCTGCGGCTGCCCCACGCGAATGTGTCGTGGGCCAGGACGGCAAATCCCCGGCGGGCGATGGCGGTGGCCAGGGCGCGGCCGTCATAGTGTCCTGCGCGGGCAGCGGCAGCCGACGGGTGGTTGTCCGGGAGTTCCACCAGCCGGTCGGCCCCGCCGAACTTGTTCCCGCCGTGGCAGTGCAGTGCCACGACGCCCGGCAGCGGACCAAGACTCCCGGCCGGCTTCACCAGCCAGCCCGTAGTCCGTGGACCGAAGCCCAACTGCCAGCTGAGCTGGGAGGTGGTGGCGCCGTCGTATGTTTCCTCCCAGTGCACCGTTACCTCAGGAAGTGCACCGCGCTCCGGGACGCCCAGCGCGTCCGCCAGCTCCTGCGCCGCGGCGCTGGAGGCTGCGTGGAGCGGATGCTCCCGGACGTAGTCGGGCCAGTCCTCATAGCCGGCAATGGCGCTGGGCCGTGCTGTTGGGGTCACGTGGCTGGCCTCCTTACTGCGGTGGTTCCCGGTGCTGGGCGGGTTTGCTTGCTGGGGTCAGGCGAGGTTCTGGTTGACCTCGGAGATCATGCCCTTGGCAGCATCGCGCGGGGAGATCTTTCCGAAGAGTACATCCGTGTTGTAACGGTTCAAAACCTCCATGGTTGCCGATGATCCTGCCGGGAACGGCTTCGGAGCTTCGATCTTCATGGCGGCAATGCGGTCCAGGTACGCGGCCTCCTTCTGCTGGGTTTCCTTCAGCATAGGAGTGATGCCGGCCTTGAGTTCAGTGTTGGCGGGCATTCCCCGGTCACTCTTGATCTTGGACGCTGCGTCCATGTTGTTGACCAGGTAGTTAATGAAGAGGGCAGCTTCCTTGGACTGTGGCGACTTGGACGAGATGGCGTATTCCATGGAGGAGCGCAGCCACGCGCCGGGTGCCTTGCTTTCGCCCGGGAGCTTCACCATGACCAGCGGCGAGCCGGAGTAGGAGGTCATCTGGTTGCTCCAGGAAATCTTCATCCCTTGTTTGCCTTGCCCCATCAGGGTCATTTCGGGCTGCGCGGAACCGTCCTCCACGGTCTGCGAGGCAGACGGGGCGCCGCCGGTCTCCGTCAGCTTCTTGTTGAGCTCGAACCAGCGGGTCAGGGTGTCCTCGCTGATGCCCATCTTCTTTCCGTCGTCGGTGTAGAGGGCTTCCCCGTTTTGGCGGGCCCAGACGGCCAGGAAGGAATCGTTGGCCATGGGCGTGGTGCCGAACGTTCCGGCCGGCGACTTTTGCGTGATTTCGGCAGCGACCCTGGCGTAGTCGTCCCAGGTCCAGGTCTCGTCATCCGGCATGGCGACACCGGCGGCCTCGAAGACCTTGGGGTCGAGGACCATGGACATCGAGTTGACGCCCGCGGTGATGGTGTACTGCTTGCCGTCGATCTTGCCCAGGTCCACGGTGCCTTCCGCGAACTTGGACGTATCGATCTGGTCCTTGACCTTGTCCAGGTCCAGCAGGACTCCGCGGCTGGCGTACTCGCTGGGATAGGCGCCGCTCATGGCAATGACGTCCGGCATGGTTCCGCCCGCAATCTGGGTGGCCATCTTGTCCCAGTAGGAGCTGAATTCGGTGTTCTCGCCCTGGACCTTGATGGTGGGGTTCGCGGCCTCGAACGCCTTGATCACTTCCATGGTGGTTTTGGCCCTGGAATCGTTGCCCCACCAGGCGAACCGGATGGTGACGGGATCTTCTGCCGTCCCCACTTTTCCTGCCTGCGGACTGCTGCCGCAGCCGGTGAGGGCCAGCGCGGCCGCGGCGAAGGCGCCGGTGATGCCCAGGACGGATTTCTTGAGACCAAACTTCATTGTTGTGCCCCTTGGCGGGTTGATTGTGCTCGAGTGACGGCGGTAACAGAAAGCGTTTTCTCAAAAACTAACAAAGGGCTATACAGGAGTCAAGAAAGCGTTTACTTTGGTACGGAGCCGCAATTCATACGGCCCCCGCGGCGCCGGAACCGCTTCAGCTCTCACGGGCAGGAGCCGGGCCGGGCCTGGGTGCCGGATACCCCATCGCCCTGCGATGAAACAACGTGGAGGCCACGATGACCAAAGGAGACCACATGGCCGCAAAACACATCCCCAGGACGGAGCAGCTTCCGTGAGCGCCATCAGCGAACTCAGCTCCATCACCCGGCGGAAGGGCAAAGCCACCGCTGCTGAAAAGAAGGCCAACCGGCGGGACAACAAGGCCGCCTACATCTTCCTGCTGCCGTGGCTGGTGGGCCTGGTGGCCATCACCATCGGCCCCATGCTGATGTCCCTGTACCTGTCCTTTACGGACTACAACCTGCTCCAGCCGCCGGAATGGACGGGGCTGCACAACTTCACCCGAATGCTCAGCGACGCCCGGCTCCACAATTCACTGCGCGTGACGTTTACCTATGTCTTCGTGGGCGTTCCGCTGCAGCTGGCTGTGGCGCTGTTGATCGCCCTCGTCCTGGACAAGGGGCTTCGCGGCCTTCCGTTCTACCGCTCGGTGTTCTACTTGCCGTCGCTCCTGGGCGGCTCCGTGGCCGTTGCCATCCTGTGGAAGCAGATCTTCGGCACCACCGGCCTGGTCAACCAGGTCCTGGCCATGTTCGGCATCCAGGGTCCGGGCTGGATCTCGGATCCCAGCACGGCGCTGGGATCGATCATCCTGCTGCACGTCTGGACCTTCGGCGCCCCCATGATCATCTTCCTGGCGGGCCTGCGGCAGATCCCCAACATGTACTACGAGGCCGCCAAGGTTGACGGCGCCACCACGCTGCAGCAGTTCTGGCGGATCACCCTGCCGATGCTGAGTCCGATCATCTTCTTCAACCTGGTGCTGCAGATCATCGGTTCATTCCAGTCGTTCACCCAGGCGTTCATTGTCTCGGGCGGCAACGGCGGCCCATCCGACTCCACCATGTTCTTCACGCTGTACCTCTACCAAAAGGGCTTCGGCCAGTTCGACATGGGCTACGCGTCGGCCATGGCATGGGTACTGCTGCTCATCATCGGTGTCTTCACCGCCATCAACTTCATCGCTTCTAAGTATTGGGTTTTCTATGACGACTAAGCTTGAGACGCTGCCCACCCCGGAGAGGAAGTCCGCCGGCGCCGGCAAGCCCAACAACCGCAAGCCCAGGGTCCGTGAGTCCCGGGGAACACTGGCCTTCAGCCGCGCGCAGCGAGGCAAATCGCTGATGAAGCACGGCATCCTCATCCTTGCCGGCGCCCTGATGATCTACCCGCTCCTGTGGATGGTGGTGTCCTCGCTCCGCCCCAATGAGATGATCTTCCGCGAGCCCGGCCTGTGGCTGAACAGCCTGGAAATGAGCAACTACACCTCGGGGTGGTCGGCCCTGACGCACCCGTTCGGCCACTACATGCTGAACTCGGCCATTGTGGTGATCGGCTCGATCCTGGGAAACCTGGTGTCGTGCTCCATGGCCGCCTACGCCTTCGCCCGGCTCCAGTTCACGGGCAAGCGGCTGTTTTTCGGCATCATGCTGCTGACCATCATGCTGCCGTTCCACGTGGTGATCGTTCCGCAGTACATCCTGTTTTCGCAGATCGGCTGGGTGAACACGTTCTGGCCGCTGCTGGTGCCGAAGCTGCTGGCGACGGACGCGTTCTTCGTCTTCCTGATGGTGCAGTTCATCCGCGGCATCCCCCGCGAACTCGATGAAGCAGCACGCATCGACGGCGCCGGCCATCCCCGCATCTTCCTGCGGGTCATCCTGCCGCTCATGGTGCCGGCACTGGCCACCACCACCATCTTCACCTTCATCTGGACCTGGAACGACTTCTTCGGGGCCCTGATCTACCTCACGGACCCCGATATGTTCACCGTCCCGGTGGCGCTGCGGGCCTTCGTTGATTCGCAGTCGGCCACAAGCTGGGGATCCCTGTTCGCCATGTCCATCGTCTCCCTGCTGCCGGTCTTCCTGGTGTTCCTCTTTGGCCAGCGGTTCCTGATCAAGGGCATCGCCACCACCGGCATCAAGTAACCCAGCCCTCCAACTTCCATATCCCTGAACGGCCCGTCCTTGCGGCGGGCCGTTCGTCCGTCCACGCCGTTCGAAATCTTTCAAGATCACGACTCAGGCTTCTTGTATTACAAGTTGCGGACTTGTAGCATTAGTTCTAGAAAGCGCTTTCATAACGCATCCGCTCGGCCCTATCGCTGGGCCGGAACCGAGTCCCCACTTGGAACACCACCCGCACCTGGATCAAAGAAGATCGGAGTACACAGTGCCGCTTTTTCCCCGTCCTGCAGCTGCTGCAAAGCAGCGGGCAGGGGCACCCACTTCAGGCGCACTGCGCCACGGCCGCCAAGGCCGAACCCGTAAAGCCGGCGCCGTTGCGGCTGCAGTTGCCGCCGTTATGGCCCTCAGTGCCTGCGGCGGGGGAGCAGCCCCCCAGAACGCGGACGGTACTGTCGAGCTCCGCTTCTCCTGGTGGGGCGGCGACAAGCGCGCCCAGCTCACCCAGGAAGCCATCAAGCAGTTCGAAGCAGAGAACCCCAAGATCAAGATCAAGCCGGAGTTCGGCGACTGGAGCGGATACTGGGACAAGCTGGCCACCCAGGTGGCGGCCAACGATGCTCCGGATATCATCCAGATGGACGAAAAGTACATCACCGAATATTCCAGCCGCGGGGCACTCCTGGACCTTTCCAAGTACGAGATCGACACTTCCAAACTTGACGAGGCTGCACTCAACGCCGGCAAGGGCGAGAAGGGCCTGACGGGCATTGCCGCCGGCATCAACGCCGCCACCATCCTGGCCAACCCGGCCGTCTTCCAGGCTGCCGGCGTCCCGCTTCCGGACGACACGAAGTGGACTTGGGAGGACTTCGGCAAGATCGCCGCCGACATCACCGCCAAGTCCCCCAAGGGAACCTACGGTGCGGCCGCCTATGGAACCGACGAGGCCTCCCTTGGCGTGTGGCTCCGGCAGAACGGCAAGTCCCTGTACACGTCGGACGGCAAGCTGGGCTTCGAGCCCGGGGACATCGCCGAATGGTGGGCCTTCCTGAAGAAGCTCAGCCAGGAGAAGGCCGTGCCTTCAGCCTCCGAGGTGGTGGAGGCCGAGGCCGCTCCGCTTGACCAGAGCGGGCTGGCGACCGGCAGGAACGGCATGGCCTTCTGGTGGTCCAACCAGGCCCCTGCCTTGGAAAAGGCCAGCGGCGGAGACCTGAAGATCCTGCGCTTCCCCACCAAGACGGGGTCCGCCGCCGACGCCGAGCTCTGGTACAAGGCGTCGCAGTTCTGGTCTGCTTCCTCCCGGACCAAGCACCCCCAGGAAACAGCAAAGTTCATCAACTTCCTGACCAACAACGTCAAGGCCGGTGAAGCACTCCTGGCGGACCGCGGCGTCTACCCGAACTCGGATGTCCGGGCAGCCATCCAGTCCAAGCTCACCCCTGCCGACGTCAAGGTGGTCAAGTTCATCGATCAAATCAAAGATGAGCTCGGGGAGGCCCCGGCGCCGCCGCCGAAGGGCGCCGGCGCCATCCAGGAAATCATCAAGCGGTACACATCGGAAGTCCTCTTCGAGCGGCTGTCCCCGGAGGACGCCGGCAAGAAGGCAACGGATGAAATGAAATCAGCTATCAGCAGCTAGTCGGCAGGGCTGTTTTGAGGTGAGTCCTCCAAAACGGGGCACTTTGACACGGACTCGCCGGCCGTCGTCGTGGTTTGCACGAAAATAGTGCCCAAAGTGCCCCTCGACGGTGGGGAGGCGGCACCGGGGGAGGTGCCGCCCACGGACTTCTGTCCGCGCGCCTATGCCTCCGCGATGACCGCAACACCACCTGCTGGAACTGTGCCGGAAAATTCGTCGCCCGTCAGCAGTTCCGTGCCGGACGCCCGAACCGACGCTTCCCCCCGGGTGTGGTTGATGGCGAACAGGAAACTCTGCCCGTCGGCCGAACGCCTCCGCACCAGCTCCACGCCGGGATCGGCCACGGCCGCGGGGGAGACCAGGGACTCCGCCAGCAGTTTGTCCAGGAGGGCGTCGATCCCGTGGCGGTCCGGGAAGGTGGCAAGGTACCAGGCGGCACCGGACCCCACGCTCCGACGGGTCAGGGCGGGCACACCCTCCAGCGGGTACTCGGTAAAGGTCTGCAGGGCCTCGGCGCCGGCCAGGTGGACATCTTCGCTCCAGATGGACGAAACAGTGCCGTCGCTCAACTTCAGCTGCGATCCGGCCAGCAGGGGGTGGAACTCCTCCACCCGAACCCCCAGGAGTTCCCGGAACGCCCCCGGGTAGCCGCCCAAACGGATGTGGTCCTCCATGTCCACAATTCCGCTGAAGTAGCTGACCAGGACCGTGGCGCCGGCGTCCGCGGCAGCGGCGATGTTGGCAGCGTGGTCGTCGGACACGGCATACAGGGTGCACACCAGCACCAGGTCGTACCCCTCAAGGGCATCGGAGGGGTGCACCATGTCGACCGAAATGCCGCGCAGGAACAGGGCGCGGTGGAAGGCCCGCAGCAGGTCCAGGTACTTGACGTCCACGCTGGGCTTCGAATCGATTTCGCAGGCCCACCACGCCTCGTAGTCAAAGACAATGGCCGCACGCGACTGGACCCGCGAACCCCGCACTGGCTCCAGCCGTTTCAGTGCGGCGCCGAGTTCCACCACTTCCCGCCACACGCGGGTGTCCCGTCCGCCGTGTGGCACCATCGCCGAGTGGAACTTCTCCGAGCCCGCAAAGCTCTGCCGCCACTGGAAGAACATGACGGCGTCGGCCCCGCGGGCCACGTGGGCCAGGGAATTGCGCAGCATCTCGCCGGGCATCTTGGGCTGGTTGCGCGGCTGCCAGTTCACAGCCGACGTCGAATGTTCCATCAGGATCCATGGGTCACCGCCCGCGATTCCCCGGGTGAGGTCCGCGCTGAAGGCCAATTCGACGTGCCGTTCCGGGTCCGCAGCGACAAGGTAGTGGTCGTTGGCGATGACGTCCAGGTCCTTGGCCCAGTCGAAGTAGTCCATGGACTTGGTGGCGCTGGAGGCCATCAGGTTGGTGGTGCACGGGATGTCCGGCGTGACCTCGCGCAGGACTGCCACCAGCTTCCGGTAGTAGTCCATCAGTGCCCAGGAGTTGAAGCGCTGGAAGTCCAGCTGCTGGCCCGGGTTCAGCGTGGTTGGGGCGATGGCGGGCGGCAGGATTTCTTCGAAGGAGCCATAGTTCTGGGACCAGAATGCCGTGCCCCAGGAAGCATTGAGGGCTTCAATGCTTCCGTACCGGCGTTCCAGCCAGGCGCGGAAGGCTGCCGCGTCCTCCTCGCCGTAGAACTCCGAGACGTGGCAGCCCAACTCGTTGTCCACATGCCACAGCGCCAGGGCCGGGTGGTCCTTGTACCGTTCGGCCAGGACTCGGGTGATGCCTGTGGCATAGCGGCGGTAAACGCCCGACGACGGCGTGTAGTGCCGCCGGGAGCCCGGTCCCAGCACGGTCCCGTCAGCGGTGACCGGCAGGATCTCCGGATGCTTTCGGACCAGCCAGGCGGGGGGCGCAGCGGTGGCGGTGGCCAGCGCCACCTTCACGCCGATTCCTGCGAGGTTGTCCATGACGTCGTCCAGCCACCCGAAGTCATACTTGCCCTCTGCCGGTTCGAGCAGTGCCCAGGAGAAGATTCCCACGCTGAGGAAGTTCACACCGGCCTCCTGCATGAGTTCCAGGTCCTCCAGCCGGACGCTGACGGGCCACTGCTCCGGGTTGTAATCACCGCCGAAAGCGATGCCTTCGACTTTGCTCCAAACGCTCGACGGTCCGTGCGTTGCCTGTTCTGTCATGGGACTCCTTTGTCAGCTGGGTAGATGGAACGAACTAATGGTCAGACCTTTGGAAAACGCTTGCCCAATCCCGGGAATGTCGCTATTGTATCGTTTCAGAAGCCGTGTAAGCCAGCTCACTACCGCCGTTGTAGACCGAGAAAAGGCAAACACCCATTGAGCAAGGAGGCTCCCGTGATCAACAGAAGGCATTTCCTCACAACCGTCGCCATTGGTACCGCATCCGCAGCAGCACTGTCGGCCTGTGGGAACGGATCCGGCTCGTCCGGCCAAACCGGTTCCGCAGACAAGCCCGTCACCATCAACTACACCTGGTGGGGCAACGACGACCGCGCCGAGCGTACCCGCAAGGCCATCGCCCTGTTCGAGTCGAAGAACCCGGACATCAAGGTCAACGGAAACTTCACCGACTTCGCCGGCTACTGGCAGAAGCGGGCCACCGAGGCCGCCGGCGGCGGGCTGCCCGACGTCATGCAGTGGGACCTGTCCTACCTGCGCGACTACGGCCAGCGCAACCAGCTCCTGGACCTCAGCACCGTCAAGATCGATACCTCCGGTTTTGAGAAGTCGCTCCTGCCCTCCGGCCAGATCAAGGGCAAGACCTACGGCATCCCCACCAGCACCAACGCCTTCGCCGTCTACTACGACCCCGCCAAGCTTGCCTCCCTGGGCATTGCCGAGCCCACCGGCAAGTGGACCTGGTCCGAATTCCAGGCATTCCTGAAGGAAGTTGGCGACAAGGGCAACGGCACCCTCTATGGGTCCACGGACTTCACCGGCGTGTGGTGGCAGTTCAACATCTGGCTCCGGCAGAAGAACATACAGGCCTTCAACAGCGACGGGAAGCTGGGTTTCAGCAAGGACGACCTGAAGACCTGGTGGAACCTCAACTCGAAGCTTCGCGGGACCCAGGCCATCGTTCCGGAAGAGAGGGTGACCCAGCTCAAGCCCAAGTCGCCGTTCGGTTCGAACGTCAGTGCTGCCGAGGTTACCTGGGACAACTTCATGGCCGGCTACCTCGGGGACAGCGGCGCAAAGGAACTCAAGCTGGTGCCCGTGCCGTCGGATGACCCCAACAACCTGGGCCTGTTCCTCAAGCCTTCCATGCTGATGGTGGCAAGCGCCAAGACCAAGTTCAAGGATGCTGCCGCGCGCTTCATCGATTTCATGGTCAACGACCCCGAGGTGGGCCAGATCTTCAAGACCTCCCGCGGCGTCCCCGCATCCAAGACCCAGCGCGACGGTACCACCTTCGACGGCGCCGACAAACTCGTGGTGGATTATGAGAAGTCCATCGAGCAGTACCTCAAGGACGCCCCGGAGCCGCCCATCGTCGGCTTCGGAACGCTGGAAGCTTCGTTCGGCCGGATCGCCTCCGACCTTAACTACGGCAAGGTCACCGTTGACGGTGCCGTCGACGCGTGGTTCAAGGAAGCCGAAGACGTCATCAAGCAGAACGCCTGATCCGGCTGCCATGCCCTCCCGCCCTGGTTCCACGACTGACGGAATGATCTCGTGACTTCAAGCCCAACCCTGAGCAGGCGTTCGGCGTCGTCCGCTCCCGTGCAGCTTCGCAAGTCGAAGCGCAACGGGGTGGACGCCCGTGCCGGCTACACGTTCCTGCTGCCCTGGCTGCTGGGATTCATCGCCCTGACGGTAGGGCCGATGATCTCCTCGCTGTACCTGTCCTTCACCAACTACAACCTGTTTGAGGCGCCCAAGTGGATCGGCCTGGACAACTACACCACCCTGTTCCAGGACGAACGGTTCCTGCAGTCCGTGGGCGTGACCTTGTCCTACGTGGTCTTCGGCACCCCGCTGAAGCTCGCGGCCGCGCTGGCGGTGGCCATGCTGCTGAACAGCAAGCGCCGCGGCCAGGGCTTCTACCGCTCGGCGTTCTACGCGCCGTCGCTGATCGGCGCGTCCGTGTCCATCGCCATCGTCTGGAAGGCGATGTTCGGGGACTCCGGGCCCGTGGACCAGGGGTTGTCCTTCTTCGGAATCAACCTGGGCGGCTGGGTGGGCAACCCCGCCATGACCATGCCGATGTTCATCCTGCTGACGGTGTGGCAGTTCGGCGCCCCGATGGTGATCTTCCTGGCCGGGCTCAAGCAGATCCCCGGCGAGCTCTACGAAGCAGCGTCCATGGACGGCGCCGGCCCGGTGCGGAAGTTCTTCAACATCACCTGGCCCATGCTCTCCCCGGTGATCTTCTTCAACCTGCTGATGGAAACCATCCACGCCTTCCAGGTTTTCGCGTCGGCCTACATCATCTCCAACGGCGACGGCGGCCCCGCCGGATCCACCCTCTTCTACACCCTCTACCTGTACCTGCGCGGCTTCAGCGACTTCCGGATGGGCTACGCCTCGGCCATGGCCTGGCTGCTGGTGGTCGTGGTCGGCATCATCACGCTGATCTTCTTCCGCACGTCCAAGTCCTGGGTCCACTACAGCGGTGATTCACGATGACAACCATGGCAACTCCCACCCAGTCCACTCAGGACACCGCCCCGGCCTACAACCCGAAGTCAGAGTCCACCGGGGCCAAACGGGCCAAGAGCGTGGTCTTCCACGCCGCGGCCCTCATCCTCACGGCCATCGTGCTGTACCCGGGCCTTTGGATGATCGCGTCGTCCTTCAAGCCGAACTCCGAAATCGGCGGCCAGAACACGTCGCTGTGGTCCAACAATTTCAGCTTCGACAACTTCGTCACCGCCATGGACGGGATCGGCGGGGTGTCCACCCTGCAGTTCTTCACCAACTCGCTGATCCTGGCCCTCGGTGCCGTGGTGGGGACCATCCTGTCCGCGTCCGTTTCGGCCTACGCGTTCGCCCGGATCAACTTCCCCGGCCGCAGCATCTTCTTCGGCATGATGATCGCCACCCTGCTGCTGCCCTTCCATGTGGTGATCATCCCGCAGTACATCGTGTTCCAGCAGCTGGGCCTGGTGGACACGTACGTGCCGCTGCTGATCGGCAAGTTCCTGGCTGCGGACGCGTTCTTCGTCTTCCTCATGGTCCAGTTCATGCGCGGCCTGCCCACGGAGCTGGACGAAGCGGCCCGGATCGACGGCGCCGGGCACGCCCGGATCTTCTTCTCCATCATGCTGCCGCTGATGAAGCCGGCCCTGATCTCCACCTCCATCTTCTCCTTCATTTGGAGCTGGAACGACTTCCTGGGCCCGCTGCTGTACCTGAACACCCCGGACAAGTACCCGCTGCCGCTGGCCCTGCGGCTCTTCGTGGACCAGACCCAGTCCTCGGACTACGGCGCGATGATCGCCATGTCCGTCCTGGCCCTGCTCCCCGTGCTGATCTTCTTCCTGATCTTCCAGCGGTACATCGTCGAAGGCGTCTCCACCCAGGGCCTCAAAGGCTAAAGGCAACAAAGGAAGAAAATGAAGGTCATGGACAGCACCACACCCGCATCCAGGCACGAACCCATCCCGGTGAACCGGTTCGCCCTGTTCTCCGAAACCCTCCTGGCAGGGGTGCTGGTGCTGGTGCTGTCCCTCCCGCTCGTCACCATCCCGGCCGCCTACGCCGCCGGGACCGCCCACCTCGAACGGCACCTGAACGGCCGCGACGATTCCGTCCGCGGCCTGTGGGGCCTGTTCAAGGATGCCCTGCCGGGCAGCTGGAAACTTGGCATCACGACGGCGGCAGCCGCCGTCGTGATTGTCCTCAACCTTTTGCTCGCCTGGGTTGGGCAGCTCCCCGGCCGCGGCCTGGTCCTTCCCGCCACGCTCATCCTTGCCGCCGGCGCCGCCATCGTGCTGCTGCGCACCGCATCCGCCTGGTCCGACTACGCAGGGTCCGACTTTGCAGCCGCCGGAACCACCGGCAAGGACACTTGGCGCCGGGCCCTCGAAACCGGCCAGGCACTCTCCCTCCGTGACTGGACCGGGTCGCTGCTGCTGGCCGCCGCCCTGTTTTGTGCCGTGGTCTTCGTCTGGATGCTCGCCGCGCTTTTCGTCGTCGTCCCCGGAACCCTCATCCTGGCCGCCGCCGCAGTGAAGCTGCGCTCCGGCCGCACCAAACGCTGACTGTGCCTGCCCGCCGTACGCGCTCCCTGCAGTCAGAACAAGCCGTCAGCAGCCAGCCCCGCTGGTACCACCCCCTAAAACAGCACAACTACCGGCTCTTCCTGGCCATGCAGCTGGCCGGCAGCCTCGGCGTGTGGATGCAGCGCCTGGCCCAGGACTGGCTGGTGCTGCAGCTGACCGGAAGCCCCGCTGCGGTGGGGGCCGCCGTCGCCCTCCAATTCCTGCCCATGCTCGTGGTGGGTCCACTCGCCGGACTGGTGGTGGACATCTTTCCGAAGCGCCGGATCATGATGGTGTGCCAGTCCATCATCGTCCTGCTGGGCCTGGGGCTCGCGGCCTGGGCTGCCGGCGGCACCATCACCGTGTGGGTGGTCTACGCCAGCTGCGTTGCCCTGGGCATCACCGCCGCGGTGGACCAGCCCACCCGCCAGGTCTTCGTCAACGAGGTGGTGGGCGACGCCGCGCTGCGGCCCGCCATCGGACTCAACAACGCGCTGTCACAGCTGGGGGCGATGGCCGGGCCGGCGCTGGGTGGCGTGCTGATTGCGCAGGCAGGGCCTGCAGCGGCCTTCGCCGCCAACGCGCTGATTGGCCTGGTGGTACTGGGCCTTATTGCCGCCGTCCGGCTCCACGAACTGCACCCCAGCGCGCCGGCCGCGCGGGGGCGCGGACAGGTGCTCGCCGGGTTCCGTTACGTCAGGGAGCGGCCGCGCCTGCTGCTCCTCATCCTGCTGGCGGGGCTCCTGGGCGCGTTTGGCATGAACGGACCCGTTGTCCTTGCCGCGTTCGCCCAGCAGGTGTGGCACAACGGCGTGGAGGGCTTCGGCCTGTTCAACACCGTCAGCGCCGTTGGGGCCCTGGCCGGTGCGCTCCTGGCCGCCCGGCTCGGCAACATGGGCCGCAAGGGCATCGTGGCCGCGGCGGGTCTCTTCGGACTGTCGCAGCTGGTGGCCGCACTGATGCCCAACCTGGTGCTGTTCATCGCCATGCTGGCGGTGGTGGGCATGATGACGCTGCTGTTCCTGACCAGCGCCGCCACCGCCGTCCAGCTCGAAGCCGGGCCCGCCATCCGAGGCCGGGTGATGGCGCTGTACCTGCCGCTCCTGTTGGGCGGGCACGCGTGCGGCGGCCTGCTGGCCGGCTGGCTGACCGAACAGTTCGGCGTCCGGGCCGGCCTGGTGGCCACCGGTGCTTTGGGAATGCTCTCCGCGGCCGTGGTGGGACTGCTGCTGTGGTGGCACGGGCGGCGCCAGGCCCCGGTTTGACGCTGCACCCCTGCGCGAGATGGCACTTCGCGGTAGTGGCTTGCGACGGGATTGCCGCGAAGTGCCAACTCGCAGGGTTCAAACGGGAGTGAACGTCCAGGTTCCGGTGTGGACGCGGAATTCGCGGGCGGCGCCGGGGGTTTGCTCGTCGGCTTCTGCAGCGGAATCCACGACGGCGGCATCCGCACGCTGGTCCTGCAGGATCCCAGGTCCCTGCACCCCGTAGCTGCCGGCGGGCAGGCGGACCGTGGCTGCGGTTCCGGGCGGCACCGTGCACTCCAGCTCCAATAAGCCGCCGCGGCGCCGCCAGTTCGCATGCACGTATCCGTTGCCCGCCGGAACGCTGCCGCGGGCATGCTTCAGCCGGCACGCGGGCGGTTCGATCAGCACGTCGTTGCCGCCAGGAACGGGGTAGCGGATGCCCAGCAGGTACTCCAGGATCTCCTTGACGACCGACGCGGACCAGGCATGCGACTGGCTGTAGTCCGTGCCGTCTTCCAGGTCCCAGGCCTCCCAAGTGAAGGTGGCCCCGCGGTCAAGGAGCCGGGCCCAGCCGGGCTGGTCCGTGTTGGTGAGGAGGTCCAGCACAGCGTCCGGTTTGCCTTGGCCCAGCAGGGCCCGGACCAGCCGGTGCACAGTCATGGGCCCCTGCCGCATGCCCATCCCGGCGATCCGGTCGGCATCTGTGGCAGCATATCCAGGATCGGTGATGCCCAGGGACAGCGGAAAGGATGTTGCGTGCTGGGAGGCGTGGGAGCTGGGTGTGCCATCGCCGTGGAGTCCGTCAACCATGACGCCGTCCACCCGGAGCCGGGTCCGGATGGCGTCGGCAAGGCCGCGGGCTGCGGCGGAATAACGGACCGCGGCGGACTCGTCGCCTGCCGCGCTACAAAGCCGGGCTGTCGAGACCAGCGCGCAGTAGGCCTGCGCGTTCACGGTGGTCTTGGCCGCGCATTCCATGTCGTAGCCGAACCGCCCGGGCGCGGGCCAGTCCACGATGCCGTGCAGGTAAGGTCCGGAGCCGCCGCCCAGCCTGGTGACCAGTCCCGCCGTCGGGCCCTCCGCCGGAACGTACCGCAGCGCATAATCAGCCGTGTCGCACAGGTGGGGGAGCAACTCCCGGACCAGGGCCAAGTCCCCGGTTCGCAGGTGGTACTCCTCGGCCCATTCCGGCAGCATCAGGGAGAAGTCGGGGATGTCCCGCTTGCCGTCGCCGTTGGGGTAGACGGCGTTGTAGCGGCCCTTTTCCCCTGCGGCGCTCCAGTAGCGGCGGGCGGACCATGCGAACTCCCGCAGGGCCTGCACCGTGCAGGTGTGCTCGCCGAAGAGCGCCATGGTGGCATACGAAATGTTGGCGGCGTCCGCCAGGAACTGGCCCTTCTCCCGGGTTGGGGTGTCCACGAACTGCTCCTGCACCCCGTAAAGCGCGGAGTCGCGCAGCAGCCCGAACACGGCGTCCAGGACCGGGTCCGAGCTGCTGAAGCTGCCTTCGCCGGGATGGCTGGCGTGGACGGTAGTGGCACCCACGCGGGACACCTCTGCGGCGTCGATCCCGGGCAGTTCAAGGTAGCGGAAACCCAGGTGCACCGAGGCGCGGAACTGCTGTGGCCCGGCCGCCTGGGTGTAGGGGAAGGACATGTCCGTGTTCTGGCTGGCGGTCTTCCCGGCGTCAACCCTGCCGTCGGGGCGGAGGGCGTAACCGGCCCGGAGCATCACGGTGCGGCCGGGGACTCCGTCAAGGAAATCCACCTCCGGGCGGGCGGGAAGGACCTGGCCGAAGTCCGCCACCATCGTGCCGTCGTCGGCGGTCAAAAACTGCCGCGGTGCCACGAACTCCCCGGCAAGGAGCGTCCGGCGGGGGTGCAGGCGGGGAAAGTCCGACGACGGGTGGCGGCCCGTAACCACAGCGGCAGGCAGGTCATCGGCCGGGTCGAGTGCCGCAGCGGCCAACCCGTCCAGGTGCTCGACCGGATCGCCCTCATCGTTCCGGTAGCCGGACTGGCGGTACGGCGCCTCGGCGGCGGACCAGCCGGGGCCGGAGGCGAGAACGTCCCGGCGGCCGTCGTCGTAGTCCACGGTGAGCCGGACCAGCAGGCCAGGGACCCCCGCTGCCCGGCCCTGGCCCGGGCCGTACCAGTGGAGCAGGGCCGTCACCGGGGCCGCCGAACCGGCGGGCTGCCCGGCCAGGATCTCCGTGACGTCGGCGGCGTCGTAATAGCCCTCGCCGGGGTAGCCGAACGATGTGGTGTTCAGGCAGGGCGTTCCGGCCACGGAGAGCTGGGCGTGGTGGTGTGCGGCAACATAGAGCCGCGCCCGCCGCACCGTCCCGGACAGCTGGAGGGCCGTGCGGAACAGGGTCCACTCGTCGGGCTGGCGGTGGGTGGTGGTCCGGGGCCACTGGGCCAGGCAGGCAAGGCCCTGGTTATCGTCCACGTCGAAGCGGTGGTCAAAAATGAGGGCTTCCGGCCTGCCGGCAGTGGTGTCGGTGAGCCGCAGCGCGGCGTACTCGGCCTGGCTCCGCGGGCCCTGATGCAACGCCAGCAGGGCGGAATCATCCGCAGCGGCGGGCTGGTCAACGGCCAGCAGCTCCGTCCCGTCCAGTGTGACGCGAATGGTCCTGCCGTCATCGGTGACAACCAGGTCCCGCCAGCTGCCCGGCGCCGGATCCTTGGCCCGGGCGCTGGCCAGTACCGGAGTGTCGGGCACGGGGGAGGGGATCTCCCATTCCGGGGCGGGACGCAGTACAGCGCTGCCGTCCGGGTCCAGTTCGAGCAGCAATCCGGTTCCGGCGCCGCTGCTGCGGAGCAGGAGCCCGGCGAAGCCCATCACGGGCCGCAGCCGCGCTTCAAGCCGGAAGCTCCGGAGCGCAGGGGAGGGGAGGGGCAGGAAAGGGGAACCGGCCACGCGGAGTGAATGATTGAGGATTTCCAGCGGGGCGCGTCCACCCGGGGCACGGCCCATCCAGCCGGCCTGCCAGGAGCCGTCACCGAGGCCGGTGCTGAAGGGTTGCAGGGCGGACCAAGAGCCAGGACTGCCGGCTGCGTCCAGAATGCGCACGCGCCACGCGTAGTCCGTGTCGTCCGCGAGCCGGGGGCCGCCGTAGGGAACACCCCGCTGTGTAGCGCCGGCCATCTGTCCGGAGCTCCACAGCACCCCGCCCCGGGCGTCCCGGATCTCAAGCTCAAAGCCCACCTGCCGTGCAAGGGCGGGGTCGGCGTCGTCATCCTGCCCGAGCTGCCAGCCGAACGCAGGGGACGGGGCCGCCGTCAGGCAGGGGGAAAGACCGTCCGTGAGGAGGTTGACGGCGTACAGCCGACCCTGGCTCCCGGGCCGGGTTGCACCCTCGGCTGCCGCCTCCTGCAGTCCCGCCCGGTCCATCATCAGAAGGCCGGGAGGTCAAAAACCGCGGGGGCGGCTGCAGCCCAGGGCAGGCCCAGCTCACTGAAGGTGGCATGTTGCCGGCCTGCCTGATCCAGGGCCTCCTCGATGCCGGCTACCACCGCGTGCGCGGCGTCCCCCTCGCCCTCCCAGCGCACGTAGGCGGGATCGATGGGAGTGGGAAGTGGTGCTGTGCGCACGGCCTCCAGCACGAGCATGAAGGCGCCACTGTCCTCCAGGCTGCTGATGAGCGGGACCCCGCGGGACCGGTGGGCCAGGAGGTTCTCCGTGAGGTCGTCCCGGCCATACGTTTCCTCAGTGCGTCCCGCCGCTGTTTCAACCGTGAGCCGGTCCTCGGTGTAGTGGAACACTGCCGTCCCGTTAGAGCCTTGGAGGGTCACGTAAGGCTCAACGGACTCCGAGGCGCAAATGGTCAGGGCACAGGTAATGGGCAGTCCGGCGGCGGTGCGGATCCGGATCACGGAGGTATCGTCCGATTCGATGTCATTGGCCCGGTACAACTCGGTTTCCACGGACGCCACATCGGTGGTGGTGCGCGCCCCGGCAATATGGAGTGCCGTTGCCACGGCGTGCGCCAGCGGATTGGTGGCCACGCCGTCCACCACGTCCACACCGTTGATGCTCCGTTTCCCGGCCCATCGGGAGCGCTTGTAGTAGGCCCGGTCCCGGACCCAGCGGCCGGTGGCGGAAATGCCCTGCAGGGTTCCGATGGTTCCCGCGGCCAGCAGGTCCTCGACGGCCTTCAGGGCGTGCGAGCCGAGGCTTTGGAAGCCGATCTGGACTCCACGGCCCGATGCTGCGGCGGCTTCGCACAGCCGGTTGAAGTCTGCAAGGGAGGCGACCGGCGGTTTCTCCAAGTAGAGTTCCGCATCCGTGGCCAGGGCGGCCAGGGCCAGCGGGGCATGGGTCTGGATGGGGGTGGCAACGATAACCAGGTCCAGGTCCCGGGTCGCCTTCAGGAGGTCGTCAAGCCCCGGGTAAACAGCGGCCGACGGCGGCACGGCACCCGGCGCCGGAGGCTGCGGGTCCGCCACGGCAACCAGTTCAACGCTGCCGGCGGCCTGGAGCCGTTCGAGGTTCCGGAGGTGGTGGGTGCCAAAGCCGTGTACACCCACCAGCGCAACCCTTGCCGCCGGTGTGGTGGCCGTGCCGGCGCCGCTGCCGGCGGTTTCCGTTGCCGTTCCCATCGTTCTCCGTTCTGACCGGCGGCACCACGTCGCGGGCACCAGTGTCCCAGGCGCTGGCATATTTCCAGCAAGCGCTTTCCATCACTCAGTGTGCGGCATTCGCGTACTTCGAGTCTAGTTATGTAACGATTCAAAAAACCACTTGACCGTGGTGTGACGGGAGGTCTAGATTTCGAGAAACCGATTACCAGCGTGATGCGGGACACGTTCCGCTTCGCCCCTGCAACGATCGAGAAACAGAAGGGAGCCGTGCCATGCTGTCCGGGACCTTCAGTGCGCGTGCCTACTCGTTTTTTGACACGCTTGTATGGATTGCCTGCCTGAACCTGCTCTGGATCGCGTTCACCGTGTTGGGCCTCGGTGTCCTTGGTGCCGGCCCCGCAACGGCGGCCGCGCAGATCCTGGTGCGAAAAAGGGCGGCCGGCGATGCTGCTCCGCTGCTGCGGGGCTTCGCTGCCGAATACTTCCGGAACTTTGGCAGGGCCAATGCCCTCTCGCTTCCGGTCATGGCCGTGGTGGCTGCGCTTGTCCTGAACTGGAACTACTTCTCAGGCGGCCACGGGATCTTCCCGCAGCTCATGGCCGTGGTCCTGCTTGTTGCGGGAGCCTTCGTCGCCGGTGCCTTCTGCTACGTGTTCCCGATGTACGCCAGGTACGAACTGCCGCTCCCGCAGTATCTGCTGATGTCGTCCCGGTTCGCGGTGCGGCACCTTGCGGGGACAGTCATCCTGCTGTTCGTGTCCGCGGCCGTGCTGTACGGCAGCAGCTGCCTTCCGGGGCTGATCCCGTTATTCAGTATGGGTGCCTGGCTCTACCTGACCGGCTGGCTGTGCGACCGCTTCTTCACCGCCAATGACCAGGCCGTAGAGCAGGTCGAACCTGTGGGGCAGGTCGTCCCGCAGGGCGCCTCCACCTAAAAGCAATTCCCCGGCAGCCGGGCTACCCCTGATGGTGGCAGGCGCATGCCTGTGTCGTTCAAATGAAACGTATCAACCCGGGGCGCCAACGCCCGAAGAACCCCAACGAAGTGGAAAAGGAAAATAAATGATCCGTAGGAAACTTACCCTTGCCGCCGCCGTCGTCACTGCGACGGCCCTGAGCCTCACGGCGTGCAGCGGCGGGGGTGACACACCGGCCGCGGACCTCACCTCGGTGTCCATCATGGCCCCGTTCCTTGAGGCGCAGCCGCCTGCAGCGGACGGTGCCGTCCAGAAGAAGCTCGAGGAACTCACAGGCAAGCAGGTCAAGATCAACTGGGCGCCCAACGCATCCTACGAGGACAAGACCAACATCACGCTGGCGGGGTCGGACATCCCGCAGGTCATGGTGATCCAGGGTAAAACTCCGGGCTTCGTCAAGAACGCCCAGGCAGGGGCTTTTTGGGACCTGACGGACAAGTTGGACAAGTACCCGAACCTCAAAACCACCTTCCCGGACATCCAGAAGAACGCCAGCGTCAACGGCAAGGTCTACGGCGTGTTCCGTGGCCGTGCCCCCATGCGCGCAGCGGTGATGTTCCGGCAGGACTGGCTGGACAAGCTGGGCCTGCAGCCGCCCAAGACCGTCGAGGACCTGTACAAGGTGGCCAAGGCCTTCACGGAGCAGGATCCGGACGGCAACGGCCAGAATGACACCTACGGCATCACCATCCCCAAGTGGGGTGCGCTGGGAACCAACAGCCCCTACGACCTGATCGAGGAATGGTACGGTGCCGGGAACCGCTGGACGGAGCGGGACGGGAAACTCGTGCCCAGCTTCGAGACGGACGAATTCCTCGAGGCGGACAGGTTCATCAAGAAGATGGTGGACGAAAAGCTCATCAACCCGGATTTCGCCACCTTTGACAGCACCAAATGGAACGAGCCGTTCTTCAACGGCAAGGGCGGCATCATTGTCGACGTCGATTCGCGCGTGAGCGTGCTGATCAACCTCTTTAAGCAGGCGGATCCCAACAACTTCCAGAACAAGGTGGGCTTCGTGGGCAATCTCGAAGGGCCCGACGGCAAACTGCACGCCCACCCCACCGACGGGTACTCGGGGTTCCTGGCCGTGCCCAAGGCCAGCGTCAAGACCGAGGCTGACCTGGACAAGGTCCTGCAGTTCCTGAACACCATGAACGGCAAGGACGTCCAGATCCTGCTGAACAACGGCATCGAGGGTGTGAACTTCAAGGTGGAGGACGGCAAGGCGGCCACCATCAAGCCGGAAACCCCGGAAGGCAAGGCCGTCACCACCGACATCAAGAGCTACGCACAGCTGGGCATGAACGTTGCCGGCAACGGGTTCTACCCCGTGAAGCAGCCCTCCGACTACGAGCAGCAGGTCTTCGACAAGCGCACGGACGTCATGGCGGAGGATCTCAAGAGCGCGGTCTACAACCCGGCAGCACCCTATGTTTCAGCCACGTACGTTGCCAAGGGCGCCCAACTGGACAACATCGTCGCCGATGCCCGGATCAAGTACCTGGCCGGCCAGATCGATGAGCAGGGCCTCAAGGACGCCATCAAGCTGTGGGACACCAGCGGCGGTAACAAGGTCAAGGAAGAGATCAACAAGCTCTGGCAGGACAACAAGTAAATGGCAGCCCCTGTCATCGACACCCTCGCCGGGGAGCGGGCGGGCAAGACCACTCCCGCTCCCCGGAAGGGGGGCAGGTTCTCCGTCCATTTCGCGCACTACAAGTGGCTGTACCTGTTGCTGCTGCCCGGCGTGGTGTACTTCGCAGTGTTCCGCTACGCACCCATGTACGGGGTGTCCATCGCCTTCAAGGACTACGTCCCGTTCCTCGGCGTGAACGGCAGCCCCTGGGTGGGTTTCCGGAACTTCGAGGACTTCTTCGCCAACCCCGACTTTCCCCGGCTCCTGGGCAACACCCTCATCCTGGCGTTCCTGAACCTGGGCGTGGCCTTCCCGCTGACCATCATCCTGGCCCTGCTGCTGAATGAGGTCCGGCTGTCCGTCCTCAAACGCACCGTCCAGACCCTGGTGTACATCCCGCACTTCCTGTCGTGGACCATTGTTGCGTCGCTGAGCTTCCTGCTGTTCGCCCTGGACATTGGACCGTTGTTCCAGTTCCTGAACAACGTCATGGGCACCAATATCGATTTCCTGAGCGACCCCGCCTGGTTCCGGCCCCTGATCGTGCTCCAGGAAATCTGGAAGAACACCGGCTGGGGCACCATCATCTTCCTCGCAGCGCTGGCCACCGTGGACCAGGACCAGTACGAGGCAGCGATCATCGACGGCGCCGGCCGCTTCCGCCGGGTCTGGCACATCACCCTGCCCGCGATCCGCTCCACAATCATCGTGATGCTGATCCTGGCCATCGGTCAGATGCTCAACACCGGCTTCGAGCAGATCTACCTGATGACCAACGCCCTCAACAGGGAAGTGGCCGACGTCTTTGACACCTATGTCTATTTCGTGGGCATCACCCAGGGTGCCTACAGCTACTCCACGGCGGTGGGCCTGTTCAAATCACTGGTGGGCATCGTGCTGATCTTCGGCACCAACTGGCTGGCCAAGCGATTCAACCAGAGCGGACTGTTCTAATGAAGATCCACAACACCCGCGGCGGCCGGATCTTTGACGCCGCCAACTACGTTTTCCTGTCCCTGGTCGGCATCATCACGCTGCTGCCGTTCGTTTACGTCTTCGCCGGGTCATTCGCCACTGAGGCCGAGATTACCCGCCGGGCATTCTTCGTCTGGCCTGAGCAGTTCACCTTGGGCTCCTACGAGTACATCTTCGCCACGCCGGCGTTCGTCCGCGCCCTGGTGACCACCATCCTGGTCACGGCGGTGGGCACCCTGGTCCAGCTGGCCTTCACCGTGACCATGGCCTACCCGCTGGCCAAGAAGACCCTGCGGGGCAGGAACGTGATCCTTTCCCTGGTGGTTTTCGCCATGGTGTTCTCCGGCGGCATGATCCCCACGTTCCTGCTGGTCAAGGACCTGGGCCTGCTCAACTCCTACTGGGCCCTGATCCTGCCGGCGGCCATCAACCCGTTCAGCCTGATCATCATCAAGAACTTCTTCCAGGAACTACCCGCCGAACTGGAGGAGTCGGCCAAGATGGACGGCGCTACCGAAATCGGGATCCTCTGGCGGATCCTGCTGCCGCTGTCCAAACCGGTCCTGGCTACGTTTGCGCTGTTCTATGCCGTGGGCATCTGGAACGACTTCATGTCGCCCCTGCTGTACCTGAGCGACAACTCCAAGTGGACCCTGCAGATGTACCTGCGCCAGGTCACTGCCGCTTCCGACCTGCTGGGCACCGGCAACGTGGACCCCAACTACATCCCGCCTGAACAGGGCATCAAGTTCGCCGTGATCGTGGTGGCCACCCTGCCCATCCTCATTTTCTATCCGTTCCTGCAGAAGCACTTCGCCAAGGGCATGTTGATCGGCTCCGTCAAGGGCTGACTCCCGCCTGGAGGAAAGGACACCATGAAGATACTGCTGGCCGGCGACTCCACCGTCGCCAACTGTCCCACGCAAGAGTTCCCCATGAGTGGCTGGGGCGCGCACCTGGCCCCGCTCACCTACACGTGGGCAGCAGTGCATAACTTCGCCAAGGGCGGGGCCAGCACCGAATCCTTCCGCAGTGAGGGGCTCTGGGCGGACCTGCTCGCCGCGGCAGGACCGGGCGACCTGGTCCTCATCCAGTTCGGCCACAACGACCAGAAGAAGCAGCATCTCGCGGCCCGCACCGGGTATGCGGCCAACCTGCGCACCATGGTGGCCGAGGTGCATGCCGTGGGCGCCGCTACGGCGCTTTGCACGTCGGTGGAGCGACGGCACTTCCTTGACGTGCCGTCGTCGGACGCTGTCCTGGAGGAAAGCCTGGAGGACTATCCGGAGGTGGTCCGCGAGCTTGCCCTGGAGCTGGGCGTCGCAGTTCTGGACCTGAACGCCTGGACGCGGTGCCTTTACCTTGGGCTGGGGCCGGACGGCTCCCGGGAGCTCTTTTGCCACTTCGCACCGGGTGGGCACGCACACTGGCCGGACGGCTTGGCCGACAATACGCATTTCTCCCAGCACGGGGCCGTGCTGGTGGCGGGGGAGGTGGCCCGGCAGCTTGGCGGCCTGGGCTACGGCGCGAAGCAACGGCTGGCAGGTACGACGGCGGGACGCGGCTAGGTGGGCAGCGCGGGCCTGGAGACAGGCATCCTTTACCGCAACCCGCTGGCCGGGCCGGACGATGTCGCCGGGTGGGTGGCGGAGGGGCCGCTACGCTTAGGCAGCCTTGAGGGCGCGCTGGAGCTGTCAGGCAGCCTGGATGACCAGGACTTCGACGACCATGCGCACTGGACGTTCTGGTGCCCGGAGGAATTTCCGGACGGCATCCGCATCAGCTGGGAATTTTTGCCCCTTAATGAGCCAGGCCTTGCCATGCTGTTCTTTGCCGCTGCGGGCCACGGCGGGCTGGACCTCTTCAGCCCGTCCCTGGCACCCAGGACGGGCTACTACCCGCAGTACCATTCGGGCGACATTGATGCCCTGCACGTCTCCTATTTCCGGCACAAGTACCAGTCCGAGCGGGCGTTCCGGACCTGCAACCTGCGCAAGAGCGCGGGGTTCGAACTGGTGGCCCAAGGTGCGGACCCGTTGCCTCCCGCGGAAGACGCCACGGACTTCTATCGGCTGGAAGTGCTCAAGGACGGCCCGCTGGTGGCGTTTTCCATCAACGCGCTGCCGCTCTTCGAATGGCGTGATTCGTCGGACAAGGTACTTGGCGGGGGCCGGATCGGCTTCCGGCAGATGGCACCGCTCCGGGCTGCCTACCGAAACCTGGTGGTGGAGAAGCTCCAGGCGGCACGCACCTGCACGGGACAGTAAAGCGGGCGGCCCTTTCGGGGCCGCCCGCTTTACTGGCGTTCCAGGTTCTTGACCTGCCGGAACTAGAGGCCCAGGATGCGGTTGAGCAGGTTGGCCAGGCCGCTCAGGCCCGTCCCGCCGTCCAGGAGCCCGGTGACGGCGCAGAGGAGGTTGCCCACCAGGTTGCCGGCTCCGGTCTGGGAGGTGATGTCGAGGACCACCTGGTTCAGGTCCACGTTGAGTCCCAGGAGATCCAGGTGCAGCGGCCCGAGGACCAGGTTCAGGATGTCGCAGCTGCCGCCGCTGGCGAGGGCAGCAGCGGTGGAGGGTGCGGCTGCAGCGGTGGTGGTTACCGTCTGGGTGACAGGGGTGGCCACGCCGTTAAGGTCCGTGAAGGTACCCTGCACCAGGCCGGTGACGGTCAGCTGGCCGTTCTGGGCGTTGAAGCCGGACGGCGTGAACGAGCCGACGAAGGTGCCAACGCCGTCAATGGTCTGGTTGATGGTTCCCGTTACGTTGGCAACCTGTGATGACTGGGAAGCGGCAGAAGGAGCCGCTGGAGCCGCTGCCGTCGCCGGGCCTGCCATGCCAAAGAGCATGGCGCCGGAGAGGGCAATGGCGGTGACTGAAGCTGAGACCTTTGTTCGCATTTTCGGTAGATCCTTTCAGCGCCGGGTTGCGGCGCAATGAACCCCCCGAGGCTCCGCCCCCATGGAGAACCCCGGCGGAACTGGTTATTTCAAATGCAGTTGTTTCGGATGCAGCCCCCGCGGGCCGCGACTCGCAGCTGCCGGATGGTGATCCGGGCCACGGCACGTCGACCAACCTATTAGTAAGTATGCTGATTAGTCAAGCCGCTTGCAGGCTGTTGGGCATGGGCGCCGTGTTCCGGGTTCCCTGCACTAAGGCAAGATAGGGGAGTCAGTAACTGCCCACTGGAGGAAGGCGGGATATGGAACCCGTAATGGTCGACGGCGGCAAGGGCACTGTGGAGTTGCGCGCCGACGGCATCATCCACCTCATCTGGGAGCCCAGCGTCCGGATAGAAGTTGAGGATGCGACCGCGGCCATGGCCGCGGTGAACCGCATAGCCGGCGAAGGAACCTATCCCATGCTGGTGGACATGGCCACCACCGAGAATGTCAGCATCCAGGCACGCTCCGTCTTCTCCATCCCCTGCGCGGCCAACCGCATCGCCCTGCTGGGGGCAAGCCCTGTGGACCGGATCATCGCGAATTTCTTCTTGGGCGTCCACGTCCCGCCGTGCCCCACGCGCTTCTTCACTTCCCGGAGCGACTCGATGAAGTGGCTGCAGCAGTCCGGCAAGTAGCCTTTCCCGGTGTCCGTCGCCGCTGGGCCGGCGAGTTCTGTGTCAGCCGGCGCTGGGCCCGCTTGTGCCGCGTGCGGCAGTGCTCTGCCGGACCACCAGTTCTGGGGTGAACACCACGGACCGGTGGACGGGATTCTGCGACTCCACTTCCTCGGACAGCAACTCGATGGCCGTCCGGCCCAGTAGTTCCGTCGGCTGGCGGATGGAGGAAAGCGGAACCACGGCCGAGACTGAAAAATCGATGTCGTCATAACCGATCAGGGCCACGTCTTCGGGGATGCGGAACGTGTGGGTCATGGTGAGTGACTGCATGACGCCCAGGGCCAGGAGGTCGTTGGCGCAGAAAATGCCCTCCGGCAACTCGGCCCTGCCCCGCTCCACCAACGTGTCGCCCACGCTGCGTCCGGCCAGGACGGTCTGTCCCTCGGCTTCCAAAACCTCCAGCATTGCGTCCGGCTCCTCCTTTACGGCCCGCTGGGCCCCCTGGAGGCGGTCTGCCACCTGCCGTATGGAAGTGGGACCGCCAACAAAGGCGAGTCGACGGCGGCCGGTGTCCAGCAGGTGCCGGGCGGCAAGGTATCCGCCGGCGTCGTCGTCCACGGCAACCGAACTGAACTTGGATTCGTCAGCCAGCCGGTCCACCAGCACCGTGGGCACTCCGCGTTCGCGGAGGAGGTCCAGCCTGTCCGTGACATCGCCAACGGGTGAGATCAGCAGGCCCTGCACGCGCTGCTCCTGGAAGAGGTCGATGTAGTTCGCCTCACGCCCTGCATTGTGGCCGCTGTCGCCGAGCAGGACTGCACTTCCCTGCAGCGCGGCGGCGTCCTCCGCCGCACGGACCACGGAGGTGAAGAAGGGGTTGCCCACGTCCAGGACAATGAGTCCGATGGTGCGGCTGTGCCCCACGCGGAGCTGCCGGGCGGCATCGTTGCGGACAAAGCCGAGGTCGTCGATGGCGCGCAGCACCCGCTCCTTGGTCCGATCCGACACCCGGTCCGGATAGTTCAGGACGTTGGAGACCGTGCCTACGGCCACGCCCGCGTGGGTGGCGACGTCCTTGATGCTGGCTGTGCGGTTCATCGATTCTCCGTGCTGATATGCCCGCGGCAGCTGGTTCCGCGCGGGAAATCAAAAGTTCTTGCCATTGCTTGACACCTGCTTAAATCCAAGAGTACTTTGAATCGTAACAATGAAACGATTCAAAGAATCCAAAAGTTTGTAGAGGAGTTCCAGTGAGGGTGTGCTTCCGTTCCTCGGTGCAACCGGCGTTGATGGATGAGTACCGCCGGCGGCACGCAGCGGTTTGGCCCGAGATGCTGCACGCCCTCAAGGAGGCAGGCTGGCATAACTATTCCCTCTTCCTCGGAGAAGACGGCCTCCTGGTGGGGTACGTGGAGTGCGACGACTTTGACGCCGTCCGTGCCCGCATGGCCCTGACGGAGGTGAACGCCCGCTGGCAGGCGGAAATGGCAACGCTTTTCGAAGATTCCGGCCAGGCGCCCGACGAAGGGTTCCAGGTCCTTGAGGAAGTCTTCAACCTTGACAGCCAGTTGGCGTCCCAACCCTCCGCGGGCTGACCGGGGCACAAAAAACCAGCAGGGCTCCAGCAGCGGGGCATCAACCACAACGCATCAGAATGACGCTCAAACACCGGAAAGAACCATCATGAACGACGTAGCAACGGCGCTGGGCAGGCTCGAGGAGCTTGCAATCGAGGTCCCTTCGTGGGCCTATGGAAATTCGGGAACGCGGTTCAGGGTGTTCGGCACGCGCGGCACCCCCCGGACCGTCCAGGAGAAGCTGGCGGACGCCGCCAAGGTCCACGAGCTGACCGGACTGGCGCCCACCGTGGCCCTGCACATCCCGTGGGACAAGGTGGATGATTATGCGGCCCTGAAGGAATACGCCGCCGGCCTGGGCGTGGGCCTTGGCACCATCAACTCCAACACCTTCCAGGACGACGAGTACAAGTTCGGCTCGCTGACATCCTCCAACGAGTCCGTCCGCCGCCGCGCGATCGACCATCACCTGGATTGCATCGACATCATGCATGCCACGGGCTCGAAGGACCTGAAGATCTGGCTGGCGGACGGCACCAACTACCCGGGCCAGGACGACATGCGCGGCCGGCAGGACCGGCTCGCCGAATCCCTGCAGGAGATTTACGCCGCCCTGGGCGATGAGCAGCGCCTGGTGCTGGAGTACAAGTTCTTCGAACCGGCGTTCTACCACACCGATGTTCCGGACTGGGGCAGCTCCTATGCCCAGACCCTGGCGCTGGGCGAGAAGGCGTTCGTCTGCCTGGACACCGGCCACCATGCCCCGGGCACGAACATCGAGTTCATCGTGATGCAGCTGCTGCGCCTGGGCAAGCTGGGCTCCTTCGACTTCAACTCCCGCTTCTACGCCGACGACGACCTCATTGTGGGTGCAGCGGATCCGTTCCAGCTGTTCCGGATCATGCATGAGGTAATCCGCGGCGGCGGGTACGGCAAGGACTCCGGCGTGGCCCTGATGCTTGACCAGTGCCACAACCTTGAAGAGAAGATCCCGGGCCAGATCCGCTCGGTGCTCAACGTCCAGGAAATGACGCTGCGCGCCCTGCTGGTGGACACCGCAGCCCTGAACGAAGCCCAGCGCGCCGGTGATGTCCTGGCCGCCAACGGCATCTTCAATGACGCCTTCTACACCGACGTCCGGCCCATCCTGGCCGAGTGGCGTGAATCCCGCGGGCTGCCCGCGGACCCGATGGCCGCGTTCAAGGCCAGCGGCTACCAGAAACAGATCAACGAGGACCGCGTGGGCGGCCAGCAAGCCGGATGGGGCGCCTGAGGAAGTTATGACGAACAAGACTGTTGAAGACCTGATTTCCCGTTCCAACCGCCTGGGCGCGGACAAGCGGAACACCAACTTCGCCGGCGGTAACACCTCGGCCAAGGGCACCGAAAAGGACCCGGTGACGGGCGAGGATGTCCAGCTGCTGTGGGTCAAGGGCTCGGGCGGAGACCTGGGCACCCTGAAGGAGCAGAACCTGGCGGTGCTGCGCCTTGACCGGTTGAACGCTTTGAAGGGCGTTTACCCGGGCGTGGAGCGCGAGGATGAGATGGTGGCAGCGTTCGATTACTGCCTGCACGGCAAGGGTGGCGCCGCCCCCTCGATCGATACCGCCATGCACGGCCTGGTTGATGCCGCACATGTGGACCACCTGCACCCGGACTCGGGCATCGCCATTGCGACGGCGGCGGACGGCGAGGCCCTGACCACCAAGATCTTCGGCAACAAGGTGGTGTGGGTGCCCTGGCGCCGCCCCGGCTTCCAGCTGGGCCTGGACATCGCCGCGATCAAGGACGCCAACCCGCAGGCCATCGGCACCATCCTGGGCGGCCATGGCATCACCGCCTGGGGTGCCACCAGCGAGGAAGCGGAGCAGAACTCGCTGTGGATCATCGAGCAGGCCGAAAAGTACATCAGGGACAACGGCAAGGCCGAACCCTTCGGGCCCAAGCTGCCCGGGTACGGTGCACTGCCGGAGGCCGAGCGCCGAGCCAAGGCGGCAGCCCTGGCACCGGTGATCCGCGGCCTGGCCTCCACCGACAAACCGCAGCTGGGGCACTTCAGCGATGACGCCGTCGTCCTTGACTTCCTGGAAGCCGCGGAGCACCCACGGCTCGGAGCGCTGGGCACCTCCTGCCCGGACCACTTCCTGCGCACCAAGGTCAAGCCGCTCATCCTGGACCTGCCGGCGGACGCCTCCCTTGAGGAGTCGATCGCCCGGCTGCACGAACTGCACGCGGACTACCGCGAGGACTACCAGGCCTACTACGACCGCCATGCGGACGGAAACAGCCCTGCCCTGCGCGGAGCGGACCCGGCCATCGTGCTGGTCCCGGGCGTGGGCCTGTTCTCCTTCGGCGCGAACAAGCAGACCGCCCGGGTTGCCGGCGAGTTCTACATCAACGCGATCAACGTGATGCGCGGTGCCGAGGCGATCTCCACCTACGCCCCGATCGAGGAATCCGAGAAGTTCCGCATCGAGTACTGGGCGCTGGAGGAAGCCAAGCTGGCGCGGATGCCCAAGCCCAAGTCGCACGCCACCCGCATCGCGCTGGTGACCGGTGCCGCGTCCGGCATTGGCAAGGCCATCGCCACCCGCCTCGCCGCCGAAGGCGCCTGCGTGGTCATCGCGGACCTGAACCTGGAGAACGCGCAGAAGGTCGCCGAGGAACTCGGCGGCTCCGATGTTGCCATTGGCGTCCAGGCTGACGTGACGGACGAAGCCCAGGTCGCGGCGGCGATCGACGCCGCCGTGCTGGCATTCGGCGGGGTGGACCTGGTGGTCAACAACGCCGGCCTGTCCATCTCCAAGCCGCTGCTGGAAACCACCGAAAAGGACTGGGACCTGCAGCACAACGTCATGGCCAAGGGTTCGTTCCTGGTGGCCAAGGCCGCCGCGAAGGTCATGATTGCCCAGGGCATGGGCGGGGACATCATCTACATCTCCTCCAAGAACTCCGTATTCGCCGGCCCCAACAACATCGCCTACTCCGCCACCAAGGCAGACCAGGCCCACCAGGTCAGGCTGCTCGCGGCCGAACTGGGCGAACACGGCATCCGCGTCAACGGCATCAACCCCGACGGCGTGGTCCGCGGCTCCGGGATCTTCGCCGGCGGCTGGGGCGCCAAGCGCGCCGCGGTCTACGGCGTCGACGAGGAGAAACTGGGTGAGTACTACGCCCAGCGCACCCTGCTCAAGCGCGAAGTCCTGCCGGAGCACGTGGCCAACGCCGCCGCCGTCCTGACCAGCAACGAACTGTCCCACACCACCGGCCTGCACATTCCCGTGGACGCCGGAGTGGCCGCAGCCTTCCTCCGATGAGCACGGTTCCGAACGGTGTCGACGCGCATTTTGCCTCCAGCGTGTTTGCCGCCGTCGACATCGGCGCCTCCTCCGGGCGCGTGATGCTGGGACGGGTTTCCCCCGAACGTGTGGCGCTGGAGACCGTCCACCGCTTCCCGAACGGAGTGGTGGAGCGCGACGGCGGCCTCCGCTGGGACTTCGACGGCCTCTTCGCCGAGGTGCTTGAGGGCCTGCGGGCTGCCGCCACGGTGGCGGCAGTGCAGGGTAAAACGATCGCGAGCATCGGCATCGACACCTGGGCCGTGGACTACGGCCTGGTGGATGCGGCCGGGAAGCTGGTGGCACAGCCGTACAGCTACCGGGACGACCGCAGCCGTGCTGCCGTCCAGACTCTCCACGCCACCCTGGACCCGGCGCGCCTGTACCAGACCACGGGGCTGCAGTTCCTGCAGTTCAACACCATTTACCAGCTGGCCAGCGAACGGAACCTGGCCGGGCTGCAGGCCCTGCTCATCCCGGACCTGATCGCGTTCCTGCTCACCGGCGTGCGCCGGACGGAGGCCACCAACGCCTCCACCACTGGGCTGTTCGACGCCGTGGCGGGGGAGTGGGCCACCGAGTTCTTCACCCAACTGGGCCTGCCGAAGGACCTGTTCCCGCCGCTGATCCAGCCGGGCGAGGCGTTCGGGAACCTCAAGCCGGACATCGCCGCGGCCGTGGGCCTTCCGGTGGAAACCACAGTGGTGGCGGTGGGCTCCCATGACACTGCGTCCGCCGTCGTTGCAGTCCCCGCGACAGCGGACAACAGCAGGGACGGCTTCGCTTACATCTCTTCCGGCACCTGGTCCCTGGTGGGCCTGGAACTGAAGCATCCGGTCCTCACGGAGGCCAGCCGGGAAGCCAACTTCACCAACGAACGCGGTGTGGACGGCACCGTCCGCTACCTGCGCAACGTGGGCGGGCTGTGGCTGCTGAGCGAATGCCAGCGCACGTGGGCCGGGGAAGGGTTCCAGCCGGACCTTGCCGCCCTGCTGGCTGCCGCCGCGGCACTTCCCGCCGGCGGGCCGCAGATCAACGCCGACGACCCGGACTTCATCGCCCCGGACAACATGCCCGATCGCATCCGGGCCGCGGTGCGGCGGACCGGTGCGGACCTGGCGAACGATCCCGCGGCCATCACGCGCTGCATCATGGACAGCCTCGCGGCAGGCTATGCCAGGACCATCACGGCGGCGGAGCGCCTGGCCGACCGGCAGGTGGACGTGGTGCACATCGTTGGTGGTGGTTCCCAGAACGCCTTGCTCTGCCAACTCACCGCCAACGCAGCCCGCCGACCGGTCATCGCGGGACCCGTCGAAGCCACCGCCCTTGGCAACGTACTCGTCCAGGCACGCGCTGCCGGGGCAGCCACGGGAGGGCTGCCCCTCCTGCGTGGAATTGTTGCCGCCGGAACCAGCCTGCACCGCTACGAGCCACTCGTCAGCGTGAGCCAGGGATCTCTGCAGTAGAAGGGGATCCGTGCAGTAGAAATAGAAGAACCCACCGCGAGCCGCCGAACAACAGAAACAGAACTGGACAACGATGCCCCTCTTCGACCTTCCCCTGGCACAGCTGCGCAGCTACACCTCCGATGTCACGCCGCCGGAAGACCTGGGCGCGTTCTGGGATGCCACTCTCGACGAAGCCCGGGCCTTTCCGCTCAACGCCACCTTCGAGCCGGTCGAGAACTACCTCACGGTGATCGACACTTTCGACGTCACCTTCTCCGGCTTTGGCGGCGCGCCGGTCAAAGGCTGGCTGCACCTGCCTGCCATCAGGGAGGCAGGTGCCCGGCTTCCGGTGGTGGTGAACTACATCGGTTATTCCGGCGGCCGTGGCCTGGTCAACCAGGACACGCGCTGGGCACAGGCCGGATACGCGCATTTCATTATGGACACCCGGGGCCAGGGGTACGGCGGCACTCTGGGGCACACCGCGGACCCCCATCCGTCAGCCGGGGACGTGGCACACGCGGGCCTGATGACCAGGGGCATCGCCAGCCGCGAGGACTACTACTACCGCCGCGTCTACGTTGACGCCTTCCGCGCGGTGGAAGCGGCCCAGGCCCACCCCGCCGTCGACGCCACAAAAGTAGTGCTGGCCGGAGTCAGCCAGGGTGGCGGGCTGGTGGTGGCCACGGCGGGGCTCACCGCCGGAAGGCTCGACGGCGTCATCGCCGCGCTGCCCGACGTTCCGTTCCTGCAGGACTTCCCCCGCGCCATCGACATCACCCCACGGGGACCGTACCCGGAGATCGCCCAGTTCCTGGCCCGGCACCGGGAGCGCTACGACGACATCCTCGCCGTCCTCAACTACTTCGACGGCGTCAACCTGGCCCGGTACGCCACGGCGCCGGCGCTGTACTCGGCTGCCCAGATGGACGATATCTGCCCACCGTCCACCGTCTTCGCCAGCTTCAATGCCTACGGCTCCGGAACATCCGGCGCATCCGCCACCGGAGCTGTAAAGGACATCGAGGTGTACCGGTTCAACAACCACGAAGGCGGCCAGGAACATCACTGGATCCGGCAGCTGGTGTTTCTGCGCAAGATTCTGGGGTAGATTCCTGTTCGGATGAGAAAGCGTTTTCTCATCCGGGGGACAGGGAGCAATGAAGCCTTTGAACAGGGCCGCAATCGTAGGCTATGGCGCCGGCGATGCAGCCAACAGCATGATCATCAGCACCGCCAACATGTTCCTGCTGGTCTACTACACGGATGTGGCCGGGATCGGCGCGGCCGCTGCCGGCACCCTGCTGGTAGTCGCGCGGGTGTTCAATGCCTTCACGGACATCGCCGCGGGCAGGATCGTTGACCGCTTCCACAGCCCCCGGTGGGGAAAGTTCCGCCCCTTCCTGATCTTCGGGTTCATACCACTGGTGCTGGGCGTAGCCGTGTTCCACGTGCCCGACGTCGAGCCATCACTGAAACTCCTCTACGCCTACTGCACCTATTTCCTGGTCTGCCTTGCCTACAGCCTGGTTAACGTCCCGTACGGCTGCCTGGTGGGGGCCATGACCCAGGACCCCCGCGATCGGGCCAGGCTTGCCGGAGCGCGGACCATCGGCGGGCTCTCCGTGGGGGCGACGCTGGGGTTCTTCGTGGCACCGCTCCTGGGCGGGGGAGGGGACGTCCAGCAGATCTTCACCGTGATGACCCTGGTCTTCGCGGTTCTGGGTTCCGGGCTCTATGTGTTCACCGGGATCGCCTGCCGGGAACGAGTGGCCGGCAGCGTCCCCAAAATCACCTGGCGCCAGACCATCGAAGCACTCAGGGTCAATTCGCCGCTGGTGGTCCTGTGCCTTGCCTCCGTGCTGCTGGTGACGGGCAACTCCGCCACCGTGGCCGCCCAGTTCTACTACCTGCGCGATGTCCTGTCCCGCCTGGACCTCTTTCCCCTGATGGCCGCAACACAGGTGGTCATCACCCTGGCACTCGCCGTGCTGATGCCCCGCCCAGTGGCCAAATGGGGCAAGAAGGCAGTGTTCACCGTCGGCTGCCTGCTCGGCGCCGCAGGCGGACTGGTGGTTTTCCTGGTGCCGGCGGAAGCACCCTGGCCGGCGGTGGCCGGGATGGTCCTGGCCCAGCTTTCAGCCGCAACGATCAGCATCCTCACCTGGGCACTAATCGCGGACACCGTGGAATACGGCGAATGGAAGACCGGCGTCAGGGTCCAGGGCATCAACTACGCCCTCCTGGCTGCCACCCGGAAGCTGGGCATGGGTTTCGGCGGAGGATTGGTGGCCTTCGCGCTCGCGTGGGGCGGCTACTCCTCATCAGTCCAGGAGCAGGCGGCCCCGACCCTTACCGCCATCCGCGCCGCTGCCGGACTGTTGCCCGCCGCCCTGGTGCTGGCCGCCGTCGTCATCATGTCCTGGTACCGCCTCACTGACCAAAAGCACGCCGAACTGGTGGCGGGCCTTCAGGAATCGCGATGAAGGGAATGTGACGCACTGATTTTGCGGCTGCGTGCACCCGGGTTTATGGTCTCTTCCATGACTAACCGTTGGTATGCGTATTTTTCGTTGGCTCTGGAGGGGCCCGCGTCTAACTGACACGCATCCAGCATTCCTTCAGAGCCAACAGGGCAGAGATCATTCTCTGCCCTTCGCCGTTTCTCCGGCGGGTTCTGAAATCCGGGCCCGCTTCCCATCTGGAACAGGACCCCGAACATGAGCACCGCAACAGCAGCAGCCCCCGCCACCGAGACCAAGTCCACCTCGAACCTGCGCGTCAGCGAATTCACCCCGCTGCCCACCCCCTCCGAACTCCTCGCCGAACTGCCGCTGGACGCCCGCGCCGCTGCCGTCGTCGAACGCGGACGGGACGAGGTGCGCGCCATCATGGACGGCGTGGACGACCGCCTGCTGGTCATTGTTGGCCCCTGTTCCATCCATGACCCCAAGGCGGGGCTGGAGTACGCCCGCCGGCTGGTCAGCCAGGCCGAAAAGCACAAGGAAGACCTGCTGATCGTCATGCGGACCTACTTCGAAAAGCCGCGCACCACCGTGGGATGGAAGGGCCTGATTAACGATCCACGGCTGGATGGCAGCCACGACATGGTTACCGGCCTCCGCACGGCCCGGCAGTTCCTGCAGCAGGTCACTGCGCTGGGCCTTCCCACCGCCACCGAATTCCTGGAACCGATCAGCCCGCAGTACATGGCCGACCTCATCTCGTGGGGTGCCATCGGTGCCCGCACCACCGAAAGCCAGATCCACCGGCAGCTTGCCTCCGGATTGTCCATGCCCATCGGCTTCAAGAACGGGACCGACGGCGGCCTGCAGGTGGCCATCGACGCCTGCGGGGCAGCGGCGGCGGCCCAGGCGTTCCTGGGGATCGACGGCGAGGGCCGGGCCGCGCTGGTGGCAACGGCCGGAAACCCCGACACCCACGTCATCCTCCGCGGCGGCCGCAAGGGGCCCAACTACTCAGCGGCCGACGTCGAACGCGCCTCCAACGAACTGGGGGGCAAGGGACTGAATCCCCGCCTTATCGTCGACGCCAGCCACGCCAACAGCGGCAAGAGCCACCACCGGCAGGCCGAGGTGGCATTGGAGATCGGCGCCCAGTTGGAAGACGGCGGGACCGCAGCGCGCGCGGTGGCCGGCGTCATGCTGGAAAGCTTCCTGGTGGGCGGGGCGCAGAACCTGGACGTCGCGGACCATGCAGCAGGGCGCGCTGAACTGGTCTACGGCCAAAGCGTCACGGATGCCTGTATGGACTGGGATGTCTCCGCGTCTGTCCTGGAGCAGCTGGCGGCATCGGCACGGAAGCGCCGGGGGTCGAATTAGGGGATGAAATAGGGGGCCCGCCACTTTCACATCTGCCACAGGAACATCTAGAGTATCTACTTAGGTGGTTGGTGGATGGCTCAGCATCGGAACACCGCATTGGCACGTACCTGGGGTCACTGTTGTCCATCCGTCAGCAAAGGAAAATAGGGAAATGTCGGCAGAACAGAACTTCTCCAACGCGAAGTTCCTGACCGTGGCTGAAGTGGCCGAGGTCATGCGCGTCTCCAAAATGACTGTCTACCGGCTGGTGCACTCGGGCGAAATGCCGGCAGTGCGCTTCGGCCGCTCCTACCGGGTCCCCGAAAACGCCGTTGAACAGTACCTTAAGGGTGCTGTCGTGGACGGTCACACCGAGACGGCCTGAGGCAGCCTGTCCTGAGCCGCTCCCAATAGGCGGTACCCTGTTAAGGAACGTTTTACGTCATTGTAAGAATCTGTCAGTTGTTCAGTTCGTAGCTATGTCCGCGGACCTTCTCCATCAGACAGGTACTGCATCTAGTTTGTAAGGAACTTTCGTGGGTTCAGTTATTAAGAAGCGTCGCAAGCGTATGGCCAAGAAGAAGCACCGCAAGTTGCTTCGCAAGACCCGTCACCAGCGCCGCAACAAGAAGTAGAAATACTTCCAACAGCGTGCAAATGCCCGTCGCCTTCCGAGGCGGCGGGCATTTTGTTTGTTACCGGGCTACGCCCGCGGGCCGCGCATCCGGGCGAAGCCCTTCCAAAGGCCGTAAATCGCACCGCCAAAAGTGGCTGCCTTGAGGCCGAACGTGGCAGCGCGGCGGCCGGCGCGGAAGTCGTAGACCGGCCAGTTCCGGTCCCGCGCGTGGCGGCGCAGCTTGGCGTCCGGGTTGATGGCCACGGGGTGCCCCACCAGCGACAGCAGCGGGACGTCGTTGTAGGAGTCGCTGTAGGCCCAGCAGCGCTTGAGCTCCAGGCCCTCCTCGTCGGCGATGGCCTGGACGGCTACGGCCTTCGCCGAGCCGTGCAGGATGTCTCCCACCAGGCGGCCGGTGTACATGCCGTCCGACACTTCGCCCACCGTCCCCAGGGCTCCGGTCAGTCCCAGGCGGGTGGAGATCACGGTGGCCACCTCAATGGGCGTGGCCGTTACCAGCCAGACGCGGCGGCCCACCCTGAGGTGCTGCTCCGCCAGTGCCTTGGCGCCCGGCCAGATCCGCGAGGCGATCATCTCGTCGTAGACTTCTTCACCCAGGGCCTTGATGTCGTCAACGGTGATCCCGGCGGCCAGCGTCAGGGCCGAATCCCGCACGGCATGGACGTCATCGATGTTCTCCCCGCGGGCCACGAACTTGAACTGCTTCCATGCGAAGCCGGCGGCCTGGGCCAGGGTAAAGGCTCCGCGCTGGTGCATCTTGCGTGCCACATGGAAGAGGCTGGCTCCGCGCATCAAGGTGTTGTCCACGTCGAAAAACGCCGCTTCGCCCGGCTGCGGCTCGGCAACCGGGCGCGTGACTACGGCGACGTATTTCTCCTCGGGCATGGTGTTGAGTCTAGTCAATCCGCTGGCCTGCCGCCGTCGGCGTCACCGGCAGCACGCGAACGGCGATACCGTTAAGCCATGGCTACACCCCGCGTCGTCCTGGTCACCAAAGCTGACTGCCACCTTTGCGAAGACGCGCGCGACGCCGTCAGCCGGGTCACTGCCTCATTGGGCCTTACCTGGAGCGAAGAGTTGGTGGACAACCAGCCCGAGCTGCGGGAGCGCTACGCCGAGGAAATCCCGGTGGTGCTGGTGGACGGCGTACAGCGCGACTTCTGGAAAATCGACGAAACCCGGCTGGAACGCGTGCTGCAGCGCGCCATGGCCCAGTAGGGGGAGTGCCGGTGACCTCCCTGGATTCCACGCCGCAGCCGCTTCCCGACCTTCCAGCTGCGACGGGCACGCCGCCCAAGCAGATACCGCCCGCAGCCGTAGCCCGGCTGACCCTCTACCTCCGCGCCCTGAACACCCTGCTGGCTGAGGGCGTGGAGCGCGTCTCCTCCGAATCGCTGGCTGAAGCCTCAGGGGTCAGTTCCTCAACCCTGCGCAAGGACCTGTCCTATGTGGGATCGTACGGAACCAGGGGTGTTGGCTACGAGGTGCAGTACCTCAGCCGTCATATCGCGGCAGCGCTTGGACTGACGCACGACTGGAAAGTGGCTATCGTCGGTGCCGGCAACCTCGGCAAGGCGCTGGCGCGGTACGGCGGCTTCGAGTCCCGCGGGTTCGACGTCGTGGCCATTTTCGACGCCGACCAGATGGTGGTGGGCAGCGAGGTGGGATGGCTGCGGGTCAGCGACGTCGCGGACCTCGAAACAGTCCTGCACCGCACCGGGGCCAACATGGTGGTGCTGGCGCTGCCGGCCGCCGTGGCCCAGGACGTCTGCGACCGGGTGGTGGCGGCGGGCGTCCACAGCGTCCTGAGCTTCGCCCCGGTGATGCTGCAGGTTCCCGACGGCGTCAACCTCCGCAAGGTGGACATGGCCACCGAACTCCAGATCCTGGCCTACCACGCGCAGCGGGCCCAGACACCCGGACAGACAGCCTAGCGCTGGCTTAACGCAGGCGGCCCGGGACGCATTGCTGCGTCCCGGGCCGCCTGTTTGCCAGCAGACGTGCTGGGTTACCGCCCGTAAGGGTTGCCGAACCCACCCGAGTATGGGTTGGCGAAGGGCTGCTGCTTCCGGAAGTACGGGGCAGCTGCAGGCAGGTAAAGCAGCACGATGGCTACGATGCCCAGGACGGTTCCAAGCGTTCCGAGGGAGGGGACCCCGAACAGGCCGAAAATGGACAGCGCTGCAAAGACTGTTCCCAGGATGCGGGCCCAGTTCTTGCCTTTGCGGATGAAGAAGGCCACCAGCAGGTAGAGCGCGGCGCCGATGATGGCAAAGACCACCAGCGTGCCGGCGATGACGCTCTTGATGCTGTCGTAGCTGATGTCTGTTCCGCTCGACTGCATCTGCTGTTCAAAGAGCTGCCGGAACTGGGGGTCGTCCAGCTGGGTGAGGCCCAGGAGCATGCCGATGACGAAAATGGCGGCCGACGCAATCAGCAGCCAGAAGGAGATGT
Source organism: Arthrobacter sp. FW306-07-I (assembly GCF_021800405.1). Lineage (NCBI taxonomy): Bacteria > Bacillati > Actinomycetota > Actinomycetes > Micrococcales > Micrococcaceae > Arthrobacter > Arthrobacter sp. FW306-07-I. Next base: position 3,555,623 of record NZ_CP084550.1, on the reverse strand, counting down.
TCACCAGCTGGGGGATGCCGTTGCTTCCGGCGGGCTGCGGCTGCTCCGAGGGGTACTGGCCGTAAGGGGACTGTCCATACGGCGACTGGCCGAACTGGGACTGGCCGTAGCCGGGAGCCTGCGACCCATACTGCGGTGCATTCTGGCCGTACTGGGGTGCATTTTGGCCGTACTGCGGTGCTGCCGGCGGCTGCGAGCCGTACTGCGGAGCGTTTTGGCCGTACTGCGGAGCGTTCTGGCCGTAGCGCGGCTGGGCTCCGGACTGGTCGTTGCCGGATTGTCCGGGGCTGGTTCGCGGGTCTTCGGACCCGGGAGGCGGGACGGGAGGAGTACTCATGGGCGTTCCTTCTGCAGGGTCGGGATCCAGTTAGGCTGCCGGGAATCGGTCCTCAGCCTTCCCCCCAGCATGGCTTAAGTCCACCGTACCCCCGGCGGGCGGCGTTGTGGATCATTCGGGAGGTGTTGATGCACCGCGTTTGCAGGTTAAACACGGCACCCCGGCCATGCCGTGCAGGCGGGCCGGGGTGCCGTGAAGGGGAATTAGGCTGCGGGAGCGATGAAGGCGAGTTCCAGGTTGATGGCAACCTTGTCGCTGACCAGCACGCCGCCGGTTTCCAGGACGGCGTTCCAGGTCAGGCCGAAGTCCTTGCGGCTGATGGTGGTCTCGGCGGAGACGCCGGCGCGGGTGTTGCCGAACGGGTCCACGGCCACGCCGTTGAACTCGGTTTCCAAGGTGACGGGACGGGTAACACCCTTGATGGTCAGGTCGCCGGTGAGTTCGTAGCTGTTGCCCTTGGCCACGAGGCCGTTGGAGACGAAGGAGATCTCGGGGAACTTCTCCACGTCGAAGAAATCCCCGCCCTTGACGTGGCCGTCGCGGTTGGCGTCGCCGGAGTCAAAGCTGGCGGTCTTGATGGTGGCGTTGATCTTGGAATCGACCACGTCCTCGGCCAGGTCCAGGGTGGCGGCGGCTTCGGTGAACTGGCCGCGGACCTTGCTGATGCCGGCGTGGCGGACGGTGAAGCCAATCTCGCTGTGGGAGTTGTCCAGGGTCCAGGTGCCGGTGGTGACGTCTGCGGGAAGTGCCATGATGTTGCTCCTTGTATAGCTGTGTCTGTGGTGATCCTGCTGTTGAAGCTTCATAAGTTGAAGTCTCAACTAACTTGCTGCATCCAGTATAAACATGCATTTGCATGTTTTGTTCCCGGCTTCGGAACATTTCTTCAAAAACTTCAGTTCTACTGAACGTAGAAGATTTCGGATCGCGCGCCATCTTTGAGAAACTGGTAAACATGCCCCAAGCCACTGTCCATCTGCTCCGCCACGGCGAGGTCCATAATCCCGACGGCGTTCTCTATGGGCGGCTCCCGGATTTCCACCTTTCCGAGTTGGGGCAGGAGATGGCCCGGATGCTTGCGGAGCACTTCCGGCAGCGCGCCGAGCACGGGGCCCGCATCACCTACCTCGCCGCCTCTCCGCTCGAGCGTGCGCAGGAAACTGCACGGCCGACGTCGGAAGCCCTGCAGCTGCAGATCCACACAGACGAGCGGATCATCGAAGCGGAGAACTACTTCGAGGGCATGAAGGTCACCAAGGGTGAACTGCGCCGGCCACGGCACTGGCCGCACCTGGTCAACCCGCTGCGCCCGTCCTGGGGTGAGCCGTACAAGCAGCAGGCGGCCCGGGTGGCAGCGGCTGCGCAGGACGCGCGCCGGAAGGCGATTGAACTTGCGGCCGGCGATTTTGGCGCAGAAGGCCCTGAGGCCATCCTGGTCAGCCACCAGCTGCCCATCTGGGCCACCCGGCTGAGCGCGGAAGGGCGGCCTTTGTGGCACGATCCCCGCAAGCGCGAGTGCACCCTGACCTCCGTTACGTCCCTGGTCTTCGACGACGCCGGCTCGCTGTTGCGGGTTGAGTACAGCGAACCCGCAGCATCCCTTCTTCCCGGTGCCGCCAGCACCCCTGGAGCCTAGTAGTGAGCAACAGCAACCTTCCCTCGCGCCGCAGCCTGCTCGCTGCCGGCGGCATGGCGCTGACCGCGCTGACCCTTGGCCTGTCCGGCTGTGCCCAGGAGGATGCCCTGGCCAAGCAGGCCAAGGCGGGGGACAACAAGAACTACGTTGCCGGTGACGGCTCCGTGACCGAGTTCGCCGCCGCGGACCGCAAGGAAGCCGTGCAGATCCAGGGTGCCCTCTTCAACGGCACCGCCGTCACACCGGCCGACTTCCAGGGCAAGGTGAGCGTCCTGAACTTCTGGTTCGCAGCGTGCGCCCCCTGCCGCGTGGAAGCGCCGCTCCTTGAAGCCCTGCACCAGGAGTTCAAGGACCAGGGTGTCCAGTTCTTCGGCGTCAACCTCCGGGATGAGAAGCCAACGGCGGAGGCGTTCGAAAAGACCTTCAACCTGACCTACCCCAGCTTTGACGACAAGGACGGCGCCGTCCTGCTGTCCGTCTCCGGCCTGGTGCCGCCCGGCGCCGTGCCCACCACCCTGGTCCTGGACAAGCAGGGGCGGGTGGCCTCCCGCGTCCTCGGCGAAATCGAGAAGGGCACCCTAAAGGCCCTCATCACCGCCGCAGTGGCGGAATAGGAACAGGCCGGGACCGTGAACAGCCCCTTCGCCGAAGCCATCCTCAGCGGCTCCATCCTGCTGGCCATCCCGGTGGCACTGCTCGCCGGGCTGGTCTCCTTCCTTTCGCCCTGCGTCCTCCCGCTGGTACCCGGTTATCTGGGATACGTGACCGGCCTGAGCGGCGTGGACCTGGAAAAGCAAAAGCGGGGCCGCATGCTGGCAGGCATCGGATTGTTCGTCCTGGGCTTCTCGGTGATCTTCGTCCTGCTGGGCGGCGCGTTCGGCCAGCTGGGCACGCTCATCACCGGCAGCCAGAACGCCTGGATCACCCAGCTTCTGGGCATCCTGGTGATCATTATGGGCATCGTGTTCATGGGCGGCTTCAGCTGGCTCCAGCGGGACGCAAAAATCCATGCCAAGCCGCCCGCCGGTCTCTGGGGTGCCCCGCTGCTGGGCCTGACCTTCGGGCTGGGCTGGGCGCCGTGCATCGGCCCCACCTACTCGGCCGTGCAGCTGCTGAGCCTCTCCGGCGGGTCCTCAGCCGCCAAGGGCGCTTTCCTGGCATTCGTGTACAGCCTGGGGCTGGGCATTCCGTTCCTGCTAATCGCACTGGCCCTGCGCCGGGGGATGGGCGTGATGGCGTTCTTCCGCAAGCACCGCCTGGCCATCCAGCGGACCGGTGGCGGAATCCTGGTGGTCCTGGGGCTGCTGATGGCCACCGGCGTGTGGGGTGCCTGGGTGACCGGGCTGCAGTACTGGTTCCAAACCGACGTGAAGTTGCCGATCTGATGAGCGAGCGTGTGAAGGTAAAAAAGAAGCAATCCGCCCCTGTTGCCGAGGCGAAGGCCCAGGCCGCCCTCCCGGCGCTGGGACCCAGGGGCATGCTCCGGTGGGCCTGGACCCAGCTGACCAGCATGCGGACTGCACTGTTCCTCCTGCTGCTCCTCGCCGTCGCCGCCGTCCCCGGGTCGCTGTTCCCGCAGCGGCCCGCCAACCCGGCCACGGTGACCCAGTACATCAAGGACCATCCGGAGTACGGCAAGCTGCTGGACTCCCTGCAGCTCTACGACGTCTACTCCTCCGTATGGTTCTCCGCGATCTACCTGCTGCTGTTCATCTCGCTGATCGGCTGCGTGGTGCCGCGGGCCATCGCCCATTACAAGGCCATGCGCTCCCAGCCGCCGCGTACCCCGCAGCGCCTGTCCCGGCTGCCGGAATACGGCACGTTGGTGATTCCCTCGGGCGCCGGAATCCCGGCGTCGGACGCCATCAACGGTGCGGCTGGGTTGCTGCGGAAGCGCGGCTACCGGGTGGAGGTCAGGGATGCCGACGGCGCCCTTCCGTCTTTGGGTGCCGAGCGCGGCTTCATGAAGGAAGTGGGCAACCTGGTGTTCCACACCTCGCTCATCGGCGTGCTGGTGTCCGTGGCCGCCGGTGGCCTCTTCGGCTACAGCGGCCAGCGGATCCTGGTGGAGGGCGACACGTTCGTGAACACGCTGGTGGGCTACGACCAGTTCAACCCCGGCACCAACTTCCAGTCCAGCCAGCTGCAGCCGTACTCGCTCCAGTTGGACAAGTTCAACATCACCTTCGACCGCGAATCGAAGGGCAAGTTCGGCCAGCCCATCGACTTTGCCGCCACTGTCACCACCAAGGAGAATCCGGAGGCTCCGCCGAAGCAGGAAATCCTGAAGGTCAACGACCCCCTGAGCCTGGGCGGCACCAGCATCTACCTGACCGGCAACGGCTATGCGCCGGTGGTGACAGTCCGTGACGGGGCGGGCAACGTCGCCATGCAGGGCCCGGTGGTGGCCAAGCTGCAGGGCGAGAACTACTACTCCTCCGTGGTGATCAAGGTCCCCGACGCCAAGCCGGACCAGCTCGGGTTCGTGGGCTTCTTCCTCCCCACGGCGTTCGTCACGGACAAGAATATTTCGTTCAGCGCCGATCCCGAGCTGTTCAACCCGCAGCTGACCCTGAACTCGTACTACGGCGACCTTGGCTTGAACACGGGTGCGCCGCAAAACGTCTTCGAGCTGGATGTCAAGAACCTGACGCCACTGAACGCCAGGAACCTGGCGGCAGGCGGCATCACGCTGGCCCCCGGCTCCACCTACACCCTGCCGGACGGCAAGGGCACCATCAGCTTCGATGGCGTGAAGCGCTACATCGGCGTGGACATCCACCACAACCCGGGACAGCTCTCCGCCCTGGTGTTCGCCCTCCTGGCCGTGGCCGGCCTGATCCTGTCGCTCTACGTCAACCGCCGCCGCGTCTGGGTCCGCACGGGCACAGCCGCTGACGGCCGCACCATGGTGGAGTACGGGCTCCTGGCCCGCGGCGAGGACCACCGCCTGGCCGGCGAGGCGGCGGCACTCCGGAAGCTGTTCACCGCAGAGTGGCAGCTGCCTGAAGGCACTGACTCTGAAGGTGCTGTGTCCAAAGACGCCGCTCCGTCCCAGCAAACTCCCAGCCGGGCAGGCGATAATGTCGCAGGCTCCGTCGATAACGCGGCAGGCTCCGCTGAAACTGGCGCCGGCTCCGTCACCACCCCAGCAGGCCCCACCGGGCCCGAAAAGGACCAGTAATGCCATTTGGAATCAACGAAACCATGGGCCAGTACAGCGAACTCTTCATGCTGCTGGCGGCGGGTACCTACACGGTGGCCTTCATCGCCTTCGCCTGGGACCTGGCCAAGAGCAGCAAGGCGCTGCGCGCGGTGGACCTCAAGGCCGCCCAGGCCGGCACTGCCGCCAAGGTTCCCGTAGCGGCAGGAGTGGGTGCAGGTTCTGCCGGGGCCCGCCTGGACGGGCCTGCCGACCGGGCCGAGCGCCCGTCGTCGTCCGCCAAGGCCGGCGGAGCAGGAACTGGCAGTGTCGTAACGGCCGACGGCGACATGAAGTACGCCGCGGAGCGCCGGGTCCCGGCGCGGGTGGCCGTAGCCCTGACCATCCTCGCCGCCGTCATCCACGGGGCCGGCGTGGTCACCCGGGCACTGGGCGCGGGCCGCGTGCCGTGGGGCAACATGTACGAATTCCTCACCACCGGCGCATTCCTCGTGGCAGCCGTGTTCCTTCTCTCGCTGATCCGCCGCGACCTCCGCTTCCTGGGCACCTTCGTGGTGGGCCTGGTGATCATCATGCTGGTGGCGGCCTCTGTGGCTTTCTGGACCCCCGTGGGTCACCTGGTTCCCGCCCTGCAGAGCTACTGGCTGGTCATCCACGTCTCCATCGCGGTGCTTTCCTCGGCACTGTTCACCCTGACTTTCGCCATGTCCGCCCTGCAGCTGGTGCAGTCCCACCGGCAGAAGACCGTGGCCGCGGACGGCACCGACAAGCTCGGTTTCATGCGCCTGGTGCCCTCAGCGCTGAGCCTGGAGAACCTGTCCTACCGCATCAACGCCATCGCTTTCATCGGCTGGACCTTCACGCTGATGTTCGGTGCCATCTGGGCCGAGAAGGCTTGGGGCCGGTTCTGGGGCTGGGACACCAAGGAAGTGTGGACCTTCGTCATTTGGGTCGTCTACGCCGGCTACCTGCACGCCCGTGCCACCCGCGGCTGGACCGGAACCCGCGCCGCATGGCTGTCGATCGTGGGCTACCTCTGCGTGATCTTCAACTTCACCATCGTGAACACGTTGTTCAACGGGCTCCACTCCTACTCGGGCCTCTAAGCTGCGCCTTAAGACCCGCTGGTTTTACGGGTCTTAAGGCCCGAAATCGATCGGTGATACGGCAGCCACCTGCCGTATCACCATTCGTTGTAGCAACAGGGGTGTTCCCCGGTCCCTGGGAATGCTAATTTGGTGACTGTTCACTGTGATGAAGCTTGCATGTGGACCACCAGCCTTTCGAGGTCACCATGAGCTACGCCCTCGCCGTAGACGTCGGGACGAGTTTCACGGCAGCCGCGGTTGTACGCTTTCACCAAGGTGCTTCCCCCGTGCCCGAGTGCCTTCCCCTCGGCGCCCGTGGAGCGTCCGTCCCCTCCGTGCTGTACTACCCGGAGGAAGGCACTGTCCTGGTGGGCGAGGCCGCCGAACGCCGCGGGCTGGACACACCGGAGCGAGTGGTCCGGGAATTCAAGCGCCGGATTGGCGACGACGTACCCATCATCCTGGGCAGCCTGGCGCTGCAGCCTGAGGACGTCTTCGCCACCATGGCCCGGTGGGTGGCAGACCGCGCCGCCGAACGTGAAGGGGGCCCGGCGTCGGCCTTCTTCCTGACCCACCCTGCAGCCTGGGGCAGCCACCGCCTGTCCGTGGTGCGGGACGCCCTCAGTTCCCACGGCCTGGAGAACGTGACACTCCTCCCCGAACCGGAGGCCGCGGCCCTGCACTACGCGTCGCAGGTGCGGGTGGAGGAAGGCAGCACCATCGCCGTTTACGACCTCGGTGGCGGCACCTTCGATACCGCTGTCCTGCGGAAGTCCGGCAGCAGTCGCTTTGAACTCGTGGGACGCCCGGAGGGAATCGAAGACCTGGGCGGAGCCGACTTTGACGCTGCGGTCTTCCGCTACGTGGCAGGCCACAGCGGGAACGCACTGGACAGCCTCGACGCCACCGACCCCGTGGTGCTTGGCGCCCTGACGCGGTTACGGCGCGAATGCGTGGAGGCCAAGGAAGCCCTGTCCGCTGACAGCGAGGCAAGTATCCCGGTACTCCTGCCGGGCGTCCAGCAGCAGGTCCGCCTGGTCCGTTCCGAGTTCGAAGCGCTGATCGAAGAGCCCGTGCGGGAAACGGTGGCGGCACTGGAACACTCCCTGGCCCAACTGCACCTTGAGCCGGAAGACCTGTCCACGGTGCTGCTGATCGGGGGCTCGTCCCGAATCCCCTTGGTGGCACAGCTGGTGTCCGAGCAGCTGGGCCGGCCCATCGCGGTGGACGCCGACCCGAAGTCCTCCATCTGCCTCGGCGCCGCCGTGGCGGCGCTCCTGGCACACACCGCTGCCGCAAAGGCATCGGCGTCGGCGGAAGCTGAGGCGGTCGAAACTGAAGCGGCACTGGCCGGGCCGGGATCAAGCGGAGCGGACGCTGATGAGGCGCGTGCCGCCGTCGTGCCTTCCGGCGCGCCACCTGGAACGGGCCACCCCGGACGGCCCAGCTGGTCGCGTAAATATTCGACGGCGGGAGGAGCCATTGCCGCGCCCTCCCGCAGTGCGCTGCACGGGAAAGGGGGCGCGCACGCCCCGAAACCCACGGTCCGGGTCACGGCCGTCGCCGCGGCCGCTGCCGTCCTTACGGTCCTTACCGCCACTGCCGCCCAAAGTCCGGATGGCTTCGGGAGCCTGACCGCGATGTTCGTGCCGCAGGCAGGGGCCAGCACCACGGGTGGATCCACCGGGGGAGGGACAACTGAAGCGCCCGATCCAGGGGGAGCAGCAGTGGTTGCCGTTCCCCATCCCCTTGCGGGCGTTGAAGCCAGCGCCACGAAGCCGCTCAGCCAGGAGCCCGGACCCGCTGCCTACGCACCGCCCGCCGGAAAGCCGGCGAGCAGCGGCGACGGGAACGCCCCCGGTGGGGCGAAGGCCGGTGGACCCGCTGCGGGAGCTCCCCTGACTACGCTGTCCGGCTCCGGTGCGGCCGGCACCGGCATCATTCCGGATTCCATTGCCACTGTCACCGCAAGCCCTACCGACCTCTCGCAGCCTCTCCCGACCAGTCCTGCAACCTCCGTCCCCGCGTCCCCTGCCACTACTGCAGCCGGGACCACAACGTCCCCGCCCACATCGCCTGCCCCGTCATCGTCCGGCACGGCCTCGCCCGGCACATCACCAGGGGTGACAAGTAGTCCCACGCTTAGTCCCACTCTCAATTCCGGTCCAGTTCCCACGGACACAGGCACCGCGACGCCGACCAGCGAGAGCGCGTCTCCCAGCATGACGCCTGCAACAATGTCAGCCGCCGGCCCCACTGGCGATGCGCTCGTCACGCCAACGGCCACCGAGCTGACTCCCACACCTGCCGTTGCGCCTGCACCTACGCCCGAGGAGATCACCACTGCCTCCACTGAGACTGCCGTCGCCACGGCCACGACCACAGCTCCGGCGGCCTGAGATGGATGCGCACCTGCAGCGGGCGGAACGCCCCGTACCCCTGCACACGTCTCCGGACCACCAGGGGCACCCGCCGCCGCCCCATTCAGCCGAGCTGATGGCCAAGCAGTTGAAGGGCGCAAACGCGGCAGTACGTGAGCTGCTGCTGGCACTGTCGGTGGGCTTCGCCTTGCCCGGACCGCTCCCGGCAGACCTCCAGCACAAATTCATCAGCGGGACCGTGGAGGACCTGGACTCCTTAGTGGACAGGGCAGAGGCCGCGGGCCTGCTGAGGCCGGATGGCACCGTGGTGGGGACTGCCCAGCACGCCCTGTTGACCGCCACTCCAACCGCCAAGGTGCACGCGCTCCAGCGGGAGCTCGTGAGCGTTTTCGCGTCCACCGGGCAACCGCTTGGCAACCTGGCGCGCGACCTCGCCAGGGGCGGACTCGCCGATTCCAGGGTTGCAGCGGAACTTGAGCAAGCGGCCAACGCTGCGCTGGAAAGCGACCCCAGGCTCGCCTCCCAGCTCTACGAGGAAGCGCTCCTTGCAGGTGCCGACACGCTGGCAACGGCGGCCCGGCGCGCCCAGGCCGCGGCCGGCGACGGTGAACTGGATACCGCCGCCCGCATCATCGACGCGCTCCTGGTCAGTGCGGACCCGCCGGACGTGCGTCGCGGCGCGGACGTAGCGGCCTCTGTGTGGGCGCAGCGGGGAATGCTGGCACGCGCAGCCGACGTCTACAACTGGTTGGGGCCAGGCCGCGTAGGTGCCTCGGCGCCCCTTGCCGCCGTCGCCATGATCGGTGCGGGAGACCGGGCAGGTGCCGAAGCCTTCTTCCAGCCGGATGCTCCGGCGTCGTCCCCGACCCTCCTCGCGGCTGCCCTGGTGCAGACCGGCCAGGGAGTCTTCGCATCTCTGGGCGAAAAGCCGCAGCAGGGCATCTCCATCCTGATCCACGCATCAGACATGTTGAACTCGGCGGGCATTGCCCTGCCGCTGCCGGAAACGCCGGCCGCCCTGGCAGCCCTCCTGGCCTTGCACAGCGGCGAGCCGCACCTGGCGGAAACAGTCTGCCGGGCCGCGGTGGTGGCCGGGCAAGGTGGCAATGCCGCGCAGCCCAGGCTTTTGCTGCTCCAGGCCTGGGCAGCCATGATGCAGGACAAACTCGAGGACGCACGGTTTGCCGCAGCGGAAGCAGCCAAGGCCAACCACTGGCCGCTGGTCCCGCGCGACGAGTTCATGTCCGCCGCCCTGGAGGTGGGACTTGCCCGCCGCAACGGAGACGTACCGGAGCTGCTCAGGGCGTGGGAGCGGGCACGGGAGGCAATGCTGCACACGTCGGTGGACCTCTACAACCTCCTGCCGTGGGGGGAGCTGCTGATTGCCGCTGCCCGCCTGCGGGAGACGCGCCGCGTGGCGCAGTACCTGGACGACGCGTGGAAGCTGTTGGGGCGCCTGGGCGGACCTGCGTTGTGGGCCGTTCCCCTTCACTGGGCCGCCGTCCAGGCTGCGCTGCTCAATGAGAGCCCCGCCGATCTTGCCCCCCACGCCACGGCACTGGCAAGGGCCTCGGCCCACAGCCAGCTGGCCGCCGTCCTGGCGACGGCGGGCAAAGCCTGGGTATCGGTGCTGGCCGGCCGTTTCCGTACTTCCGAGGTGGAGGGCGCGGCCCGGCTGCTGGGAGCTGTGGGAATGCCGTGGGAGGGCGCCAGGCTGGCCGGACACGCAGCCGCCCGCGCAGAGGAACGGCGGGACATGATGCGCCTGCTCTCCTGCGCGCGGGACCTGCATCCGCAGGGAAGCACAGGAGCATCCGGGGGCGCCGACGCGCAGGCAGGCAGCGGTGCCGACGGCGTGGGCAAAGGCGCGCAGCCGGACGCATCCGGCCTAAGCGAGCGCGAAAAGGAAGTTGCCAGGCTGGTGCTTGAGGGCAAAACCTACCGGGAAATCGGCGAGGCCATTTACATTTCGCCCAGGACGGCGGAGCACCACATCGCCCGGATCAGGCGCCGGCTCGGCGCGGAGAACCGGTCGGACCTGCTGGCCCGCCTGCGCCTGGCACTTGGCGTGGAAAGTTCCCAGCAGCTGAATCCGCAGCAGGAATGAACCCCTAACACCCCTAGGCGTGCCAGGCCCGGCGCCCCGGAACGGCGGCCGCTGCTAGGGGGAAACCGCCCGATGTCCTGTCCCCGGCAGCGAACCTAGGTTGAGATAACCGGGTACGTTTCGCCGGATGATCCGCAACTTCAAGAAGATGTGAGGACCACGCATATGCCAACACTCGCAAACGACCTTGTTCAGTTCCTGATGCAGCTCTTCGGCAACCGGGAAGCGATCCAGGAGTTCCTGGACGACCCCGAGAGGGCATTGGCGGAACACGGCCTGGGCAACGTGTGCTCGGCTGACGTGGACGCCGCCATGCCGGTCGTCCTCGACTACGCCCCCATCACCGTCAACGCCTCATCCCTGGACCGGGTACATCACACCGGCGGAAACAGTGCCTGGGCAGGGCACACGGGGTCCGGGTACATGGGATCCGGGCAGGCGGGCACGACGGCGGCGCACGCCGGGAGTGCCGCGGCCATCCATGGCGGCGGGCCCAGCCCGGGGCAGGGCGGGACCGACTACGACCAGGACGACCACGCCCACGCCGTCCAGCAGCTGCACCACGTGGTGAACCACTTTTCCTACACGACCAACACCACCATGCTCGACGACCGGGACACCACCACGGACCAGTCCGTCAACCAAAACATCTGGGCGCATGGGGACGTGGAGCAGTGGTTTGACCATGATGCCGTTGTGGCCTCCGGAGATTACGCAGTGGCGGCTGGTGACGACGCCAGTGTCCGGGACTCCAATAACATTCGGGATTCGTACAACGCCGACCATTCGACCGATAACTCCAGGGACAGCTCCATCCACGCGGGCGGAGACGTTGGAATCGGCAACGAGGTGACTGCCATTTCCGGTTCCTTCAACACCGACGATTCCTTCAACACCGACGTCGGCCTGGATGTGGACGACTCCTTCAACGACAACTCGGACCATTCGGACTACTCCGACCACTCGGACCACTCCGTCAGCACGGACACAGCCCTGGATGTCCGCGACTCGTTCAATGACAACTCCGACAACTCCACCCACAACTCGGTGGAGGTGGAGGATTCCTTCAACCCGGACAACTCCACCAACACGGCGGTGGACGTCCACGTTGACGACTCCTTCCAGGACAACTCGGCCACGAACACCGTGCAGGACAACCTGGTGGTTGCAGACAACCAGCTCGATTTCACGGAGGACAACCCGAGCCACACGGATGTGGACCTGGAAAACCACACCGCCATCGACCATGCGGTGGTTGACGACTCCACCGCGCTGTAACACGCTATTCCAACAACACGCTGTTCGCGGGAGGCAAACCGCCCGGCAGGAGGCATCCACTTCCTGCCGGGCTCTTCCGGTATTTCCGGCATTGGGAATTTTCGGCACCGACAGGGGGACACGCTGTGGCAGAAGCAGCACCGGCAAGGCCACCGGGGCCCGTCACTGCCGGGCAGTTGGGAAAGCTCGTGGAGCAGGGCCTTCAGCTGGTGGGCAGCGGGGACCGCACAGACCTGCGCCGGAGGCTGGAGCAGGCCAGTGCCCGCCTGCGGGACCCGAGCATCAGGGTCATTGTCGTGGGGGAGTTCAAGCAGGGAAAGAGCAAACTCATCAATGCCCTGGTGAACGCCCCGGTATGCCCCGTGGACGACGACATCGCCACTTCCGTCCCCACGGTGGTCCGTTACGGGGAGCCGGCGTCGGCCGCGGTCCTGGTCCCCGCCCCGGATAATTTCGCCGCGGACATCTTCACGGCGGAAGACCCCGCCGGGGATGCTGCCGGCGGCGGCATTGAGCGTCGGCCGGTGGCGCTTACCGACCTGCCGGCCTTTGTTTCCGAGCAGGGGAACCCGGGAAACAGCAGGAAAATAGCCGCCGCGGAGGTCTGCCTGCCCCGACGGCTCCTCACCGGCGGACTCAGCATCATCGACTCCCCGGGCGTGGGCGGCATGGGCTCCACGCACACTTTGACCACCCTTACGGCCCTGCCCACCGCGGACGCCATGCTGCTGGTATCGGACGCGTCGCAGGAATACACGGAGCCGGAACTGCGGTTCCTGCGCCAGGCCATGCGGATTACCCCCAGCGTTGCCGCCATTCTTTCCAAAACAGACCTGTATCCGGACTGGCGGCGGGTGGCGGAACTGGACAGGGCGCACCTGGACCAGGTGGCGCCGGATATTCCGCTGTTGCCACTTTCCGCAGACCTTCGGCTGGAGGCTGCGCGGCTCCAGGACAGTGAGCTCAACGACGAATCCGGCTACCCGGCCTTGGTGGCCCACCTGCGCAATGACGTGGTGGGGAAGGCAGAACGGATCCAGCGCCGCTCCGTGAGCCAGGACCTGCTGTCCGTCACCGGGAACCTGAGGCTGTCCCTGCAGTCCGAGCTGGACGCCCTGGAAAACCCTGGTGGCACGCCCCAGATGCTCGCAGAACTGGAACAGGCCAGGGCGGAGGCGGACCATCTGCGAAAGCGGTCCGCCCGCTGGCAGCTCACGCTCAGCGACGGCATCAACGACCTGATCGCCGACATGGAGTACGACCTCCGGGACCGCCTGCGCGGGATCCAACGGGAAGCGGAGAACGCCATCGACCAGGGCGATCCCGGTCCCGTGTGGCCGCAATTCTCGCAGTGGCTCGAAGAGTGCGTTGCCGCAGCGGTTTCGGACACGTTTGTCTGGACCAGCGAACGGTCCCAATGGCTGGCGGCCCAAGTGGCTGAGCACTTCGCGGCGGACGAGGTATCACTGCCTGTCCTGCATGTCTCCGACTCCGGGGACGCCCTGGATCCGGTGGAGCAGATGCCGCAGCTGGATCCCGGCCGGGTGAACCCGGTCCAAAAAGTCCTCATCGGAATGCGGGGATCCTACGGCGGCGTCCTGATGTTCGGCCTCCTGACGGGGATCTTCGGGATGGCCCTGATCAACCCGCTGTCCGTGGGTGCCGGGCTGCTGCTGGGGCGCAAGGCCTACCGGGAGGACAAGGAGACCCGGCTGAAGCGGCGCCAGAGCGAGGCGAAAGCCTTGGTGCGGCGGCAGCTGGACGATGTGACGTTCCAGGTGGGTAAGCAGTTGAAGGACAGGCTGCGCCTGGTCCAGCGGACCATCCGCGACCATTTCACCGAGATCGCCGATGAATACCACCGGTCGCTGTCCGACTCGGTGGCCGCGGCGCAGAAGGCTGCGAACTCGTACGCACAGGAGAAGGAAGGACGCGTGCGGGACATCAGGGCGGAGCTGAAAAAGGTGGATGCGCTCCATCGGGCTGCAGAAGCCGTAGCCGCCGAGGCAGCTGCAGCCAGGACCCAGACAGCGGCGGGGGTGGGATGACGGCGTCCACCACGGCCGGGGCGGCAGCATTGATCCGGGAAGCGCTGGAGGTATATGCCGATGACCTGCACACCACCCAGGAACTGCACGGCTATGCGCGGCGGTTGGCAGAGCCGCTGCGGATTGCCGTTGCCGGCATGGTGAAGGCAGGCAAGTCAACGCTCCTGAATGGCATCATCGGTGAGGAAATCGCCCCCACGGACACCGGCGAGTGCACCCGGATCGTCACCTGGTACCGGCACGGCCATACGCCCCGCATCACCCTCCACCCCGCGGCAGGGGAGCCCCGGGACCTGCCGCTGAAGCGAGTGGACGGGCGCCTGGTCTTCGTCCTCGACGGCGTACGTGCGGAAGAAGTGGAACGGCTCGACGTCGAATGGCCGGCGCCTGCACTGCGGGCCATGACCCTGATCGACACCCCCGGCATCGCTTCGGTCTCCCAGGACGTGTCCGCGCGGTCCCTGGCGTTCCTGACCCCGGAGGATTCGCCGTCGGAGGCTGACGCCGTCATCTACCTGATGCGCCACCTGCACGCGTCCGACCTGAGGTTCCTGGAGTCCTTCCGCGACACCGGGGCAGGCCGCTCGGGCACGGTCAACTCCATCGCGGTGCTGTCCCGGGCAGACGAGGTGGGAGCCGGCCGCATCGACTCCCTTCTGTCCGCCGGCAATGTCGCGGAGAGGTACAGCCGCGACCCCACCCTGCGGAAGCTGGCCCTCGGCGTGGTCCCGGTGGCCGGGCTCCTGGCCCAAAGCGCCCGTACCCTTCGCCAACCGGACTTCGAAGCCCTGCGGTTGCTGGCCACCCTGGACCGCGCCGAGCGTGAACGGATGCTGCTCTCCGCCGACAGGTTCCGCCGGTCCGCCGGGCCGGCGGGTCTGACGGAAGAGGCGCGGGTGTCACTGCTGGAACGCTACGGGCTTTTCGGGATCCGGCTGGCCGTGGTCCTGATCCGCAACGGGTTTGCCGAACCCACGCCGCTGGCCCACGAGCTGGCCCGGCGGAGCGGTCTGGACACCCTGCTGGATGTGCTGGACCGGCAGTTCCAGGCCAGGGCGGAAGCGCTCAAGGCCCGGACCGCCCTGGTGGCAGTGGAAAACCTCCTGGCCAGCCGGCCACGCCAGGGGACGGAAAACCTGGCGGCATCCCTGGAGCGGCTGCAGGCCAACGCGCATGAGTTCCGCGAGCTCCGGCTGCTGGCGGCCCTGCGGACCACGGGGGTGGAGCTTGCCCCGGAGCTGGCTGCGGAAGCTGAACGGCTGGTCGGAGGCCAGGGCGCCGCCGCATACCGCCGGCTGGCCGTGGCGCCCGATGCCGGACCGGAAGTGCTGGCCGCTGAGGCGAGCCGCTGCCTGGCACGCTGGCGCGCAATCGCTGAGAGTCCGCTGACGGCACGGTCAGCCGGTGAGGCATGCCGGGTGGTGATCCGCAGCTGCGAGGGAGTGCTGGCAGAATGCGCCGGGAGGAACCGGCAGCCGAAGTCGGCGTAGGGCGTTCCCAGGCCATTGCCGGCTCAAGCCCTGGCACTCTCCGGCCTCAGCCAGGCCCCGGCAGACGGCAGGAACAGCAGCGCCAGCCCGGCTACCGCCAGGAGCAGCCCGGCGCCCCACAGCATCACCACGTAGCTGCCGGCGGCACCGGCCGGGACCAGGAAGGCGGACGCCAGGAGCAGTATGAGGACATGGCTGGCCAGCAGGGGGAGCAGGGTCCAGCGGGCCCAGTTCCGGCGGTTCAGCACGGCGGCGAGCACTGCTGCCTCAAACAGGGTCACCAGCAGCAGGGCGCCGATGCTTCCCCAGAAGACGATCTCCGCCGTCCTGCCTACGGCCGCGGCGCCACTGCCTGCCGCCATGTTTGCCACCACGCCGTGGAGCCGCTGCAGATTGGAATCACGAGCCACGAAGGACCCCAGCAGTACGGCCAGTCCCGCACCGAAACTGAAGAGCCACAAAGTGCGCGCAGTGCGGACTGTCCCGGGCAGCGGGGTGACAACCGGAATGGGCGGCGGGGTGGAGTAGGACGGGCCAGGCCTTGGTGGGGGAGCGGACGGGTGCCGCTCTTCACCGCCGGACTGGAATGCCATAGCCCTATTTCAGTCCGTCGGTATCGTGTTCGTCGGTGCCCCGCTGTCCTTTTCCGCCGTCCTCCTTGGCCTTTGCTTCCAGTTCGTCCCGGAGTTTCTTCAGTCGCTCGGCCTCGGCCTGGCTGCGGCGGCGGGCCTCGAGGTTGCGGAGGAAGTCCGGGTCATCGTCCGGGGCCATGGAATGGGGGTAGCTGGGCCGCGGCTGCGCCGTGCCCCGTGGGCGTCCAATCAGCAGCCACAGGACGGCGCCCAGCACCGGCAGGACGATCTGCACGATGATCCAGGCCGGTTTCGAGATGCCCCGGGTAAGGCGGCCTTCAGTACGGATCACGTCCACCAGGCCATACACGAAGATGACGAGGACTGCGACGGCCAAAGCCACACGGAACAGCATGCCATCAAGTCTATCGTCAGGACGGGCAGGGGCCGCCGGGCGGAGGCGGCTAAACTTGAATAGTGGCCTTTTTGAAATATTCCCTGATCCGTTTGGCGATCTTTGTCCCCCTTTTTGTCCTGTTCATGCTCCTGCAGGTAGGGGTGCTGATGGCCGTGATCTGCGCGGCGCTCATTGCCTTTGCCATCAGCTACCTGTTTTTCCAGAAGCAGCGCGATGCTGCCGCGGCGGCCCTGCAGCACCGTTTCTCGGGGAAGGCCAAGCCGCTGCGCTCCGCCGGTGAAGTCCAGGACGCCAATGCCGAGGACGCCCTGCTGGACGCCAACCCGGACATCACCATCAACAACGCCAAGGGCACCAAGAACAGCTAGAACCCGTGGCTGAGGATCAGTCCCAGTGAGAACAGAACGCTGTAGCCGAGATTGATCAGGCCGGTCTGCTTCAATACCGGGATCAGGCTCTTGCGCTTGCGGCCGTTGATCATCAGCCAGGCCGGCATCAGGCAGGCGGGGATGAGCAGCAGCACGATCAGGATCCATGGCCGGGCCGGTGCCAGGATCACCACCAGCAGGATGGCGACGGCGAGCATCAGGACGTAGCTTTCCCGCGCGTGCTTGTCCCCCAGCCGTACCGCCAGCGTCTTCTTGCCGGCCTGCATGTCGGTAGGAATGTCCCGGACGTTGTTGGCCATGAGCAGCGCGGTGGCGATCAGGCCGGTGCCGATGGCGCCGATGACCGATGACAGGTTGATGTGTCCGGCCTGGGTGTAGGTGGTGCCCAGGGTGGCCACCAGGCCGAAGAAGACGAACACGAAGAGGTCCCCCAGGCCCATGTAGCCGTAGGGGTTCTTGCCGCCGGTGTAGCCCCATGCGGCCATGACGCAGCCCAAGCCCACCAGGATCAGCCACCAGGCCTGGGTGAGGAACACCAGCACCAGGCCGAACACCATGGCCAGGGCAAACGTGCCGAACGCAGCCCATTTGACGTGCTCCGGCTTGGCAGCGCCGGATCCCACGAGCCGCAGCGGCCCCACCCGGTCATCGTCCGTACCGCGGATGCCGTCCGAGTAGTCGTTCGCGAAGTTCACGCCCACCTGGAGCAGGAGTGCCACCAGCGCCGCGAGGATGGCGTTGGGCAGCAGGAACGAGTCCATCTCGTAGGCGGCGGCAGTGCCGATCAGCACCGGCGCGATCGCTGCCGGCAGCGTCCGGAGTCGGGCGCCTTGGATCCATTGGGCGGCTGTGGCCACGGTTAGTACCTCGTGTTGTTTCGGTCAGACGGCAGAATGGAACGTGCGCACCCGCCGCGGTGGTGCAGGTCCAACTCTACTTTCCCCGGTGCAGGGCGCTGAGTTCGGCGGTCATGGCGAGCCGGTCGGGTTTTCCGTTGGGCAGCATCCGCAGCGCCGGCGCCGCGAGGACGGTCTTGGGCGCCAAGAGCCCCAACTGCCGCTGCCATTGACGTTGGAGTACGACGGCGGGATCCCCGGCTTCCTGCCCGGCGGTGCCTTCCGTGCCGTCCGTACCTGCGGGGGCAAGCGCCACATAGGCGGCCACGGCCTGCCCCCACTCGGCGGACGGGACGCCCGCCACGAAAGCCGCGGCGACGGCGTCGGACTTTTCCAGCTGTTCCTGCACGTGGCCGGCGGAGACCTTGACGCCGCCGGTGATGATCACATCGTCGGCGCGGCCCAGCACGGTGAGCCGGCCGTCGTCGTCAATGGAGCCCAGGTCGCTGGTGCGGTACCAGCGCACCCCGTCCTCCTCGAAGAATGTCCCGGTTTCCTCGTCTGGTGCCTCGATGTAGCCTGCGGCGACGGTGTCACC
Source organism: Arthrobacter sp. FW306-07-I (assembly GCF_021800405.1). Taxonomy (NCBI): domain Bacteria; kingdom Bacillati; phylum Actinomycetota; class Actinomycetes; order Micrococcales; family Micrococcaceae; genus Arthrobacter; species Arthrobacter sp. FW306-07-I. The sequence continues at coordinate 3,537,282 of NZ_CP084550.1, read as the reverse complement.
GCCCAGCAGGATCCGGCCGTCCGTATCCACCCGCACCGAGACGCCTTCCAGGGGATAGCCGTCGTAGATGCAGCCGCCGGAGGTTTCCGCGGAGCCGTAGGTGGTGACCACGCGGACGCCGGCGTCGCGCGCCGCCGCCAGCAGGGCCGGCGGCGCAGGGGCCCCGCCCAGCAGGATGGCGTTGAACCGGCGGAGCACGGCGAGCGTGTCTGGCGACGGATCGTCCAGGAGCCGCTGCAGCTGGGTGGGAACCAGGGAAGTGAAGCGGATGTTGTCAGTGAGTTCCAGTGCCGCAGCGGTGAAGGCCTCCGGGGTGAAGCCGCCGGACATGTCCATGACCCAGGGCCGGGTGCCGGCAAACAGGGAGCGGACCAGCACCTGGATCCCGGCAACAAACTGCACCGGCAGTGCCAGCAGCCACTGGCCCTCGCCCTTGAGCCGCAACGCCGTGGCCATCGAGGAGGCTGCCAGGGACTCCACGGTCAGCAGGGTTGCCTTTGGCGTGCCGGTGGAACCGGAGGTGCGGACCACGGCCACGGCGTCGTCGCAGCCGGGGGTCTCAATGTGCCCAACGATGAGGCCGCCGTCGGGGCCTAAGGAGAGTTCGACGGCGGGGCCCTCGCCATGGAGGGCGGCCGCGAGGGCCTTCAGGGCGGGTTCGATGTTGACTGGACCGGCCGATACCGGAGTGGGGGAAGCTTCGCTGTTCATTGCCGTCCTGCCTTAGAAGTAGTGCGGGAAGCGTGACCAGTCGGGGTCGCGTTTTTGCAGGAAGGCTTCCTTGCCCTCCACAGCCTCGTCCGTCATGTAGGCCAGCCGGGTGGCTTCACCGGCGAAGACCTGCTGGCCGGCCAGCCCGTCGTCCGCCAGGTTGAAGGCGAACTTCAGCATGCGGATGGCCTGCGGGGACTGCCGGGCGATGTCTGCCGCGTACTCGAGCGCCACCTCCTCCAGCCGCTCGTGGTCCACCGCCTCGTTCACCGCACCCATGCGAACCATGTCGTCAGCGGAATATTCGCGGGCCAGGAAGAAAATCTCCCGCGCTGCCTTTTGCCCGATCTGGCGGGCCAGCAACGCGGAGCCGTAGCCGGCGTCGAAGCTTCCCACGGTGGCGTCCGTCTGCTTGAACTTGCCGTGCTGGCGCGACGCGATGGTGAGGTCCGCGACAACGTGCAGGGAGTGCCCGCCACCGGCGGCCCAGCCGTTGACGACGGCGATGACCACCTTGGGCATGGTGCGCATGAGCCGCTGGACTTCCAGGATGTGCAAGCGGCCAGCGCGGGCAGGGTCGATGGTTTCCTGCGTCTCCCCATCTGCGTAGCGATAGCCGTCCCGGCCGCGGATCCGCTGGTCCCCGCCGGAGCAGAACGAGTGGCCGCCGTCCTTGGGGGAGGGGCCGTTGCCGGTGAGCAGGACGGTGGCGACGTCGGGGGTCATCCGCGCGTGGTCCATGGCCCGGTAGAGCTCATCCACGGTGCCCGGCCGGAAGGCGTTCCGCACCTCGGGCCGGTTGAACGCAATCCTGACGGTGGGCAGGTCACGCACCCAGCCGCCGTCGGAATCCCGCTCCACCTGCCGGTGGTAGGTCATGTCCTGGAAGTCCTCGAAACCGGAGACCACCCGCCAGCGCGTGGGATCGAAGACATCGGACACCGGGGCGGGGATCTGGTTGCTCACCGTCCAAGTCTAGTAATCGTGCTTAGCTGATGCAGAACTCGTTCCCCTCGGGGTCCGCCATGGTGTGCCAGGAATGCGGGCCCTGCCGCGCCGACCAGAGGAAAGTGGCACCCCGCGCTTCGAGTTCGCTCCGGACCTCGTCCTTGTCCCGGCCGTCCAGCCGGACGTCCCAGTGCACCCGGTTCTTGACCGTCTTTCCCTCCGGTGCGGTCTGGAACAGGATGCGCCGCTCGGGGGCCTTGGACTCGATCTCTTCCGGCGGCCGGATGGCGGCGCCGTCCTTCCACACCATGTTGCCCCGGTGGGTCATGGTCTGGTCCTCGCTGGCATAGCCCTGCTCGATCATGGAACGGATGAAGGCCCCGTCCTGGGGCTCCACCGCCCACTGCAGGGTTTCCGCCCACCAGTCTGCGAGCTCGTGCGGCCTTGCGGAATCGACAACTATTTGGATATTCAGTCCCATGCGTCCACGGTAGAGGCGGCTGCCGCCCTGCGGAAGATCCTTTGGGGGCGCTTAGGCCTGGACGTTCTGCATCTGGTCGAACAGTTCCGGCGGGATAGCGTAGACCAGGATCACGGCCAGCAGGTTCTTGGCGGCATGGACGAAGTAGGAGAACATGACGTTCTTCCCGGTCCACATGTAGACGAACACCAGCGTGGCGCCCATGGCCAGGTACGGGAGCAGTGCGGTGAGGGTGATCGCTTCCTGCCCCACGATGTGCAGGGCCGCGAACAGCACCACGGACAGGATGCAGCAGATCCAGATGTTCACCCTCCTGCTTAGCTTGCCGATCAGCAGGTGCCGGAAAATGTATTCCTCCACGAACGGACCAACTATCACCAGCAGCGGGACCATGAGCCAGGCGGGGACCTGCTGCATCAGTGCCTGCAGCCCGGCCTGGTTCTGGGAGGTTTGCACCTGCCCGTTCGCCGCCACCAATATCGCCGTGAGGATCATCATGGCGATGACGGACGCCGGCACCATCAGCAGCGTGAACCAGGGCCGGGTTGCCAGGACCTTGAGGTCGCGGACCACCACCTTGCGGGCCGCCAGGAGTGCCAGTATGCCTACCGAGGCATAAAAGAGCAGGTTCACTGCGTACGAGGCCGCGGCGGGGGAGGGGGCTATCTGGCGCAGCAGCGGTGCCACCAAATCGCCGGCAGCGGCGAAGAACCCTGCGATGGCAACGTAGAGGCACAGCGTGGCCACGTCCATGGGGGAGAAACGGTACAGCTGGGGCTGCGGGGCGGGCGGTAAGCGGTGGGCTGTTGCCATGCTTCCAGCCTATCGCCGGGGCCGGCGTGTAGTGCGCGTCACGTACCACTGCGCACCAGGTTGTAGGATGGTCAGGTCGCGTGAAGCTTCGGCAGTTCGACGGTTCGCCCTCACATTCGCTGGCTGTACGGCCTGAAGACCGAATTATGTGAGCTCGATCATACGAAGACCGGATGCGGCCAACCCCCAACCCACAAGGAACAGTTGTGCCTCAAAGTACCCCCACAGACCTAAAGAACAGTACGGCGCCATCCACCGCCGTCGACCCCACCCTCAGCGCCGAGGGCTACAGCAAGACCCTGGGCCGCCGCCACGTCACCATGATTGCCATGGGCGGCGCCATCGGCGTGGGCCTCTTCATGGGAGCCGGCGGCCGCTTGGCCTCCACCGGCCCGGCCCTGATTTTCTCCTACGCCATTGCCGGCGTCATCGCCTACCTCCTCATGCGTGCCCTGGGCGAGCTCATCATGTACCGCCAGACCTCCGGCTCGTTCGTCAGCTACTCAGGCGAAATGTTCGGCAGGAAGGGCGCCTTCCTGTCCGGCTGGATGTACTTCATCAACTGGGGCATGACCGGCATCGCCGAACTGATCGCCATCGGCTTGTACTTCCAGTTCTTCTTCCCCAACGTTCCGGTGGAAGCATCGGCCATCGCCGCGCTGGCGCTCCTCGTGGCAGTGAACCTGCTCAGCGTCAAGGCCTTCGGTGAATTCGAATTCTGGGCCTCCTGCCTCAAGGTGGGCGCCATCCTGATCTTCCTGGTGGTGGGCACCTTCATGGTGGTCACCAACGCCCAGGTGGGTGACGGGCACGCGTCGGTGGCCAACCTGTTCGCCGCCGAAGGGGGCATGTTCCCCAAGGGCGCCCTGGTGATGGTCCTGGTCCTCAACGCCGTTATTTTCGCCTACAACGGCATCGAGCTGGTGGGCATCACCGCCGGCGAGATGCAGAACCCGGAGCGCGAGGTGCCCAAGGCCGTCCGCGCCGTCGTCCTCCGCATCGTGGTGTTCTACGTTGGCTCCGTGACCCTGCTGGCCATGCTGCTGCCGTCCGACCAGTACAAGGCCGGCACCTCCCCGTTCGTCACCGTTTTTGGCCAGATGGGCCTGGGCTGGGTGGGCGACGTGATGAACATGGTCGTGATCACAGCGGCGCTGTCCTCTTGCAACTCCGGCCTGTACTCAATCGGCCGGGTGTTCCGCACCATGGCCAACAACGGGCACGCCCCCCAGTGGCTCACCAGGATGTCCAAGCGCCACGTCCCGTACGCAGCCATCCTGGCCATCGCGGCGTTCTACCTGGTGGGCATCATGTTGAACATCTGGCTGGGCGGTTCACACGCATTCGACCTCGCCCTGAACACCGCCTCCATCGGCGTGATCTTCTGCTGGGGCTCCATCTTCGCCAGCCAGATCGTGCTGCGCCGCCGCAAGGGCATCACTTCCAGCCTGCCGATGCCCGGTTCGCCGTGGACCAGCTGGGCCGGCCTGCTCGGCCTGCTGGCCATCACGGTGCTGATCGGCTTTGACACCATGACCAGCAAGGACGGCGAGGTGTTCTACCTGGGACTGTGGACCCTGGGCACCATTCCGTTCTTCGCGCTGCTCCTCTGGCTGGGCTGGCAGAAGGTCAAGAACAACCAGCCCAAGAGCGAGCTTTACAGCTGACCTTCCCGGCTTACTGAACAACGTTCGACGGCGGGCCGCCCCCTTGAGTGGGCGGCCCGCCGTCGGCGTTTCCTTTCAGGTGCCGTGCGAAGAAGTCCTCGATGCGCTGCCAGGCCTCAGGGGAGGACTTGGGATCCGGGCCGACGCCCATCACCCGCATCAGCGGGCGGAGGAGTACCGGCCCCAACTCTTCATCGTTGAGGAAGGCGTGGCCTGCCCCGGGGAATTCCTTCACGCTGTGCTCGATGCCCAACTGGTCGAGGGCTGAATCGAGCCGGGCCGCGGCGTCCTTCAGGGACTTGTCCGCACCGCCGTAGCTGGCCACGATAGGACAGGAGCCCCGCAAAGCCTCCACCAGGTCCTGCTGCTCCTTGCCGGGCAGCCGTCCGTAGTTGACGGAGGCGGCGTCGAACCCGTCCCGGGCGGTCAGCAGGGCAAACCCGCCGCCCATGCAGAAACCGATAACCCCGGTCTTGCCGTTGCATAGTTCCGACTCCGCAAGCCAGCTGCGCGCGGTGGCGATGTCTATGAAAGGCCTGCCCGTGCGGGCTGCCATGGCACGCATGGTTCCCACCAGGCAGCGCCTGCGACCGCCGTCGCTGAACAGATCCAGCGCCAGGGTAAGGTAGCCGGCCCGGGCCAGCCGGTCCGCATGCCGGCGGGTCTGGTCATCCAGGCCGAACACTTCATGGATCATGACGACGCCCGGAAAGGGGCCCTGCCCTTCGGGCACGGCAAGGTAGCCGTGGAGGAAGGTCGATCCGCCGGCAGCCGTGCTCTCGGCGCTCAGGTCTACATTCGTCATGGCCCAAGGCTAGCCGCTGGGAGTCCCACCGGGCAGACTGGGGCTTGTGAGCGAACCGTGGGTGCTGCATGTGGACCTGGACCAGTTCATCGCTGCCGTTGAAGTGCTCCGCCGGCCCGAGCTGGCGGGAAAGCCGTTGATTGTGGGCGGGCGCGGGGACCCTACCGAGCGCGCCGTCGTGTCCACGGCATCCTATGAGGCCAGGGCCTTTGGGGTTGGCTCGGGAATGCCGCTGCGGATTGCCGCGCGGAAAGTGCCGGATGCCGTCATCTTGCCCGTGGACCACGGGGCCTACCTTGAGGCGTCGGAGAAGGTCATGGCGGTGCTGCGCTCGCAGCCGGGAACCACAGTCCAGGTGCTCGGCTGGGACGAGGCTTTCGTTGGCGTCGAGACTACCGATCCAGAAGCCTTTGCCAGGCTTTTGCAGGAGGCCGTCCTGGCGGAAACCCAGCTGCACTGCAGCGTGGGGATCGGCGACACCCTGCTCCGCGCCAAGGTTGCCACTTCATTCGGCAAGCCCGCGGGGGTCTTTCGGCTCACGGAAGAGAACTGGCTGGACGTCATGGGGAGCCGGCCGACGGTGGAGCTGTGGGGCGTGGGAACCAAGATCTCACGGCGCCTCGCCACCCTGGGGATCAAGACTGTTGCCGAGCTCGCAGCGGCGGACCCCAGTGACCTGGTCCCCGAGTTTGGTCCGAAAATGGGTCCCTGGTACGCGCAGCTGGGACGGGGGGACGGCTCCCGGGTCGTTGACGATACGCCCTGGGTGCCGCGGGGGCACAGCCGAGAGACCACCTTCCAGCGCGACCTGACAGACCCCGAGTGGATTCGCGACGCCGTCCGGGAGCTGGCCGCGCGCGTGCTGGAGGATGTTGCTGCCGAGGGAAGGCCGGTGATCGGCCTGACGTTGAAAGTTCGGTATGCGCCGTTCACCACCAGGACCTACGCGCGGAAGATTCCCCAGACGTCCGATCCCGAGGACGTGCTGTCCCGGGCCCTTGACCTCGCGGCGAAGATCGAGCCCGGGCAACCCATCCGGCTGCTTGGACTCCGGGCCGAAATGACCATGCCTGAGGATTCGCGGCAGGGCCACACGCCGACCCGCAGCGGCTGGTGACTTCCCCCTTAGATTGCTGACTTCCGGCATCGATTGCTGTGTATTTGTCGTTATGAGCCGTCAAAACGACAAGTACGCAGCAATCGATGATGAGTGGACAGCGAAACGGCGGCAGATCCAAGGGATCCGCCGCCGTTTGGGGCTGCTGCAGCACGCCGTTCGCTGCGGCTGCATCAGCAAGGACTAGCTGCGCTTGAACTCGTCCTTGACGCTTTCGCCCACCTTCTTGGCGTCTGCCTTGACCTGGTCGGCCTGGCCTTCTGCCTTGAGACGGTCGTTGTCGGTCGCGTTGCCTGCAGCTTCCTTGGCCTTGCCGCCAAGGTTCTCTGCCGCGTTACTGATCTTGTCTCCGAGGCCCATGTTTCCGGCCTCCTTTCGTTTCCGTCGATCAACCGTGCCCTTTCACGATAAGCAAAGCTTGCTTACCATTTCAAGTCCCGCGCTGCGTTTGCTGCCCTTTGTCAGGCCCCACCGCTAGGCTCGGGCTCATGGATAAAGCGCGCGGCAAGGCGGCAGCCAGGGTGGTCCCGCCCCGGCTCTCCCCGGTGGAGTTGAATGACCTCGAGGACCTGCCGGGCCACGCGTTCCGCCGCGGTGACCGGCATGAGAATGCACGGTTCACCCGTGCCGCCATGGACGGCCTCGACCTCGCGGACAGCGTTTTTGCCGAGTGCCGGTTTGATGCAGCGTCCTTGAACGACACCCAGCTCCGCGGTGCCTCATTCCGCGACTGCATCCTGGCAGAGGCGTACGCGCCTGTCTTCCGCGGTGCCCGGACTACCTGGCGCGAGGTTGAGTTCCGGAATCCCCGGCTGGGCTCGGCCGAACTCTATGAAAGCGGCTTGCAGTCCGTGCGGATCGACGGCGGCAAGGTGGACTTCCTCAATCTCCGCGGCGCCAAGCTCACTGACGTGCTGATCAGCGGCTGCATCATCAATGAACTGGACCTCGGGGGTGCCGCGGCAACAAGGGTGAAGCTTGAGGGCTGCACAGTGGGCTCACTGGACCTGACGGGAGCCAAGCTGAAGGATTTTGATATCAGGGGTACGGAATTCCGCGGGATCAGCGGCTTGGGCAGCCTGTCCGGAATGGTTATCGACGAGTATCAGCTGAACCTTTTGGCGCCGCTAATTGCGGCGCACCTGGGGGTGGCGGTGCTGTAACCGGATGCGCGCGTGGGGCCTGCCGTGTACCATTTACAGAACGAACGGTCGGTAAGTGGAGGGTTCCGCTGCGCCGGCCGCCGATGACAGTGCTGTTTATCGCGTGAAGGGTGTTTCCATGGCTGCAACCGCAGGTCCGCAGGCTTTCCTTGTTGGCGGGGTCCGAACGCCGGTGGGCAGGTATGGAGGGGCTTTGTCCTCCGTGCGGCCTGATGATCTTGCGGCCCTGGTGGTCCGGGAAGCGGTGCAGCGTGCCGGCCTGGATCCGGAGAGCATTGAGGAAGTGATCCTCGGCAACGCGAACGGCGCCGGCGAGGAGAACCGGAACGTGGCCCGGATGGCCACCCTGCTGGCGGGGCTGCCGCTCCACATTCCAGGGATCACCGTCAACCGGCTGTGCGCATCGGGCCTGAGCGCCATTATCCAGGCCAGCCACATGATCAAGGCCGGAGCTGCGGACATCGTCATCGCCGGGGGCGTGGAATCCATGAGCCGCGCACCCTGGGTGCAGGAAAAGCCCACCGCCGCGTTCGCCAAGCCGGGCCAGATCTTCGACACCTCCATCGGCTGGCGCTTCACCAACCCCCACTTCCAGCACGGCGGCCTGTCCCGCGACGGGAAGATGACCTACTCCATGCCGGAGACCGCGGAGGAAGTGGCGCGGGTGGACAACATTTCCCGGGAAGACGCCGACGCGTTCGCAGTCCGCTCCCACGAGCTGGCCCTGGATGCCATCGAAGCCGGCCGGTTCAAGGACGAGATCGTTCCCGTCACGGTCAAGACCCGCAAATCCGAAACCGTGGTGGACACCGACGAGGGCCCCCGGCCCGGCACCAGCCTTGAGGTCCTTGCCGGGCTGAAGCCGGTGGCACATGGCGGATCGGTGGTCACCGCTGGCAACTCATCGTCCCTCAACGACGGAGCCTCAGCCATCATCGTCGCCTCCGAAGCGGCCATCGAGCGCCTGGGCCTGACTCCGCGTGCCCGTATCATCGACGGCGCCTCTGCAGGCTGTGAACCGGAGATCATGGGCATCGGCCCGGTCCCCGCCACCCAGAAGGTGCTCAAGCGGAGCGGCCTGAGCGTCGGCGAGCTGGGCGCCGTCGAACTTAATGAAGCCTTTGCCACGCAGTCCCTGGCCTGCATCCGCCGCCTGGGTCTGGAACCGGAAATCGTAAACCGTGACGGCGGCGCCATCGCCCTGGGCCACCCCCTCGGTTCCAGCGGGTCACGGATCGCCATCACCCTGCTGGGACGGATGGAACGCGAGGACGCGAAGATTGGCCTCGCCACCATGTGCGTCGGCGTGGGCCAGGGCACCGCAATGCTGCTGGAGAAGATCTAATGGCCGTTGCGGTGAACCTCGCCGAAGAAAAGTTCTCATCCCTCGTGGTGGAGGAGCGGGAAGACCGGGTGGTGGTGCTGCTCAACCGGCCCGAGGTGAAGAACGCGATCGACCAGCAGATGGTGGACGAACTCCACACAGTCTGCGCCGCGCTGGAACAGAACCCCAAGGTACTGATCATCGCCGGCGTGGAAGGAGTGTTCGCCTCCGGGGCCGACATCGCGCAGTTGCGCGAACGGCGGCGGGACGATGCCCTGCAGGGAATCAACTCCACTATCTTCGTCCGGATCGCCAAGTTGCCCATGCCGGTCATCGCCGCGCTGGACGGCTACTGCCTGGGTGGCGGCGCCGAGCTCGCCTATGCTGCGGACTTCCGGATCGGCACCCCCAACGTAAGGATCGGCAACCCGGAAACGGGGCTGGGCATCCTTGCCGCGGCCGGTGCCAGCTGGCGGCTCAAGGAACTGGTGGGTGAGCCGCTGGCCAAGCAGATCCTGCTGGCCGGGCTGGTCCTCGGCGCCGGTGAAGCCAAGGCCATCAACCTCATCACCGAAATCCACGACCCCGCCGACCTCCTGGACGCCGCCCACAGCCTGGCCAACAGGATCGGACGCCAGGATCCCCTGGCCGTCCGCATCACCAAGTCCGTCTTCCACGCACCTGCGGAAGCCCACCCGATCATTGACCAACTGGCCCAAGGCATCCTCTTCGAGTCGCAGGCCAAGTTCGACCGCATGCAGGCGTTCCTGGACCGTAACGCGGCCAAGAAGGCAAACGCCGCCAACCCTGCCGACGGAAAGTAGACCCGTGAGCGATTCAACAACGAACCCAAACCTGCCCACCGGCCTTCCCCGCTTCGTGGGAGTGCTGGGCGGCGGCCGCATGGGCGCGGGGATTGCCCACGCCTTCCTCATCAAGGGCGCGAACGTCCTGGTGGTGGAGCGCGACGACGTCTCCGCCGAGAGTGCGCGCGAACGCGTGGAGTCGGCAGCCCTGAAGAGCATCGAGCGCGGGGCCGTGGACGCCAACTTCGACGAACTTGGGTCCCGGCTGACTGTGAGTACCGACTACGACGACTTCAGCGGCCGCGAGTTGGTGGTGGAAGCGGTCCCCGAAGACTGGGACCTCAAAGTAACGGCGCTGCGGGGCATTGAAGAGCGGCTGGCAGAGGACGGGTTCATCGCGTCCAACACCTCTTCCCTGTCGGTCAACGGGCTGGCCAGCGAACTGAAGCGGCCGGAGAACTTCCTGGGCCTGCACTTCTTCAACCCCGTTCCGGCATCCACGCTCATCGAGGTGGTGCTGGGGGAGCGCACGTCGCCCCGACTTGCTGCCGCGGCAAAAACGTGGGTGGAGGCACTTGGCAAGACCGCCGTCGTCGTCAACGATGCCCCTGGGTTCGCGTCCTCACGCCTGGGCGTGGCCATCGCGCTGGAGGCCATGCGGATGGTGGAGGAAGGGGTCGCCTCGGCCGAGGACATCGACAACGCCATGGTCCTTGGCTACAAGCACCCCACCGGTCCGCTGAAAACCACGGACATCGTGGGCCTTGACGTCCGCCTGGGCATCGCCGAATACCTGCAGTCGACACTTGGAGACCGGTTCGCGCCCCCGCAGATCCTCAGGGACAAGGTGGCCCGCGGTGAGCTGGGGCGCAAGACCGGCAAGGGTTTCTTCGACTGGCCCAGCTAGGAATCCCCGCCTACGCTGACGGATTCAGTCGAAGAACCCCACGATGTAGCCGATGAAGTACAGGAGGCACAGCACGACAACCACGCCGATGATGCCGATCCACAGGAACTGCGTGCCCTTGCGGGTGCCGTGCTCGTCGTGACCCTGCGTCATGCTGGTGGAAGCTTCACCCGGTGGTGTTTCCCCTGGCGGCACTCCGCCCCCGGGCTCCAAACCGGTGAGCTTGTCCTCTTCCGGATCCGGATTCTGGCCTGACATGGTGACTCCCTCGCTCGACGTCTTGGTGCTTGCCCCAGCGTAACCCGTGCTTCCGGCGGCCTAGGCTGGTGCAGTGACTTTCCTTGAACCCCTTACCCTCACGGGCCGCTACGTAATCCTCGAGCCGCTTGGGGAGGAGCACCACGACGGCTTGGTGGAGGCTGCCAGGGACGGCGAGCTGTGGAAGCTTTGGTACACGTCGGTGCCCGCACCCGGCAAAATGGCCGCGGAAATCCGGCGCCGGCTGGCCCTGCAGGAGCAGGGGTTCATGCTGCCATTCACCACCCGGCTGATCGATGCCGCAACCGGCGGACCGGGACGCGTTATCGGCATGACCACCTACATGAACATTGACGCCGCTACGCCGCGTGTAGAGATTGGCTCCACCTGGAACGCCGCGTCCGTGCAGGGGACCGGGACCAACCCGGATTCCAAGCTCCTGCTGCTGCGGCACGCCTTCGAAACCATTGGCTGCCCGGCCGTCGAGTTCCGGACGCACTGGTTGAACCACCAGTCGCGTGAGGCCATCGCCCGGTTGGGTGCCAAACAGGACGGGGTGCTGCGCAGCCATTCACGGACCAGTGACGGAAACCTGCGGGACACCGTGGTGTTCTCCATCCTGGAGCACGAGTGGCCTGCCGTCCGCGCCGGGCTTGAGTATCGACTGGACCGGCGCGGACAGGGGCACGGCTAGGGGACGGAGTAGGCGCCGGAACCGGTGAGCGCAGCGAAGTAGGCCTGGTAGCCCGCGGCGTTCGGGTGGAAGTTGTCCGGGCTGGCGGGGTTGGCCAGATCCAGATTGATCCAGGGATCCGCGGAGTTGACGCCGTGGCCGGCGAACGCTCCCCGGACGTCCACGTACTGAACCCCTGTGGCACTGGCGGCCGCCGCGATGGAGGCGTCCAGGCCATCGGCCAGGACGGTTGCCTGCTGGATAAACAGCGACAGCGGATCGGCAGGATTGGGGGTGACGGGGTCGTACAGGTAGGGATAGCCCGTCACCACGATCCTGGCATTGGGTGCGGCGGCCTTCACGCTCTGGATCATCGAAATGACGTCCCGGGTGAGCTGTCCGCTCTGGATCATCGCCGCGGCTGAGGCGGTGGCCGCGTCACATGCGGGTCCCGCGGCGGGGTTGGCCAGGGCAGCCCCGCAAGCGGTGATGATGTCTCCGAACCCGATGTTGTTGCCTCCTGCGGTGATGGTCACGAGCTCCGTGCTTTTGTTCAGCTGGCGAAGCTGGCTGTTCACGACGTCCCAAGTGGTCTTGCCGCTCCAGGCAGCATTCACCACCAATTGGATTGATTTGGCTTCATTCGCAAGTTCGGCATAGGCGCTGTTGCTGCGATAGCAGGCGTCCAGGTACGGCCCGGCACCTTGTCCCGCGGCATACGAATCACCCAGCGCGATGTACTTGTCTTTGTCCACTGCCTGCGCCGGAGCGGCCGCAAAGCCTGCGGCGATCGCCAGCGTGGCAAAGGCGGCAGCGAAAGCCCGCGGCCGCCGTCGTGCTGAAACTGTTCCCATGTGTTCCCCCTCGAATGCTCAGTGCCCTCCAGTGGGCCAAGTTTTCGTCACAGTACTCCCGCCTGTCACACCTGTCACGGGCCATTGGACACTCGCGCTGCACCGCCTCTTCCCCTTATGTGACATGCGGCTCCCAGCAGCGTGTGATTAGCTGTCCGGATGAGCACAAGGGGCAGGTCCATGGACTGGGATGGCGCTGTCAACGCGTGGCACGTTTCCGGCGGCATTTACCGCATGGGGCGGCGCGAGTGGCTGACGGAAACAGGGTGGAAACAGGCGTTCGACGACGGCGTCCGCACTGTGGTGGATCTCCGTAACGCTGATGAGGGGCGGCGCCGGGACAACGACCCGGCAGTGCCTGCCGCTGCCTGGGCCGGGATCGAGGTGGTGCAGGCGCCAACGGAGGAGCCCGGTGACCCGCGCTTCACCGCAGTCGCCGGCCCCTACCTGAACGATCCAGCCCACTACGCAGAGAACGCCCGGCTCTTCCCCGAAAAGCTGGTGGGTGTGTTCCGTGCCATCGCCGTGGCCGCGCCCAAGGGGAACGTCCTGCTGCACTGCGCCGCGGGACGCGACCGCAGCGGACTGGTCGCTGCCATGGTCCAGGACCTTTCGGGTGATTCTGACGAAGAGATCGCCGAAGGCTACCGAAGGGCCGTCCGCGGCATCAACGAGCGATACCGCACCCACGGCCCGCCCCACAGCCGGGAGCGGTACCTGGCTGAGCCGGAGCTGGCGCCGCTTCTGGAACAGCGGGGGCGTGCGGTGGTGGCGTTTGTCCGCGGCCTGGACACCCGCGGCTACCTTCTGGCCAACGGGCTCACCACCACCGAACTTGATGCTGTCCTGGCCCTCTCGGGCGCGGGGGTGGCCCGATGAACGCCGACATGCTGCGGCGCGTGCTTGCCCTTGGCGCTGTGACCGGAATGCTGGCCTCCTCGGCGTCGGTAGCCGGTCCCGCCTTTGCCACCAGCGGATCGGACTCCGGGCAGGCAGCGCCGACCGGGAGCAGCACTGCCGCGCCGGCCCCTTCTGCCGGCCCGTTGCCCACAGCCGGCCCGTCCGGCACAAGCACCTCCACAGGACTTTCCGAAGCGGCTCTCGCCGAAGCAGTGCAGCGCGACCTCAAGCTGACTCCCCAACAGTTCGAAGCCGCAGGTGAACTTGGCGCCCGGGCGGCAGCAGCTGCGGTCCAGCTGCGCCAGGTTCCCGGTTACGTGGGCGTCCGCCTCGAGGGCCCATCCATCGTCGTGACCGGCTCCGGTCCTGAACTGCAGGCTGCCGTTGCTGGGCTTGCCGGCACAGTTAACGGCTTGACCCTTGAAGCCCCGGCGCCCCACCCGTCGGCCGTGGCGCCCACGGCTGTGCCGCCGTCGTCCGCCACCCCGTCTCCTTCAGCATCGCCGGCCGCCCGGGCGGCCACCGACGGTACCCGCTCAAAGCTGGCAGTAAGCACTGAGCAGCTGTTCCAGGCGTATGTTCGCGACGTCGGCCCGCAGGGGCTGCAGGCAGTAATGGCGGTGGGCGGAAAGTTCGTCATCAGGACCGGCGGAATCAATGCGCCGGAGTCGCTGACGGCTTCTTCAGGAGCCGGTGCCGAGACTGCAGGCCCGGCAAAGGGAAAAGTATCGCCCGAGCAGTTCGTCTCCCGTTACGCCAACGTGGAGCTCGACGGCGGCGCGCCGATCAAGCCCGAGGCTGACGTGCCCGGCGGCGTGGGCTACCAGACGGACATCGGATACGTCTGCTCCACCGGCTTTTCCGTCTTCGATCCGGCGGGTCTTCCCGCTGTCCTTACGGCTGGCCACTGTGCCTCGGACGGCGCCGCGAAAACGGCCACCCTGGAACTCCAGGGCACTCCGGCCGGTCTCCTGGGAAAATTCGGCTTCAGCCAGTTCGGCGGGCCCGGCAACTCGCGGGTGGTTGACCCCAACACCCCCATCGGCCCGGATTACACGGCAGTCACGGATCCCGGCAACGTGGGTACCGACGTATCAGTCATCCAGTCGCTGCGGCAGGACATCGATCCGATGCCCGCTGCCAGCACATGGGGGAATCCCTCCCAGCCTGGACCGGATGTGAAGATCATTGGGGTCAAGGATCCGGTGGTGGGAATGCCCGTCTGCCGGTCGGGGCGGAGCTCGTTTTGGTCCTGCGGAACTGTGGACGCGGTGGGAATCTTCATCGTGCCCGGGCCGGCCTACGGGACCGACGCTACTGACCTTCGAGCCTTCAACGGCTTCCTGTCCTATGGCGTGCAGTCCAGCGGTGGTGACTCCGGCGGCCCTTACGTGAGTGGCAATTACGCCGTGGGCACCCACTCAGCCGGGGACACCCCGGACGCGAACGGGCATGTCATCCAGAACTTTGCCGTGGGCGCCACACTGCGGGACAGCCTGGCGGTGCTGCCGGGTTACCAACTGGAACTCTTCCTCAACAAGCCGGCCGTCACCGCGCCGGCGCTCGGCGGAACGTACCAGCCGGGACAGACGATCCGCGGGCAGGTTCCTGCTGCTCCGGCGTCCGCCGTTGCTGAAGGTTCAAAGGTTCAGATCACCATCCAGGGCAAAGACCCGTTCGAGGTGCCCGTGGAGGCCGGCAACTGGAGCTTCACGGCTCCGCAGGGCACGGGTACGCTCCGGTTCACGGCCGAGACGGTAAACGGGTTCAGCAAATCGGGCACGAACAGCTTTGAGTTTGCTGCAGCAGCGGAACAGCCTGCCCCTCCGGCGCCGTCAGGTCCCGCTCCAAGCAACCCTGCCCCGACCAGCCCGGCCCCCGCAAGCCCGTCACCTGCCGCGCCGGCGGAAACCCCCGCCGTCGTGCTTCCGCCGACAAGTACCCCCGCACCAAGTGCGCCCGCAGACCTGGTCAACACCGGCGGAAACCGGAACAGTCCCGCCGACCCGGGAAACCTGGCCTACACCGGAGCCGACGGGCTGGTTGCCGCAGCGGTCGCTGCTGTGGCTGCGCTCGCCGTCGGAATCCTGCTGATGCTGTTGGTCCGCCGCCGGAAGGGGCGCTCCACCAACTAGTTGATAAGGGGCGGGGTCCGAGGGCCCCGCCCCTTGCCATCCGCCCCTTGCCATTCGGTGCGGTCCGTTAGCTGCGGTCCGTCAGGTCAGTGCCGGCCGTGCCCGCGGTCCTTGCCGTCAACCACCTGGACGGCTACGTCCAGGGTGCCGTCTGCGAGGCTTCCCCAGGCGTAGACGATGGTGTTCTTTCCGCCCTCAACCGTGATGTCCGCCGGGCCGATCACGGGATCGGTGGTTCCTGCCGCGGCCACGCTGGCCGAAATGGTGCCGGCCTTTAGCTTCAGTTTCGCTTCGTCCGGGTTGCTGAGTCCTTCAATCACCGGAGCTCCGCCGGCCAGTACGTCGACGGCGGGGGCTGCGGCCACGTGCCTGACCGTGAGCTTGCCCTTCTGGTCGTTGCGGGGGGCTTTGGTGTCGTTCGTGAAAAGCGACGCTGTGGGGGTTCCGTCGGCACTGAGGTGGGCGACGGCCGTGTAGTTGCCGCCCTCGTCCAGTTCCACGTTGACCGGGCCGATCACCGGGTTGTCGGCGCTGGTGGCGTCGGCGGCGGTGATGGCGATTTGGTAGTCGCCGGCGGCCAGTTCCAGGGGCCCGGCAAGGGTGCCGGGGGTGAAATCGTCCAGGGTGCGGTTGCCGTTCACCCATACGTCCACGGTCAAGCCGGGAACGCCATGCAGGACGGAGAGCAGGGCAGGGTCATCGTCATGTTGGTGCCATCCGCCGGCCTGGGCGGGAGCGGCGAGGGCCAGCGAAGCGGCGAGTGAGATGGCTCCGGCGGCGTAGATCATTTTGCGCATGTCAAACTCCTTGCAGGATGCCCGGTAGCCGGGCTGTTTGTACTTACGCGCTTAATACCTGCGCAGCGGCGGCTTTGGATGCAGTGCCGGTAATTTTTTCGTCAGTTTTTGCGCTTCATCAGTAAGTTGGTGATGCGCAGGGTGCACAGCCGCTGGCCTGCCTCGTTGGTGATCAGCACCTCGTGCGTGGTGAGTGTGCCGCCCAAGTGGATGGGGGTCGCGGTGATGGTCACCTGGCCCTCACGCGCGGAGCGGTGGTGGGTTGCGGAAACGTCCACGCCCACCGCGGTCTTGCCCATGGTGCTGGCATGGATCACCGCGGCCCAGGACCCCACGGCCTCGCCCACGGCCAGGGAAGCGCCGCCGTGCAGGAGCCCGAACGACTGCCTGTTCCCCTCCACAGGCATGGTTGCGACCACGCGCTCCACGGACTCCTCCAGGATCTTCACGCCCATCTTCTCGTCCAGTTCACCGAGGGTGATCTTCCATAGTTCGTGCCCGGACGGCTGGTTGCCGGCAGTATCCGCAGGGGACGTGGCATTCATAAGTTCTCCTTTGAGGCGGCCAATTCGGTCCTGGCCTTCTAGTCTGCAGCACGGCACTTCATGTATGGTGAATATATTACCGAACGGACGGTCAGTAATGCTGTCCTGTTTGCCTGCCCCCTTGTTGGAAGGACCGTCAACGATGACCACCACAGCCACAGCTCCCCAGGCCACGGTCGACACCGTGGAGACAGTGCCCAGCTTCGTCATGGACGCCTGGTGGACGCCCGACGCCGGCTCGGCGGCTTCCGCCGTCCCCGTCCGGGATGCGAGCACAGGGGAGATCCTGGCCAAGGTCAGCACGGAGGGCCTGGACCTCGCAGGGGTGGTGGAGTACGGACGCACCACCGGCCAGGATGAACTGGGCAAGCTGACCTTCCACCAGCGGGCGCTCAAGCTCAAGGAACTGGCCCAGTACTTGAATGCCCGCCGCGAGCACTTTTACAACTTCTCCTTCCAGACGGGCGCCACCAAGATCGATTCCATGGTGGACATCGACGGCGGCATCGGCGTCCTCTTCACCTTCGGCTCCAAGGGCCGGCGCGAGCTGCCCAACTCCCAGGTGGTGGTGGACGGGCCCATGGAGGTGCTCTCCAAGGACGGCTCCTTCGCCGGTGAGCACATCTACACCCGGATTCCCGGTGTCGCGGTGCAGATCAACGCCTTCAACTTCCCCGTTTGGGGCATGCTGGAGAAGTTCGCGCCCGCGTTCATCGCCGGCGTCCCCACCATCGTCAAGCCCGCCACCCCCACCGGCTACGTTGCCGCTGCGGTGGTCAAGGCCATCGTGGAATCCAACATCCTGCCCAAGGGCTCGCTGCAGCTGGTCTCCGGCTCGGTCCGCGGCCTGCTGGACGTGCTGGACTACCGCGACCTGGTGGCCTTCACCGGCTCCGCCTCCACCGCGAAGTCGCTCAAGGCGCACCCGAACGTGGTGGAGGGCGGTGTCCGTTTCACCTCGGAGACCGACTCCCTGAACGCCGCGATCCTGGGGCCCGACGCCGTCGAGGGCACCCCGGAATTTGACGCCTTCGTCAAGTCCGTGGTCACCGAAATGACCGTCAAGGCCGGCCAGAAGTGCACCGCCATCCGGCGCGCCATCGTGCCGCAGGAGCTGGTCCCCGCCGTATCCGCCGCCATCGGCAAGCGCATCACCGAGCGCGTGGTCCTGGGCGACCCGCGCGGCGAGGGCGTCACCATGGGGGCGCTGGCCTCGGTGGAACAGCTTGAGGACGTCCGCGCCGCCGTGCAGTCAATGCTCGACGCCGGCGGTGAGCTTGCGTACGGAACCCTCGATTCGCCGTCGGTCACCTCCGCCGACGGAACCACCGGGGTAGTGGACGGCGGCGCTTTCATGGCCCCCGTGGTCCTGAACTGGGACAATCCGGAAGCGGAAGCCATCCATTCGCTGGAGGCCTTTGGTCCGGTATCGTCCGTGATCGGCTACAAGGACCTGGCCGACGCCGTCCGCCTCGCGGCACGCGGCGGAGGATCCCTGGTGGCGTCGGTCTGCACCAACGATCCCGAGGTGGCGCGCCAGCTGGTCACCGGCATCGCCGCCCACCACGGCCGCGTCCTCATGCTGAACCGTGAAGACGCCCGCACCTCCACCGGTCACGGCTCGCCGGTGCCGCACCTGGTCCATGGCGGTCCGGGACGCGCCGGCGGCGGCGAGGAACTGGGCGGCATCCGGTCGGTGCTCCACCATATGCAGCGGACCGCCATCCAGGGGTCACCCAACATGCTCACCGCCGTCACCGGCGTCTGGCACACCGGCGCGGCCCGGAACTTCACCCTCGAGACCGAGGGGACCCACCCGTTCCGGAAGCATCTGTCCACCCTCAGGATCGGCGACGCCGTCCGCTCCGACCTGCGGCAGGTCACTCTCGAGGACATCAGTGCGTTCGCCAACTCCACCGGCGACACCTTCTACGCCCACACCAACCAGGAAGCGGCGGAAGCCAACCCGTTCTTCCCCGGCATCGTCGCGCACGGTTACCTGCTGCTCAGCTGGGGCGCCGGGCTGTTCGTGGAGCCCGCGCCGGGTCCGGTGCTGGCCAACTACGGCCTGGAAAACCTGCGCTTCATCACCCCCGTTGCCGCAGGCGACTCCATCCGGGTGACCCTCACCGCCAAGAAGATCACGCCGCGTGAAACCGACGAATACGGCGAGGTGGCATGGGACGCCGTCCTCACCAACCAGAACGACGAAATCGTGGCCACCTACGACGTCCTCACCCTCGTCGAGAAGTAACCCTCCCCTTGCTCTATCACTTTTGGTCCCTAAACCCCGGTTTTAGGGGCCCAAAGTGATAGAGCATCGGGGTGCCGGGGGAGGGTCTTTTGGGGCTGCCCGGCGTAAGATTCTGCCCACAAGGAGGTGGCCCCCATGCATCTGACAATGAGTTCAGCCACAACCATCCTGCCGGTGGATGACGCAGCCCGCGCCCGGAGCTTCTATACGGAGAAGCTCGGCCTCCCGCACCGCGGAACCACTGACGATGGGAATGAACTGCTGGGTATCGACGGCGGCCCGTTGCTGGAGTTGATGTCGGTGTCCGACGGCAAGCACTCCGAACACACGGCGCTGAGCTTCGAGGTCCCCGACATTGAGGAGGCTGTCCGGGACATGGAAGCCCGGGGCATCAGGTTCCAGGACTACGACCTGCCCACCCTGAAGACGGAAAACCACATCTGCACTTCGGGATCGGAAAAGTGCGCGTGGTTCATGGACACCGAGCACAACATCCTGTGCATCCACCAAAACCTGGGCGACAAGCTGGAGTACCAGGTCTAGGCCCGGCAGACAGTAGAACAGCAGCAGGGGTCCCCGGTCGGATCGGGGTACCCCTGCTGCTTGTCTGTGGATTGCGGCGGCTAGCTTTCGGCGCCCCCGTGCAGGCCGTCGTCGCTGCTGTCGTCCTCGGGGCCGGTGCCCCGGCCGTCCTCGCTGCGGTCGGAGAGGTCCATGTTGCCGCGGGCCTCATCCATGGTGGGGCCGCCGGAGGGGACGCTGTAGGTGTCCGGGCGGACGCCGTGCGACTGTTCCTCGATCAGTGCCTGCTCCTCGCTGAAGCGGATCACGTTGGCTTCATCTCCGGCGTCGCCGGGGATGTCCTCGCGGATCTTTGACGGATCCGGAATGATGAAGCCTGCGTCGGGTTCTTCCTTGGGGTGGCTCATGTGTTTTTCCTTCCTATCGGGTGGTTGTGTTGGCTGGGCGGTCGGTAAGGTCCACCTTGATGTCCAAGGTCTGGTCGGCGCGCTTGACCTTGAAGCCTACGGTGTCGCCGGGGTTGCGCTTGCGCAGTTCCGCCAGGAGCTTTTCCGGCGTGGTGAGCTCCACGCCCTCCATGGACTGCAGGACGTCCCCCGGGCGGATTCCCGCGCGTCCGGCGGGCCCGTCGGCATCGGCAGCAAGGACCACCACCCCGGATCCGGACTGGATACCCAGCTGGTCGGCGATCTGCGGGGTCAGCTCGCCCGGGGTCAGGCCCAGATACGCGTGCTTGGCCGTGCCGTTTTTCAGCAGTTCCTCGGCCACGTCCACGGCGGTGGCGGCGGGGATGGCGAAGCCAAGGGACACGGCGCCGGACGACGGCGGGATGTAGGCCTCGCTGATGCCGATCACCTCGCCGCGCATGTTGATCACGGCGCCGCCGGAGTTGCCGGGGCTGATGGGTGCGTCCGTCTGGATGAGGTCCACCAGCGAGAGGCTGTTGGATGCGGAGCCGGGGATGGAGCGGTGCAGCCCCGAGATGATCCCGGCGGTGGCGGTGTTTTCAAAGCCGAGCGGGGATCCCAGGACCAGCGCGCCCTCGCCCACCTTGGGCAGGTTGCTTTGGTAGGTGGGCTTGGGCAGGCCGGTGCGCTTGGCCTGCACCAGGGCGAGGTCGGTCACGGCGTCGCTTGCCTTGACCGTTCCTTCCACCCGCTGCCCGTCGGCGAACCCCACCTGAACGGTGGTGGCGCCACGGACCACGTGCTCGTTGGTGAGGATCAGCCCGTCCGCCGAGTACACCACGCCACTGCCCAGGCCGCCCTGCGTGAATATGGTGACGACGGACGGTGACAGGTTTTCCACGAGCTGCGGCAGGTTCCCGGCAGCTCCGGAGTCGGGGCCCGCGCCGGTGGCCGGCGCTGCAGAACCAGAGGCGGCTTGGGTGGAGGGTGCCGGCGTGGCATTGGCCGACGACGATGCCTGGCTTGGGGAGGTGCCGCTGGGATTGGGAGGGCCCGGCGTGCCAGTGCATCCGCTGAGTGCCAGGGCTGCCGTGAGAGCCCCGGCGGCCAGCGCAGTGCCGCGCGCGGGGTAGAGATGGCGTGAACGCTCTGGAGCGCTGGCCTTGCTCATCAGGACCTCCCTGCGGATGGTGGCTTTCTACCACCGTAACGGGGGAGCGGGGAAAATACCAAGCACCCTTATTATCTGGGGCCGGGGAGTTTGCGCGTTCCCTATGTGTCCGCGTGGAGGCCATCGAACGCCATGGTGATGACGTCGTCCGCCAGCCGTTCCGGCGATAGTGCGCCGCCCGGTTTGTACCACTCCACAATGGAGTTGATCATGCCGAACAGCAGCCGCGAAACGGTGCGTGGGTCGATGTCCGCGCGGAGGGACCCCTCGTCGCGGGCCGCCGAGATCAGGCCCGCGACCTTGTGGTCGAAAGCGCGGCGGCGTTCCAGGGCGTCCCGTTCGATTTCGGTGTTGCCGCGCAGGCGCAGCAGCAGGGTGACGAAGGGCAGGCGGTCCACCAGGACGGCCACGGTCTGGCGCAGCACAAACTCCAGCCGGGCATCCGCCGCACCGGAGGTGGCCTCGGGTTGCTCCAGGATGGCTTCGAGCCCGCCCAGGGCGTGGTCGAGCGCGAGCTTGAGGAGGTCGCCCTTGGACGGCACGTGGTGGTAGATGGCGGACTTGGAGATGCCCAGGTTCTCCGCCAGGATGCCCATGGAGGTGGCGTCGTAGCCGTGCCGGTTGAAAACATCCACGGCGATGCGGAGCACCGACTGCTGGTCGTAGCCGGGGCGGCCCCGCTTGGCCGTGCCATTCGCGGCGGTGCCGTTGGTGCTGGAGGTTTCGGTGCTGGCAGTTCTGCTGGCGCTGGGCATAGTCGCTATTTTCTCATGAACGTTCGGTAATCGGCCGCAGCCCGGCCGCCGCGGGGACCTTCGGCACTTGGACGCCGATGGTCACAGGGCCACCCTGAGGGAAAGCCGCCAGGAAGCAGGAGACGTGCCGCTCCTCCTGAAGATCGAAGGGATGCCAGCCGTGGATGACAATGCTGTTCGCCGGATCACTGGATGGGCCGGCGTCGGGATGCTGGTGTTCTGGGCAGGGCAGTTCCCGCTGTATCTCGCCCAGGACCCCTCCGTTAGTTTGTACGACGGAGCGGCGGGTGCGGCTGAGGCGTACCGGATCCGCAACATCATCTTCACCCGGGTCCTGCTCGATCTCTGCCTCTACGTGGCTGCGATGGTCTTTGCAGCGGGGTTGGGCCATCTCATCGGGCGTGCGGATGCACGTTACGGCTGGGCCGGGTCCCTGGTGGTCGCCGCCATGGCCGTCTGGGTGGGGGTGACCCTCGTGGCCAATGGAATGGAGGGCGGCCTGGCTCTGGATGCCTTGGCACCTGCCCCCGATCCGTCGGTGAACCGGGCGCTGACCATGGCTTACCTGCTGATCTACAACAGCTCCATTGCCTTCGCGATCACCGGGCTCTTCCTGGGCGCGGCAGGCTGGGCGGCGGTGGCCACCGGTGTCCTGCCGTCCTGGACCCGGTGGGTCGCCTATGTCGGCGTGGTGCTGTGCGCCGCCGCGGTCCCGTCTATGTACGGCGGCCCCCTGGACCCCTCGGGGTTCTATAACGCTGCCGGCTGGGGCCCGGTGATCATCGCCAATCTGGTCCCAGCGGTCTGGTTCGTGCTGGCGGCCGTGCTGCTGCTCCGCAGGCCCGCTTCCCTGCCGGCCGGCCGGAGTCCCGGCAGGGAACGGACGCCGGGCAGCGCCGAACGGTGAAGCTGCCCGGCGGCCCTGAACGGCATTAGCCTTTCGGACGCAGGTCGTAAATTCGGCGCAGCTTGCCGTTGGACCGCTCCAGCGAACCAGGCTCCACCACGTCCACGGTGCACGAAGAACCCACGTGGATCTTGATCTGCTCCTTCAAGGTGCGTGCCGCCGTCGTGCTCTGCTCAATGGTGACCGCGTCCCGGCGCTCGATGCGCACGGTCAGCTGGTCCATCCGCTGGCCCTCGGGGCGGGTGAGCTCCAGCTGGAAGTGTGGGCTGAGCTCGGGGATGCGGAGGGCGATTTCCTCGATCTGGGACGGGAAGAGGTTAACGCCGCGCAGGATAATCATGTCGTCGCTGCGGCCGGTGATGCGGCCCATGCGGCGGTGTGCGGGGCGGGCGGTGCCGGGCAGCAGCCGGGTGAGGTCCTTGGTGCGGTAGCGGATGATCGGCAGGGCTTCCTTGGTCAGCGACGTAAAGACCAGTTCGCCGTGCTCGCCGTCGCGCAGGACGTTTTCCTTGCCCGGCGCCGGGTTGAAGGGGTCGATGATTTCCGGGCGGAAGTGGTCCTCCCAGATGTGGCTGCCGTCCTGGGTCTCCACGGCCTCGCCGGCCACGCCCGGGCCCATGACCTCGGACAGGCCGTAGATGTCGCAGGCCTTGATGTTCATCATCACCTCAAGCTCGTGCCGCATCTCCTGGGTCCACGGCTCGGCGCCGAGGACGGCGAACTTCAGCGAGGTGGAAGCCGGGTCGATGCCCATGTGCGCCATGGCGTCGGCGATGGTGAGCAGGTAGGTGGGAGTGGCCAGGATGGCGTCCGGCTTGAAGTCCTGGATCAGCTGGATCTGGCGTTCGGTCTGGCCGCCGGACATGGGGATGACGGTGCAGCCCAGGGCCTCGGCGCCGGCGTGCGCGCCCAGCCCGCCGGTGAACAGCCCGTAGCCGTAGGCGTTGTGGACCTTCATGCCGGGGCGGATGCCGGAGGCGCGGAAGCTGCGGGCCACCAGCTTGGCCCAGTCGGCCAGGTCCTGCTTGGTGTAGCCCACCACCGTGGGCCGGCCCGTGGTGCCGGAGCTGGCGTGGATGCGGGCCACCTCGCTCTGCGGCACAGCGAACATCCCGAACGGGTACTCCTGGCGCAGATCCTCCTTGGTGGTGAAGGGGAAGTTGCCAAGGTCCTCGAGTTCGCGCAGGTCGCTGGGGTGGATGCCCGCTTCGTCGAATTTGCGCTTGTAGAGCGGCACGCGGTCGTAGGCGTAGGCCACGGTGTGCTGCAGCCGCTGGAGCTGCAGGGCCTCGAGTTCGTCGCGGGAGATGGTTTCCTCGCGGTCCAGCCCTTCCGTGGTGGTGGGGTTGGCGTCCGTGCCGGCCGGGTTGGCTGCTTCCGCCGGGTTGGAAACGGCAGCGGCGGGGGTTTCGGGGGCATGCAGGGTCATGGTTTTCCTACTTCTTGGGGATGGTGCGGCTGCGTCCGCGGAACTCGGCGATGAGCTCGCCCGGGGAACTGGGCTGGGTTTCGGAAGCCGGCATTGCGGCGTCGGCGGCGAAGATCTGGATGTCGTAGAGCCCGCTGCGTCCGGCGCTGGAGCGGCGGTCCGCGACGGCGGTGAGCACCTGGCCGCGGAATGCCGGCTTGAGGAAATTGATGTCGACGCCGGAGGCGACGGTAATGGTGCCTTCCTCGCCCGGTGCAGGGTGGATGGGGTTGCACGCGAGGGCGAAGGCGGTGTCGCCGAAGGCGAAGATCATTCCGCCGTGGGCCATGCCGAAGCCGTTGAGCATTTCCTGCCGGAGCGTCATCCGGATAGCGGCGTGGCCGTCGCTGATGGCGAGGACCTCGATGCCCATCCATTCGGAGGCATAGTCGTTTTCCAGGATGGGGTGGGTGGCCCCGGAAAGGGTGGTCTCAGCCATGCGTCATTGCCTCCAGCTTTATTTACCGAATGTTCATTAGGTAATCCCATGAGGGGGTCCGGTGTCAAGGGGATGCGTGCCTTCCTGCCCACTTACATCGGTGGCCCAACCCGCCAAACGGGGGACACGCCGTCGTCCCCGGCGCGCCGCACGGTGGGGGTGGTAGCAACCGGGCGGGAACGCACGACGGCGGCCACCACCTTTCAGTGCGAAGTGGCACTTGGCGGCAGTCCCGGCGCTGAACACTGCCGCCAAGTGCCATTTCGCGGGGAGGGAAGTGCAAGGATGGGGGTACCGGCACCAGCAAGGACAGCAAAGGGCGGACCATGGCCAAAGGCATCTACGTCAGCGCAACAACTCCTGGATCAGGCAAGTCCCTGATCGCCCTCGGGCTGGCGGACACCCTGCACCGTCACGCGGACAGGATCGGCTTTTTCAAACCGGTAGTCCACGGGCCGTCGGCGGCCAATGACCCCATGGTGGCTTTGATGAAATCCCGGTTCGCGTTGGAGGATGAACGGTGCCGCGGCGGCCTGACCTACGACGAGGTCCGCACGCTGCTGGCCGAGGGGAACCGCGCGGAAATCGACGCCCGGTGCGTGGAGATCTTCGCGGAGATCGCACGCCACTGCGACGTGGTGATCGTGGAGGGGACCGACCTGGTGGGCCAGGACGCCGCCGTCGAATTCGACTTGAACGCCCGGCTGGCCAACAACCTCGCCACCCCTGTGGTGGCGGTGGTAGGCGCCAAGGGCCGCACCGTCAGTGAGACGGCCGCCGCCGTTGAAGTTGCCCGCAAGGAACTCGCCGCCGAGAAGTGCGCGCTGCTGGCCATCATGGTCAACCGCGCGGACGCTGATGACCTGGACGCCATCGCCGCCGCCCTGAAGCCGGGTGCCTCCGGCCGGCCGGTCTACATCCTGCCGGAGCTGGAGGAAATTGCCAGGCCCACCACCGGCGAGGTGGCCATGGCGCTGGGCGTGCGGCAGATCGCGGGTACGCCGGACATGGAGCGCGACGTCAAGGACATCAAGGTGGCCGCCATGAACGTGGGCAACTTCCTGAACGTGCTGGATGAGGGAGCGCTGGTGATCGTGCCGGGGGACCGCGCAGACGTGATGGTGGCCTGCCTGGCGTCCTCGTTCTCGCCCGAGTTTCCCGTGCCGTCTGCACTCATCCTCACCGGCGGCCTGGCCCCGGACGCCAACATCTACCCGCTCCTGGCCCAGGCGCCGTTCCCGGTGTTCGCGGCGGACGAGGACACGTACCAGACGGCCCGCCGGGTGTCCGAAGTGCGCAGCGAGATCTGGTCCGGGCACCGGCGCAAGGTGGCTTCCGCCCTGGGGCTGTGGTCCCGCCGGGTTGATGAGGCCGAACTGGTGGAGCGCCTGCACCTGCCGCGGGCGGAGCGGATGACGCCGCTGCGGTTCCTGCATGACCTCGTCGAGCGGGCCCGGGCGCAGCGCCGGCACGTGGTCCTGCCGGAAGGAACCGACGTCAGGATCCTGCGCGCGGCCGAGATCCTGCACCGCCGCGACGTCTGCGACCTGACCCTGCTGGGCCCCGAATCCGCCGTCCGGGAACTTGCTGCGGCAAACGGCATCGACCTGTCCGGTATCAGTGTCATTGATCCGGCCACGTCCGAGCTGCGGCTGAAGTTCGCCGAGAAGTACGCCGAGCTCCGGGCGCACAAGGGCGTGGACCTGCCCAAGGCCCTGGAAATCATGCAGGACGGAAGCTACTTCGGCACCATGATGGTTCAGCTGGGCGTGGTGGACGGCATGGTCTCCGGCGCCGCCCACACCACGGCGCACACCATCCGGCCGGCGCTCGAGTTCGTGAAGACCCGGGAGGGTGTGAAGATCGTGTCCTCGGTGTTCCTGATGCTCATGCCGGACCGGGTGCTGGTCTACGGCGACTGCGCTGTGAACCCCGATCCGAACGTGGAGCAGCTGGCGGACATCGCGCTCGCTTCAGCGGAGACCGCCGCGCAGTTCGGGGTGGAGCCCCGCGTGGCGATGCTGTCCTACTCGACGGGCGGTTCGGGCTTCGGCGAGGCGGTGGACGAGGTGCGGCAGGCCACCGAACTGGTGCGCCAACGCCGGCCGGACCTGGCCGTGGAAGGTCCCATCCAGTACGACGCAGCCGTGGACGCCTCGATCGCCGCATCCAAGATGCCCGGTTCCTCGGTGGCCGGGCAGGCCACCGTGTTCATCTTCCCGGACCTCAACACGGGCAACAACACCTACAAGGCGGTGCAGCAGAGCTCCGGTGCCGTCGCAGTTGGGCCGGTCCTGCAGGGGCTGCGGAAGCCGGTCAACGACCTCTCCCGCGGCTGCACGGTGGAGGACATCGTGAACACGGTGGCCATCACGGCCATCCAGGCGCAGGCCCAAAGCCCGGCGCAAGCCCAAAGTCTCCAGGCTCCAGCAGAGGCACCGGCCTCCTGAAGGACCACGCAGAAAAGTACGACGCCGGCACTTCGGCTTGGGTTCTAGTGGTCGTTGCAACACCCCTTAGTTTTGGGAGTTGCAACGACCATGTCGTCTTTAAGCGAGGGCAGGACCCCTCGACGGAGCTATACCTCCGGGGAAAGGGAAGGGTTCTTCCGGGCACTGGCAAGCGCGGGGAGTGTTGCTCTTGCCGCGGCTGAGCTCGGGCTTAAACCGTCGGCGTGCTACCGGTGGCTGCGTGAGGCGGGAATATCTGCCGGCACCATAAATGGCGGGAATGTCCGTGGGGCGAGAGTAACCCCGGAGGTGAAGGCAGCGTTCTTCAAGGCTTTGGCGCGTACCGGTAGCACTACGGTTGCCGCTGCCGAACTGGGGTTGAGCCGTCAAACTTGTTACAAGTGGACCCAGAAGGCCGGGCTTGCGCGGAAACGCACGGAAGGCCCCAGCCGTGAGGATTTCCGCAAGCTCCGCGAAGCTGGAATGACACGCCGGGAGGCTGCCAAAGAACTGGGCATTAACCGGTGCACGGCCCAGGAATGGGACAACGGGGTCAGAAGGACACGGAACGGGCGAATCTACCGTGATGGCCGCCGGGTCGATTACACCAGTGGTGTGATGACACTGACCACCGACGAAGCGATCACCGATTCTGGCGCGTTTCCCGCACTTGCGGCCTTGGAGAAACCACTGGATGCCAGATTCCTGACTTTGCAGGACCGGGAACGGATTGCTGACCTCCGCGCTGCCGGCACACCGGTCCGGAAGATCGCCAGGGAGCTGGGCCGGTCCGCCTCGACCATCAGCCGGGAACTGGCCAGGAACAGTGTCAACGATGGGAAGTATTACGCCTATGCAGCCCAACGTGCCGCGACCGCCCGGCGGCCCCGGCCCAAGGACAGCAAGCTGGTCACTCACCACCGGTTACGAAAGTATGTGAAGAAGAAGCTGCTTCGGCGCTGGTCACCGGAACAGATCAGCAACAAGCTGATCAGGAAGTTTCCCAACGACCCGGAGATGCGCGTGAGCCCAGAAACGATCTATCAGGCCCTCTACTTCCAGGCCCGCGGAGGACTCAAACGTGAAGTCCAGGCAGCTCTGCGCACCGGCCGGACGCGCCGTAAGCCTCACAAGGACCCCCAGCAGCGGCAGCCCCGCTTCGCTGACCCTATGGTGATGATCTCCGAACGCCCACCCGAAGTTGAAGACCGCGCCGTTCCAGGACACTGGGAAGGAGACCTGATCACCGGGGCAAGCAACCAGTCCGCCATCGCCACCCTCGTTGAACGCACCACCAGATACGTCATGCTCGTCCATCTGCCCGGAGACCACACCGCCGAAACCGTCCGTGATGGCCTCATCGCCACGATGAAGACACTCCCCGAACACCTCCGAGGCTCCCTGACCTGGGACCAGGGCGCGGAAATGGCAGCCCACAAATCCTTCACCATGGCCACGGACATGCAGGTCTACTTCTGCGACCCCGCCAGCCCCTGGCAACGCGGCTCCAACGAAAACACCAATGGCTTGCTGCGCCAATACTTCGAAAAAGGCACGGACCTATCCATCTATGGCCCCGAAGACCTCGAACACGTCGCCCAAGAACTCAACAGCCGACCACGCAAAACGCTCGGCTGGGACACCCCAGCCGAGCGTCTGCGTGATCTACTAATGACCACATAACACCAGCAGTGTTGCAACGACCCCTAGAAACCGCCCGGAAAGTGCCGGCGTCGTACTTTTTGTTGGGGAACAGTCAGCTGTTGTCCGGCTTGGCCAGGCTCTCCGGGTCCTCCTGCTTGGCAGGCTCATCGGAGAGGCCCTGCGGGGTAAGGTCCAGGTCCTCCCGGTTCTCCGGGGCCTCCGGCGCTTCTCCCGTTTCGGCGGCCTTGAGGTGGCCGGTATCGTCCAGGGCCGGGTTGGCGCCCTCCACCCCCGTGGGATCGTCCTTGCTGCCGGAATCCGGCTGCGCGTTGAGCGGGGCGGTGCTGCTGGATCCCGTGTTGGTGGGGTCGTTCTCGTCGATCGAATTGGGCTCGTTCGTCATGGAATTGTCCTCTCGGCGTGGTCCAGCCTTGTTCGCCGACTCTATGCACAGGCTCCGCTGATCCGCAAGGAACCCGCGGCGGAGTATCTGTGCCTGGAAAACCTGCCGCCGCAAGCGGGTACGGGAAAGGTGCGCCCCGTTCGCTGAGCGCACCTTTTCGCTGTTCCGTTCGCAGCCGTTTCCGATCGGCTGCGTCCATAGTAAGCATACTGATGATAATTTTGGCAAGCTTCCCGTGCCGCTGCAGCGAAAGCCCTTTTAGCGCGGCAGGTCAGGACCAAAAGTCGGCCAGCTGCGCGCTGTCCTCCGGGAATTCGAGGCCCTCCGTGATTTTCCCGCCGGAGATACGGAAGACGAGGATTTCACGCTGGTCCAAGGTCTTGCCGTCGCGCTGCGCATGGGTCGTATGAATTCCAATTGCGTATTTGTCGCCCAGGGCCAAGTCCTCCACGTTCACCTTGATGGACCCGTTCGAGGGGGATTGGCCCCCCCAAAAAAGCGCCCCCTAAAGCCCGCGGTGACACGGACTGTCCCCTCCCGGGGTGATTATGGGGCCCTCTGTCGGAGGGGTGGGCTAGCATCGCAGGCATGCCCGGTACAGCCATCACCACCGCCTTCATCCCCGTCCGGAACCCACAGGCGGCAGCCGGCTGGTACAGCCGCATGCTCGGACTCACGGTGGGGCAAGCCAACAACTTCTCGGCCGTCCTCTCCGCCGCGGGAACGGCATCGGTGACCCTCATGGGCCCGGACAGCGGCATCAACGCCCAGCCCGGCCTTGCCTGGGCAACCTGCAACTTCCTCGTCGAGGACCTGGAGGGAGCCCGCGCCCGGCTCGCAGACAACGGGGTTGCCGTTGGCGCCATCACGGGCGCCCAGGATGTCTGCCTCTTCTTTACAGCCCAGGACCCTGACGGCAACACGCTGCTGCTGACCGACCGTTAGCCGCGCCACCTATAGTGGGGGTTGAACTGCACACGCCAGGCTGAGGAGGCCCCGCATGCTCGTGCTCGTCATCAATTCCGGTTCGTCGTCACTGAAGTACCAGGTCCGGAACGTGGCCGCCGGGACCGTCCTCACCGAGGGGCTGATCGAGAAGATCGGCGTGGGCAACGGCGGCGGCGGGGACGGCGAACTGGTGGGCCCGCGGGATCATGCGGAGGCACTAGAGCAGGTGGACGCGGCCATCCACCAGGAACTGGGCGACCCGGAACTGGGGGCGGTGGGCCACCGGGTGGTCCACGGCGGCGAGCGGTTCGCCGAGCCCGTCTTGGTGGACAACGAAATCACCCGTGCCATCGAACGGCTCAACCCGCTGGCCCCGCTGCACAACCCCGCCAACGTCCTGGGCATCCGCGCCATCACCAAAAAATGGCCCGAAATGCCTCAGGTTGCAGTCTTTGACACCGCCTTCCACCGCACCCTGCCCGAGCATGCCTGGCGGTACGCGGTCCCGGATGAGCTCTACACCAACCATGGCATCCGCCGCTACGGCTTCCACGGCACCTCCAACCAGTACGTTGCGCGCCGGTCGGCAGCGCTGTTGGACCTCCCCGTCGAGGAGTTCGACGGCGTCATCGCCCACCTGGGGAACGGCGCGTCCCTGACCGCGATCCGCGGCGGACGCTCCGTGGACACCTCCATGGGCTTCACCCCGCTCGAGGGCCTGGTGATGGGCACCCGCTCCGGCGACCTTGACCCCTCCATCCTGGTGTTCCTCGGCCGCGCCGGCTGGACGCCCGAGGACCTCGACACCATGCTGAACCGCGAGTCTGGTCTGAAAGGCCTTGCCGGGCACAACGACATGCGCTCCGTGGTGGAGGCCTCCGAGGCCGGCGACCAGCGAGCAGCCATGGCGCTCAGCGTGGCCTCCTACCGGCTGGCCAAGTACATCGGCGGCTATCACGTGGCGGTGGGCGGGGCCAAGGCGCTGGTGTTCACCGCAGGGATTGGCGAAAACTCACAGCACTTCCGGGCCCAGGTGGCGGACCGGCTGGGCGCCCTGGGCATAGAGCTCGACGGCGGCCTGAACGCCGAGCGGTCAAAGGAGCCGCGCGTGATATCCACGCAGTCCTCCGCGATTCCTGTCCTGGTGGTTCCCACTGACGAGGAGCGCGCCATCGCCGAGGCGACGGCCGCCGTCGTTTCCGCCAGCCGCTAAGACGCATGCCGGAGATTTCCCTTCCCATCCGCACTGACCGGCTGGTCCTGCGCCGGTTCGACGGCGGCGACCTGGAAGCCTTCCACGCCTACCACTCGCTGCCGGAGACCGCCCGGTACCTTCCCGGACCGGCCAAGACCTACACCCAGTCGATGGAGCGGGTGGGCCGGTACGCCAACTTTTCCTTCGAGAAGGAGGGGGACTGGGCGGCTCTCGCCATCGAAGCGGCGGATGAGCCCGGGCTGCAGGGCGAAGTGGTGCTCAAATGGCTGCCGGACGCGGGCAGGGCGAAGTGGGCTGGACCCTGGCACCGGGTGCCCGCGGCAAGGGTTATGGAACGGAGGCCGCCCAGGCCGTCCTGCGCCTGGGTTTCGAGGAGCTGGGCATGCACCGGATTGAAGCCCGGCTGGACGAACTCAACAGTGCCTCGGCTTCACTCTGCGGCCGGCTGGGCATGCGGCTGGAAGCGCGGCACATCGATAAGTGGCACTACAAAGGCCAGTGGGCCACCGAGCTCATCTACTCGATCCTTGCCGATGAGTGGCGCATCGGCACCGCCGGCTAGCGTTACGCCCGTCCCTTGAGGATCAGGTTCCAGTAGATCTTCGGGAAGATGTCGCGGTCCAGCACCCAGGACAGCTTGCTTTCATTCCACGTGGGCAGCCGCGGGATGGTGGGCATGGGCCGGTACCGGTCGTCGAATTCGGCGAACACCACGGTGTCCCGTGACACGGTGAACGGACACACGGAGTAGCCGTTGTACTTGGCCCGCAGCGGCTTTCCTTTCCGGGCTGCCACCAGGTTCTTTGCCACCACCTTGACCTGCTTGCGCAGGGACCCGCCGGACTTGGAGTTGGTGGTGCCCGCGGCGTCGCCCAGGGACCACACGTTGGGGTACCGGAGGTGCCTGAGCGTCTGGCGGTCCACCTCCACGAAGCCGCCTGCGTCCCCCGCGGCGGGCAGGTCCGTGGCCTTGAGCCAGTCCGGGGCCGACTGCGGCGGAACGGCATTGAGGACGTCGTACGTCAGGTCCTCGGTGGTGTTGGCGGCGTTGTTCCGGATGGTGGCCCTGCGGCCGGCCGGGCTCACGGCCACCAGTTCGCTGTTGGTCCGCAGCTCGATTCCGTACTCGGCGATCTTGCGGTCCAGTTCCCGGTCCACCTCCGGCACCCCGAACACGGTGGGGTACGGCTGCACCATGACCACGCGGATTTTGTCCAGCACCCCCTGCCCGCGCCAGTAGTCACACGCGAGGTACATGGGTTTCTGCGCGGCACCCCCGCATTTGATCGGCCCGGCCGGCATGGTGAAGACCGCCGTGCCGGAGCGCAGGGCGCTGAGCAGCGCCCAGGCCTTGGGGGCCAGTTCGAAGTCGTAGTGGGAGGCGCCGTACGGGGAATGGACGGCGTCGAGCAAGCCGGGCACGCGGTCCCAGTCGTACTGGAGCCCCGGGCACACCACCAGTTGCCCATAAGCTACCGAAGTCCCTGACCCGAGGGTGACCGTGTTTGCGTTCGCGTCCACGCCTA